>DATAUF010000072.1:0-64753 GCA_036268405.1 Mycobacteriales bacterium
CGTCGATGAGGTGAAGGCACTTGTCGCGGCCCGCGGCTTTCGCAAGGTGAGTGCGGTCATCGAGGGCGGTCGGACCCGCAACGACTCGACCCGCAACGCGATCGCCCATCTCGGCGACGGCGAGTGCAACGTGCTGTTCCATGACGCAGTGCGTCCGCTGGTCAGCCAGCGGATCATCCGCGAGTGCGTGAACGCACTGCGCGACTACGAGGCCGTCGATGTCGGGATCGCCTCGGCGGACACCATCGTCGTGGTGGATGAGAACGACGTGATCACCGACATCCCGGATCGCTCCAAGCTTCGTCGCGGCCAGACTCCCCAGGCTTTCCGGCTGTCCACGATCCGGCGGGCCTACGAGTTGGCCTGGCAGGACCCGGACTTCGCCGCGACCGACGACTGCAGCGTGGTGCTGAAGTACCTCCCCGAGGTGCCGATCCACATGGTCGAAGGCTCCGACCAGAACATGAAGGTCACAGCGCCGGTCGACCTCTTCATCGCGGACAAGCTCTTCCAGCTCGGTTCCGCGGCGATCGACCCACTGCCCAGCCATGCGGCGTACGTCGACGCGTTGCGCGGCCGCGTCGCCGTTGTGTTCGGCGGCAGCTATGGGATCGGCGCCGACATCGTCTCGCTGCTCGAGTCGTACGGCGCGACCGTCCACTCCTTCAGCCGTTCGGCGACCGGCACCGATGTGGGCAAGCCGGACGACATTCGCGCCGCCCTCGAGGTCGCTCACGGCAAGGATGGCCGCATCGACTACATGGTGGTGACTGCGGGCGTGCTGACGACCGGTGCGCTCTCCGACGTCGATGACGAGACCGTCGAGGAGACGATCGGCGTGAACTACATCGCGCCGGTGCAGATCGCGCGGCTCGGCATTGGTTACCTCCGACAGACCAAGGGACAGCTGCTGCTGTTCACCTCGAGCAGCTACACGCGTGGTCGCGCCGGCTACAGCCTCTACTCATCGACCAAGGCCGCCGTGGTCAACCTCACGCAGGCTCTGGCGGACGAGTGGGTCCCACTTGGCGTCCGGGTCAACTGCGTCAACCCCGAACGTACGGCGACACCGATGCGGGAGCGAGCGTTCGGCGAGGAGCCGGCTTCCGAGCTGCTTGACCCGGCCGAGGTGGCGCGAAGCGCGGTGGACGTTCTCGTGTCCGAGATCACCGGACAGGTGGTCGACGTGCGACGAGAGCTCACCTAGCTCACACTTTCGTGCGGGTGCCTTTGATCAAGCCGCTCGCGACCCAGGCGTTGAGCGGTTGGCGAAGCGGCCGCGGCTCCTCGGTAGGCGAGGCGTCGCGCAGTGCGACCACTGCGATGAGCGCCGCGAGCTCCTCATCGCTCGGCTCGCCGCCGTTGACGATTCGAAGGTGCGGTCGAGCGTCTGGTTCGGTCATAGCGGGATGTTGCCGTGCTTCTTCGGCGGGAGCGACTCGCGCTTCGTGCGCAGCATCCGCAATGCGCGGATCACCTCGACGCGGGTGGTCGACGGTTTGATGACCGAGTCGATGTAGCCGCGCTCGGCAGCGATGTACGGGTTCGCGAAGTGGTCCTCGTAGTCGGTGACCAGATCCTTGCGGGCGGCGTCCGGATCGGCGGCATCGGCGAGCGTGCGCCGGTGCAGGATGTTCACCGCGCCCTGCGCGCCCATGACTGCGATCTCCGCGGTCGGCCACGCGACATTTACGTCGGCCCGAAGATGCTTCGAGCCCATGACGTCGTAAGCGCCGCCGTATGCCTTGCGCGTGATGACCGTGACCTTGGGCACCGTCGCCTCGGCGTAGGCGTAGAGCAGCTTCGCGCCGCGTCGGATGATGCCGTTCCACTCCTGGGCGGTTCCCGGCAGGAAGCCGGGCACATCGACGAACGTCAGCACCGGGATGTTGAACGCGTCGCAGGTTCGTACGAAGCGCGCCGCCTTCTCCGAGGCGTCGATGTCCAGCGTGCCGGCGAACTGCATCGGCTGGTTCGCGACGACCCCCACCGAGCGACCGTCGATCCGGGCAAATCCGCAGACGATGTTCGGTGCGAACAGCTCGTGCACCTGAAGGAAGTCTCCGTCGTCCACGACATGCTCGATGACCGTGACGATGTCGTACGGCTGGTTCGGCGAGTCCGGGATGAACGTGTCGAGAAAGGTGTCCGGCTCGGCAGTGTCGAGATCCACCTCGTCGTAGGAAGGCGCCTGCTCCATGTTGTTGCTCGGCAAGAAGGCAAGCAACGCGCGGGTGAGCTCGAGAGCCTCGGTCTCATCGGCGGACATGAAGTGCGCGACGCCCGACTTGGTGTTGTGCGTGCGCGCCCCACCGAGCTCCTCGAAGGTGACGTCCTCACCCGTCACCGTCTTGATGACGTCCGGCCCGGTGATGAACATGTGCGAGGTCTGGTCGACCATCACGGTGAAGTCGGTGAGTGCGGGGGAGTAGACATGCCCACCCGCTGTAACGCCCATGATCAGCGAAATCTGCGGGATCACGCCGGAGGCCATCACGTTGCGATAGAAGATCTCGGCGTAGAGACCGAGTGCGACGACACCTTCCTGGATGCGGGCACCACCGCCCTCGTTGATCCCGACCACGGGGCTGCCCGTCTTCATCGCCAGATCCATGACCTTGCAGATCTTCTCGCCATAGACCTCGCCGAGGGCTCCGCCGAAGATGGTGAAGTCCTGGCTGAAGATGCAGATCTGACGGCCATTGACCGTGCCGTGACCGGTGACCACGCCGTCGCCGTACGGCCGCTTGTCCTGCATGCCGAAGTCGTGGGCGCGGTGCCGCATGAATGCGTCGAGCTCGACGAACGAACCCGGGTCGAGCAGTGCCTCGATCCGCTCGCGGGCGGTCATCTTGCCCTTGGCGTGCTGCTTCTCGATGGCTGCCTGCGACCCGGCGTGCACCGCTTCGTCGATGTGGCGGTCGAGCTGGGCGATCTTGCCGGCGGTCGAGCGCGGGTCCGGACCGTCAGTGGGAGCAGCGGGTTGTGCCGTCATGAGGCCGTAGCGTACGGCGCAAAGGATCCGCGCCGGCGTAGCCGGCTCCACGATGGGCGGAGGGTGGGGTGGGTGGATGTGTCTCAGTGGAGCGACCTGTCGCGCCCCCCGCTGTCAGAGGCGAGGTTGCGGCGGGCGCTGGCGCGCGACGCCACCTGGCACCAGATCGATGTCGTCGAGGCCACCGAGTCGACCAACGCCGACGTTGCGGCCGCAGCGCGCACGGGCTCGCCCGAAGGCCTGGTCCTTGTCGCCGAGCACCAGGGGGCAGGCCGCGGTCGTCTCGACCGGCGCTGGGAGTCGCCTGCGCGTGCGGGTCTCATGCTGTCGGTCCTGCTCCGTCCGTCCGTCGATGTGGGGAAGTGGGGACTGATTCCGCTGCTCGCCGGACTGGCGGTGGTCGAGGCGGTATCCGCCGTGGGTTACGTCGAAGCGTCGCTGAAGTGGCCGAACGACGTGTTGGTCGACGACCTCAAGCTCGGCGGCCTGCTGGTCGAGCTGGCGGCCGATGCGGCGGTCGTCGGGATCGGGCTCAACGTGTCGACCCGCGCCGACGAGCTGCCCGTCCCGACCGCGACCAGCATGCTTGTCGCCGGTGGAACGACTGACCGGGAACCGCTGCTGAAGGAGCTGCTGCGTGCCCTGGCACGTCGCTACCGGGCGTGGTGCGACGCTGATGGCGCTCCGGACTCCGTGCTACCCGCATATCGGGAGCGGTGCGAGACGATTGGCGCTGAGGTCGAGCTTGCGCTTCCAGGGGGCGATGTTGCGCGGGGAACCGCGGTTGATGTGGACGAGACCGGCAGACTGGTCGTCGCTGACGCCGACACCGGCGAAGAGCGGGCCTGGCTGGTCGGCGATGTGACACACGTACGGAGGGGTTGAGGCAGTGGGCTTTCCCGAGAACATCCTTGACGAAGGCGAGCACGTGGTGCGCAACCTTCGGCCGCATTGGCGCAAGGTGGCGGGTCCGGTGGTGCTCCTGCCGATCGTTGTCGGCCTCGCGTCCTACGGCTGGTTCTCCCTGCCGGACGACTCGGCGCGGAAGGTCCTTCGCTGGGTGATCCTTGCGGCAGCACTCGTGATCCTGCTGTGGTGGTCCGTTCGGCCGTTCCTCTTCTGGCTGACGACGCGCTACGTCGTGACCGACCGTCGAGTGCTGATGCGCCAAGGCGTTCTGGCGCGTACCGGCCGTGACGTCCCGTTGACGAGGGTCAACGACGTGTCGTTCTCGAGATCCGTCGTGGAGCGGCTGTTCGGCTCGGGCACGCTTGTCATCGAGTCGGCCGGCGACCGCGGCCAGGTGTCACTCACCGACGTACCCCACGTCGAGACCGTGCAGCGCGAGATCTACAAGCTCGTCGAGGACGAGGCTCAGCGGTTGCGGTGATAGCGAAAGCGCGATCGGTCGGACTCAACCGATCGATCTGGGTTGGCGTCGCAGGCATCGCGGTGGTGCTGCTCGCTGCGCGCAAGCTGTCTCTCGGTGTTGCCGTGGCAGCGGCCGTCGCGATGGCGGTTGTCCTGGTGGCGGCAGCGATCGCCGAGTCGCTGCGCGGGCTCGTCGTGCAGATGCGGCGGACGCCGCTGCGGGCACGCGGCCTGGATCTGGGCAGCTTCCGAATGCCGCGACGAGCTCCGCGGATTCTCATGAGTCCGCGCGGCCTGGACTTTCTTCCGGTGGTGGTCGGCGCGGTCGGCGTCATCGTGGCGAGCAGCGATGACGAGAGTGCGGCTGCTGTCGTCGGCCTCACCGTTGGCGCGCTACTCGGGCTGCTTCCCGTGCTCGTGCTCGGCCGGTTGTTGCTTCGTGACCACCGCTCGGGGCTGCGCGAGCGCGCGACGGTCGCGATCTCCGACGCGGTCGATCTGCTCGCACCGGAGGTCATCCTCTATTTCGCGGGAAGCGTCGAGGAGCTCTACCAGCTGCAGATGTGGTTCGAGCCGGTCGTGCGCCTGGACCGCCGGACGCTGGTGGTGTTGCGCAGCGACCTCGCGATGGACGAGTTGCGGGATGCGCCGTTCCCGGTCATCTCATCGACCTACAACGGCATCCTCGCGGCGCTGCCGCTGCCGTCGAGGGTCCTGACGTTATTCCCGACCCACAGCGGCAACAACCTGTCGATGGTGCGCCGCCGGGAGACGTACTGCGTCTTCGTGGGTCACGGCGACAGCGACAAGCCCGACAGCGCCAACCCGTACGCCCGGTTGTACGACGAGATCTGGGTGGCGGGATCGCTCGGCCGCCGGCGCTACGCGGAAGCTGCAGTCGGGATCCGCGACGAAGCGGTGCACGAGGTGGGTCGCCCGCAGTTCATGGTGCCGGCCGATCCCGCGCCACAGCCCCCAGTCATCGTCTACGCGCCGACGTGGGAAGGATGGGGCGACGACCCACACCACAGCTCGTTGCCACATGTCGGTCTTGCGCTGGTCGACGCACTCCTCGCGACACCGGGTGTGAAGGTGCGTTACCGGCCGCATCCGTTGACCGGACAGCGCGATCCCGACCTGCGCCGGGCGAGCGACGCGATCATCGCGCGGGTCGGCCGGGTGCCGCGCGGCGAGCCACTCTCGGTCACCTTGGCCGGGGCGACTGGTCTCGTTGCGGATGTCTCCAGCATCGTGTCGGAATACCTCGCCTACGACCGCCCGTACGCCGTCGCTGACACCCGCGGGCTGGGACGCCGGGCACTTTCGCGCCGCTTCCCGTCCACCGCCGGAGCATTTCTGCTGGACGCCGACCTCGCCGGGCTCGATGCGTTTCTCGCGGCGGCTGCCGGTCGCCGCGACGCGACGTCTCGGGCCAGGCGCTTGTTGGTCAAGGACGCGCTCGGCGATCCGCTGACGTCGCAGGATCGCTTCGCGGCTGCCGTCGAGCGGGTGCTTGCCCCATGACACCGCCAGAGGAGTTCGACCCCGGAGCTCTCGAACGAGAGCTGCTCGGCGGCGAACGCCGGTACACCCGTCTCGAGGTGGCTGAGCTGGCGGGCGTTCGGGTCGAGCGCACGGTCGAGCTGTGGCGGGCGCTCGGATTCGCCGATGTGGCGGACGACGTCTGTGCGTTCACTGACCGGGACGTGTGGGCGTTGCGGACGGTAACCGAGCTCGGGGCGGCAGGCTGGCTCGACGACGACCTCCAGGTCTCGATGGCCCGCGCGCTGGGTCAGTCGCTGTCGCGGCTCGCTGATTGGCAGCTGGCCTCGCTCGGATCGATGATCGATCCGGCGCTCGAGGCCGAGCAGGCGATGCGGCGTGCGGAGGAGCTCGTCCCGGTTGTCGAGGAGCTCATCGGATATGTGTGGCGCCGCCACCTGGCCGCCGCAGCCGGGCGAGCACTCGCGGGCAGCGGTGACGAGTTTGCCTCCGGGACCGTTGCGGTCGGCTTTGCCGACCTGGTCGGCTTCACGAGCCTCACCCGCGAGATCGGCGACGAGGAGCTGGGCGTGCTCGTCGAGCGATTCGAGAGCCTTGCCTCGGACATCGTCGCGGCCGGCGGCGGCCGGGTGATCAAGACGATCGGCGACGAGATCCTCTTCGTCGCGGACGACGTCGCCACGGCGGCGGAGATCGGCGCCCGCCTCGCCGAGCAGGTGCCCCAGTACGACTCCCTTCCCGAGCTGCGGGTCGGGATGGCCTACGGCACGGTCCTGTCGCGGCTCGGCGACGTCTATGGCGAGCCCGTGAACCTCGCGAGCCGCTTGACCTCCATCGCCCGCCCGGGGGCGATCCTTGTCGACAGGGAGTTCGCCGACGCCATCAATGACAACCCGGCCTGGCGACTGCGTCGCGTGCCCCCGCGACCGGTGCGCGGCTACGCCCTGCTCCAACCGCTTCGGCTGCGCCGCAACGACGCGTCCTAGGCTCTTCCCACGTGAGCGATCTCCCGTCTTCGGTCAGCCTTCGTGAAGTGGGACCGCGCGACGGCCTGCAGAACGAGGACCCGGTATCGACCGAGGCGAAGGTCGAGCTGGTCGATGCGCTGTCGACGACTGGCGTCAGCCGGATCGAGGCCGTGAGCTTCGTGTCGCCGAAGGCGATCCCGCAGATGGCGGACGCCGATGCCGTATGGGCCGGCATCACCCGCAACGACGACGTCCGCTACTCCGCGCTGGTTCCCAACCTCCGTGGTGCGCAGCGGGCGCTGGCCGCGGGCTTTCGCGACATCGAGGTGGTCGTGTCGGCGTCGGATACCCACAACCGCAAGAACATCAACCGGAGCACCGCGGAGTCACTCGACGAGATCACCGAGCTGCTTGCGCTCGCCCATGGGATGGACGCAAAGGTGCAGGTCGTCGTCGCGACGGCGTGGGGTTGTCCGTACGAGGGCGACGTCCCCGTCGAGCGCGTGGTGTCGGTCGCCGGCCGCGTGATCGCAGACGGTGCCGACGGGATCTCGTTCGGCGACACCACCGGCATGGCGACACCGAGCCGGGTCACGAGGCTGATCGGCGAGCTGCGTTCGGCGAACCCCGACGTGCCGGTCAATCTGCATTTCCACAACACGCGTGGAACCGGCCTGGCCAACGTGCTCGCGGCGATGCAGATGGGCGTGGACGACTTCGACGCCAGTGTCGGCGGACTGGGAGGTTGCCCCTACGCACCCGGCGCCAGCGGCAATGTCGCGACCGAGGAGCTGATCCACATGGTCGAGGACATGGGGGTGGCGACCGGCATCGACCTCGACGCAATGATCGAAGCGGCCGCCACCGCGGAGCGGATCGTCGGTCGCACCCTGCCGAGCCAGGTGCTGCGGGCCGGTCCGCGTACCCGCACCGCTTCGGCATGAGCGCCCAGGGGGTGGGCGTGAAGAGCAGTGCGGTGGCGGTGCGCTACGCCGAGCAAGGCGATCTTCCGATCCTGACCGAGATCTACAACCACTACGTGCTGCACACCGCGGCGACGTTCGACATCACGCCGTTCGACGTCGCCTCGCGCCAGGCGTGGTTCGCCCACTACAGCCGCACCGGTCCGCATCGGTTGCTCGTCGCCACCCACGACGGTGAGGTCGTCGGCTACGCGAGCAGCAGCCGATTCCGTCCCAAACCGGCGTACGACACCTCGATCGAGGTGACCGTCTATCTCAACCCGCGATCGACCGGTGGTGGGATCGGCTCTGCGCTGTACGAGCGGCTGTTCGCGGAGCTCCGCGACGAGCCGTTGCATCGCGCGTACGCCGTGATCGCGCTGCCCAACCCGGCCTCCGTGGCGCTGCATCGGCGATTCGGCTTCGTCGAAACTGGGATGATGAGCGAGGTCGGACGCAAGTACGACCAATGGTGGGACGTGCTGATGATGCAACGTTCGCTTCCGTGAATTCGCCCTAGTCTCACGGGCGTGACGGACATCCACGAGCTCCGCGAGCAGATCGAGCGCGGCGGTGCAGAGAAGTACCACACCGCCAACGCGGAGTCCGGAAAGCTCTTCGCCCGCGAGCGCATCCGACTGCTTGTCGACGAGGGCTCCTTCGTCGAGGACGGGATGTTCGCGAATGCCCTCGCCGGCGACCTGCCGGCGGACGGGGTGGTGACCGGGATGGCCCGGATCGATGGCCGATCGGTCTGCCTGATGGCGAACGACTCGACAGTGAAGGCCGGGTCGTGGGGGGCGCGCACCGTTGCGAAGCTCGTCCGGATCATCGAGACGGCGTATTCGCTCAGCGTGCCGATGGTGTGGCTGGTCGACTCGGCCGGCGCGAGGATCACCGACCAGGTGCAGATGTTCCCGGGCCGGCGTGCCGCGGGGCGGATCTTCTACAACCAGGTCAAGGCGAGCGGATCGATCCCGCAGGTTTGCGCGCTGTTCGGCCCGAGCGCGGCCGGTGGCGCCTACATCCCCGCGTTCTGCGATGTCGTCGTGATGGTCGAGGGCAATGCGTCGATGTACCTCGGCTCGCCTCGCATGGTCGAGATGGTGGTGGGCGAGCAGACCACCCTCGAGGAGATGGGCGGTGCCCGGATGCACTGCACAGTCTCTGGCGTCGGTCACTTCCTGGCACCCGACGAGCCGAGCGCCATCGACACCGTCAAGCGCTACCTGTCCTACCTTCCGTCCAACTGGCGGGGTGAGCCGCCGTCCGCGCTCCCCGCGGGGCCCGGTCCCGGCGACCTGCACGCGATGGTGCCGGAGAACGACCGGCAGGCCTACGACATGCGGCGCTATGTCACTGCGCTGCTCGACGAAGGGTCGTTCTTGCCGATCCACGAGCTGTGGGCCAAGGAGCTCATCGTCGGATTCGGCCGGCTCGACGGCGAGGTCGTCGGAGTCGTCGCCAACAACCCGATGATCAAGGGCGGGGTCCTGTTCGTCGACTCGGCGGACAAGGGTGCGCGGTTCATCCAGCTCTGCGATGCGTTCAACGTCCCGCTGCTGTTCCTTGCCGACGTGCCAGGCTTCATGGTGGGCACCGCGGTCGAGCGCGAGGGGATCATCCGGCACGGCGCCAAGCTGATCACCGCGGTGTGCGAGGCGACCGTCCCGAAGATCTCGGTCATCGTCCGCAAGGCGTACGGTGCGGGGCTCTACGCGATGGCCGGCCCGGCGTTCGGGACGGATGCGACGATCGCGCTCCCGACGGCGAAGATCGCGGTGATGGGTGCGGAGGCAGCGATCAACGCCGTCTACTACAACCAGATCCAGAAGATCTCTGACGAGGCCGAGCGGGATGAGTACGTCGCGAACCTTCGTGCGGAGTACGACGAGGACATCGACATCGTCCATCTCGCCGCCGAGCTGGTGGTCGACGCGATCATCGAGCCGGAAGCGCTAAGGCAGGAGCTCGTCGTACGGTTCGCGGCCTACCGGGGCAAGGACCGCGGCTTTGCCAGAAGGCGCCACGGCGTCACTCCGGTCTGAGACGAACACCCAGCGGCGGAACGACCAGAAACGCCAGACCGTGCCGAGGGCAGTGCCGACAAACGTCGAAGAGATGTTGTACGCGAGCTTTGAGTGCAGGCCCAGGACGTATTCGCTGAAGCCGACCGGGATCTCGGAGATTGCGAGGCCCACGGCCGACAGCAGCAGGAACATGGTCAGGCCGCGGCCGAGACCGTTGTCGTCCTTGTGCTTCCACGTCCAGTGCCGGTTCGCGAAGTAGGACAGGGTCGCCGCGATGATGGTGGCGAGGCCGAAGCTGGTGAGCGGGCCGAGATCGAGGCCGAAGTGGAAGAGGTTGTTCAGGACCGTCGTGAGGACGAAGGCGACAGCGCCGACGACGCCGAACTTCGCGATTTCATGCAGCAGGTGCTCGAAGGTCGCGTAGAAACGACGGACGCGGGCACCGACCACCCCCTCAAGGGTACGGGCGCACCAGATGGGCACGTTGAGAATCATGGGAGAATCGAGGCGTGGACCACCGGCTGAGTGATGAGCACGAGGCCCTTCGCAAGAGCGTCGAGGCTTTCGCGCGAGATGTGGTCGCACCACAGGCCGAGCACGCCGACCGCACCGGCGAGTTCCCTTACGACGTCGTCGGCCAGATGGGCGAGATGGGCTTGTTCGGGCTGCCGTTTCCCGAGGAGTACGGCGGCATGGGCGGGGACTTCCTCGCGCTGTGCCTTGCCATCGAAGAGCTGGCGCGGGCCGACTCGAGCATCGCGATCACCTTGGAGGCGGCAGTCGGCCTCGGCTCGATGCCGGTCTACCGGTTCGGCACCGAGGAGCAGCGAAAGGAGTGGCTCCCGTCGCTGTGCCGGGGCGACAACCTCGCGGCGTTCGGTCTCACTGAGCCCGGCGGCGGCTCCGACGCGGGCAACGCGCGTACCCGTGCGGAGCTCGACGGTGACGAGTGGGTCGTCAACGGCACCAAGGCCTTCATCACCAACGCGGGCACCGACATCACCAATCTCGTGACGGTGCTGTGCCGCACCGGCGAGCGCGCCGACGGCAAGCCGGAGCTCACCTCGATCATGGTGCCGGTGCCACACGACGGGTTCGCGCCGTCGAAGAAGTACGACAAGGTCGGCTGGCATGCGAGCGACACCCGTGAGCTGTCCTTCAAGGACTGCCGAGTGCCTGCCGCGAACGTGCTGGGCGAGCAGGGCCGGGGCTACGCACAGTTCCTCTCGACACTCGACGAAGGGCGCATCGCGATCTCCGCGCTGGCCGTCGGGCTGGCTCAGGCATGTGTCGACGAGTCGGTGCGCTACGCGCGTGAACGCGAAGCCTTCGGAGCGCCGATCGGGACCTACCAGGCGGTGGCGTTCCGGATCGCGGACATGGAGATGCGCACTCACGTGGCGCGTTGCGCGTACCGCGACGCGGCATCGCGGATGCTTGCCGGCGAGCCGTTCAAACGAGAGGCCGCCATCGCCAAGCTCTACTCCTCGACGATCGCCGTCGACAACGCGCGTGACGCGACGCAGGTCTTCGGTGGCTACGGCTTCATGAACGAGTTCCCGGTTGCCCGTCACTGGCGGGACTCGAAGATCCTCGAGATCGGCGAAGGCACGTCCGAGATCCAGCGCATGCTCATCGCGCGCGACTTGGGACTGTGATGACCTCTCGGGCGACCGGCTTGCCGGTCGTCGGCATGGTCGGTGCCGGGCAGCTCGCCCGGATGACCCACCAGGCGGCGATCTCGCTCGGGTTGTCCTTGCGGGTGCTGGCGGACGCCGCCGACGACGGCGCGGCGACCGTGACGCCGGAGGTCGAGATCGGGTCGGCCACCGATCGCGAGGCGATCGAGCGGTTTGCGAAGACCTGTGACGTGGTGACGTTCGATCACGAACACGTGCCCAACGACATGATCGCCTCCCTCACCTCGCTCGGTGCGATCATGCGGCCCGGCGCGACGGCGTTGCGCTACGCGCAGGACAAGCGCGCGATGCGGCTGCGGCTGGCAAGCCTCGATATCCCGATGCCGAAGTGGACCGACGACCCGGAAGGATTGCCCCGCCCGTACGTCGCGAAGGCAGTCAGCGGCGGGTATGACGGCCGTGGCGTCTGGTTCGTGGCGGAAGGCGACAAGCTGCCCACCGGCGACCTCATCTTCGAAGAGCGCGTGACCATCGTGCACGAGCTCGCGGTGCAGGTGGCGCGGACTCCTTCCGGCAAGACGCGTTGCTGGCCCGTCGTCGAGACCGTCCAGGAAGACGGCATCTGCGTCGAGGTCATCGCCCCCGCACCGAGGCTCAGTCACACCCTCGCCGCCGAGGCGCAGGCGCTCGCGGTGCGGATCGCCGATGAGCTCGGCGTCGTCGGCGTCCTCGCGGTCGAGCTGTTCGAGGTGCCCGGCGGACTGCTCGTCAACGAGCTCGCGATGCGCCCGCACAACTCGGGCCACTGGTCGATCGAGGGCTCGACAACCAGCCAGTTCGAACAGCACCTGCGCGCGGTCCTCGACTGGCCACTCGGCGACACCCGGATCCGCACGCCGTACGCCGTCATGGTGAACCTGATCGGCGGCTCGGGGACCAACCTCGCCAAGTCGCTGCCGGCGGCGTTGGGCGCGGTGCCGAACTGCTCGATCCATCTCTATGGCAAGTCGGCCCGGCCCGGTCGCAAGCTGGGCCACGTCACGGCACTGGGTAGCGATCTCGACGAGACGCGAGAGCGGGCGCGCACCGCCGTCGCCGTGCTGAGAGGGGATGCCTGAGATGGCGGCTGTTGTGGCGATCGTGATGGGCAGCGACTCGGACTGGCCGACGATGCGTGCGGCCGCGGACGCCCTCGAGGAGTTTCGCGTCGAGACCGAGGTGCGGGTCGTGTCGGCGCACCGCACACCCGCCGACATGCTGGAGTACGGCGCGACGGCCGCCGACCGCGGCCTGCGCGTGATCATCGCGGGGGCAGGTGGAGCGGCGCATCTGCCCGGCATGCTGGCCTCGGTGACTCCGCTGCCCGTGATCGGCGTACCCGTGCCGCTCGCGCACCTCGATGGCATCGACTCGCTGTTGTCGATCGTGCAGATGCCTGCGGGGGTGCCGGTTGCGACGGTCTCGGTCGCCGGCGCGCGCAACGCGGGCCTGCTGGCCGTGCGCATGCTCGGCATCTCCGATCCCGCGCTGCGGGATGCAATGGTGGAGTTCCAAGCGGCGCTCGCGGACACTGCCCGGACCAAGAACGACGCCCTGCAAGCCGATCTCGGCGGCGACGGGTGACCCAGGCGGCCCGCTCGACCGAGGCTGCCGAACTCGTCGCCTGGACCGTCGAGGTCGACGACCCCGGTGAGCTGCTGACCTGGCTTCCGGCCGGACACGCCTTCGGCTTCCTGCGAGGCGGCGACGGAATCGTGGGCTGGGGCGAGGCGCTGCGTCTGGAGACCCGGGAGCCTGCGGCGGTCGCGGAAGCGCTTGCCGCGGTGACTGCGCGTGACGACGTCGGACTGCCGGGCAGCGGCCCCATCGCGATCGTCTCGCTCGGCTTCGACCCTGTGGCTGATACCTCGGTGGTCGTCGTTCCCAAGGTGGTGCTCGGGCGGCGCGAGGGACGTTCGTGGCTGACGCTCGTCAACCCACCCGGTGCGGTCGCGGTCCCCGCGCTGCGCCGGCGGCCGGTCGCCGCCGCGACCGCCCCGCCCGCGACGCTCACCGCAGCGGTGCCGTCAGAGGCGGTGTGGGCTGACGCGGTTGCGTCCTCGGTCGCGGCTATTCGCGCCGGATCGCTGGACAAGGTGGTGCTCGCGCGGGCGCTCGACGTCACCGCCCCTGCCTTGATCGACCCTCGTGCGGTCGCCGCGCGGCTCGCGACGCGCTTTCCCTCGTGCTTCACGTTCGTGTGCGACGGCCTCGTGGGCGCATCGCCGGAGCTCCTGGTGCGCCGGATCGGACGCCATGCCGAGTCGATCGTCCTGGCCGGCACCGTTCGGCGTGGTGAGGGCACGCAGGAGGACGCGGACCTCGAGCGCGAGCTGCTCGGATCGGCCAAGGATGCCGCCGAGCACAGGTTCGCAGCCGACTCCGTCCGCGAGGTGTTTGCTTCCGTCGCCGCGGACGTGGTCAGCGACGGAGCACCTGCGCTGCTGCGACTGGCCAACGTCACGCATCTGGCCACCCACGTCGAAGCGTGGCTGCGCCCCGATGCGCCCACGGCGATGGAGCTCGCGTCGTTGCTGCATCCCACTGCGGCGGTCGGGGGGACGCCGCGCGCGACGGCGCTGGCGATGATCGCCGAGCTGGAAGCCGCGCCGCGCGGCCGCTACGCGGCTCCCGTGGGATGGATGGACGCCAAGGGTGACGGCGAGTTCGCGATCGCGCTGCGATGCGCTCAGCTCTCCGCGGATACCGCGCGGCTGTGGGCCGGCGCGGGGATCGTCGCCGACTCCGATCCCGACGCGGAGGTCGCGGAGACCACGGCCAAGTTCGACGCCGTCCTGTCCGCGTTGCTGTAAGGGGAACGATGGCGAGAGTCCGGCAGCGACGGTCGACGGGCGCAGCGCTGAGCCAGGCACGGCGCTACCCGAGTCGTGCTCGCTGGTATCTGCACCGGCTTCGCCGCGACACGATGCTCCGGCTCCGCCATCGAGATCATCTCGCCTACTACGGCGCGGTGGTTGACGACCTCGTCGTGCAGGGAAAGGCGACGGCGGTTGGCAACGTCGATAGCCGGGGCTGGCGGCAGATCGGCAAGCTCCAGTTCGACTTCCTCAAGCAGCACGGGCTGCAACCGCAAGACCGGATCCTCGAGATCGGCTGTGGCAACCTTCGCGCCGGATGGCACCTCATCCGCTACCTCGAGCCCGGTAACTACTACGGCATCGATATCTCTCAGCAGGTGCTCTTCGCCGCGCAGCAGACCGTAATCGACCGAGGTCTCATGGACCGGCGACCGTACCTCGTGCTGGTCAAGGACATGGACCTCGCGTTCCTGCCGGACCAGGCGTTCGATGTCGTCCATGCGCACAGCGTCTTCTCACACGCGCCTCTCGATGTGATCGAGGACTGCTTCGCCCATGTCGGGCGCGTGATGAAGCCGGGTGGGTACTTCGACTTCACCTTCAAGCGGACCGAGGGTCAGGAGTACGGCAAGCTCCGCGAGGACTTCTACTACCGGACCGAGACGCTCATCTCGGCAGCGGAGAAGCACGGACTGCGTGCCCGTTTCATGGACGACTGGGAAGCACTCGGCCATTCCCAGTCCAAGATCAGGATCACCCTGCCTGCGGCATAGTGATCGCATGACGCTTGAGGTTTCCCGTGACATCGCCGCTTCTCCCGATGCGGTGTACGCCGCAATCTCGGATGTCGCTCGGATGGGCGAGTGGTCCGAGGAGTGTCACGCGTGTCAATGGCGCTATCGCTCGGTTTGTGCAGACCCAGCAGTAGCCCGCTACCGCTAGCCCTGCACAAACCCCTAGCTCAGCTTGGCTTTGAGGAAGTCGACGGCGCGGTTCCAGGCGATGCCGGCCTGCTCCTCGTCGTACGTGCCGAGCAGGTTGTCGTCGTTGTGGAACGCGTGACCGGCGGGGTAGTAGAAGTACTCGACCTCAGTGCCCGACTCGGTGCGGATCTGCTCGGCCTGCTCGCGCGCTGCGTCGGCCGGGAAGAAGTCGTCCTTCTCGGCGTAGTGCCCTTGGATGGCTGCCGTGATGCCCGCGTAGGTCTCCGGCACGGCGGGTCCGACACCGTAGAACGGCACCGCCGCCGCGATTCGCTCACCCTGCTGGGCAGCCAGCATCAGCACGAACCCACCGCCCATGCAGAAGCCGATCGCGCCGATCTTGCCCGAGGTGACCGCTTCATGTCCGATCAGGAAGTCCACGGCGCCGGCGAGGTCGAGCGCGGCCTGGTCGACCGGGAGGCTCATCATCAGCGAGCCGGCCTCGTCGGAGTCATGGGTGGTCGTGCCGCCGTACAGGTCAGGCGCGAGTGCGACGAAGCCCTCCACCGCCAGTTGGTCTGTGATCCGCGCGATGTAGTCGGTAAGTCCCCACCACTCCTGGATCACGATCACCCCAGGGCCGCTTCCGGATGCCGGGGTGGCGAGATAGCCGTGGGCGTGGTCGCCGTTGCTGGCGAAGCTGACGTTCTGTCGTGGGTTGTCCTCGTGTGCCATGTCCGATGCCTTCCCACTTCGGCGCTGCTCGATGCAGCTGACCCTATGACCCTGCCGTGACCGCTCGGAGCCGGGCATGCAGCGTCACGTTCTCGGCGCGATCCGTCTTCACCTCGACGATGCGGATTCCGTCCGGCGCGGACAGGGCTTCGGTCAGCTCGGCGGACGTCGTTGCGCGTCGGTAGTCGATCCCGTAAGCCGCGGCGAGGGCGTCGAGCCTCGCGCCGTGTGGCGTGCCGAAGAGTTGCTCGAATGCTGCGTCCGGCACAGCGCTTGCCTGCGGGAGCAGCGAGAAGATGCCGCCACCGTCGTTGTTGATGACGACGAACGTGACATCGGGTCGTGGTCCTGAGCCGACCAGGAAGCCGTTGCTGTCGTGCAGCAGCGACAGGTCCCCGCACAGCGCGACGGTCGGGGGCTCCGGGCGAGCCAGCGCGATTCCGAGCGCGGTCGAGACGAACCCGTCGATGCCGCTGACGCCGCGGTTCGCGTAGACCGTGATGTCGTCGCGCGGTTCCATCACCAGATCGAGATCGCGGATCGGCATGGAGGACGCGACGACAAGGGACCCGCCCACCGGCAGGGCGCGAGCGATATCGCGAGCGACCCGTGGCTCGGTCAGACCGGCTTCCGCGTCGAGCAGCGCGTCGATCGCGGCAGCAGCTCGCTCCGCGCGCTTCTGCCAGCCTGCGCTCCAGTCCGCCTCGGCGCGATACGTCGCTGGGTCGAGCTCGTCGAAACAGCTGGTCTCGCACCGGACGATCGCTCGGGCGGTGCGGGTGACGTCCCAGTTGCCGCCGTCGGGCGAGATGACGAGGTGCGGCGTCTCCCGAAGCCAGTCGAGGAGCGGTCGCGACAGGCCGACCCGGCCGACCACGACGACAAGGTCGGGTGCATACGTCGCGGTGAAGTCGCTGTCGCGCAACACCGCGTCCGCGGCCCGGATGGCCGAGGTACCGAGCCGTGCGTTGCTGTGCGGCTCGGCGATCAGCGGCCAGCCGACCTGCTCGCACCACCGTGCGATCGGGATGGGATCGCCGGCGTTGTCTCCGACGACCACGACTGCATTGCGCACGTTGTCCAGCGCGGCTGCAAGGTCGACGTGCGAAGCTCCGGCGGGCGCCGTGACCATCACGCGCTCGCGCTCGAGACCCAGATCATGATCGAACCCGATGCCGTCATCGGTCGGGACCAGTGGCTCACGCAACGCGAGGTTGAGGTGCACCGGTCCGGCGGGGCCGCCTTGCTGGCCGAGGCAGCACTCGACCGTCCTGCGTACGGTCTCTCGCCACTCGTCGACCGCGTCAACATGCGCCTCAGGCGCCGGGACGTCGTAGGACCAGCGCACCGCGCTGCCGTAGAGCCCGGACTGCTCGACGGTCTGGTTGGCGCCGATCCCGTGCAGCTCTGCCGGCCGGTCGGCGGTGAGCGCGAGCAGTGGCACCCGCGCCAGGTCCGCCTCGAGCACCGCGCCGTGGAAGTACGTCGTCGCCGTTCCTGACGTACACAGCACCGGGACGACTGAACCCGACGCCTTGGCGATTCCGAGCGCGAGGTACGCGGCGGACCGCTCGTCGATCCGGACGTGCACAGCGATCTGCGAGTGCTCGGCGAAGGCGAGGGCGATCGGCGTCGACCGGGAGCCCGGCGCGATGACTGCGTGATGGACTCCTCGGCGCGCCAGCTCATCGACGAATACCAGCGCGAAAGCCCGCCCGGCGTTCTCAGCTGGCATCGAGTACCTCTCCCGCCGCTGCGAAGCGGCCGTTCCACCACGCGATCTGTCCGTCGTCAGTGGCGTACTTCGCAAGCATGTCGGAGCTCGGCGCCACCCGTCGGACCGCGATGGATCCGTCGACCGGCACCAGTGAGTCGTCGCAGATGTCACCGGCCAACAGCGGGATGGTGCCGAGCCCGCAGGCGAACGGCAGATCCGGGAGTGCGGCGGCGAGCGCCAGGCCGGCGGCGATGCCGACTGACGTCTCGACGGCGCTGGAGACGACCACCGGCAGGCCGCACGCTTCGGCGACTGCAAGACAGACTCGTACGCCGCCAAGCGGCTGAACCTTCAGCACGACGACGTCGGCTGCATCCAGGCCGGCAACCCGCAGTGGATCCTCCGCCGTCCGGATCGACTCGTCGGCTGCCAGTCGCACGTCGACCCGGCGCCGGAGTGCCGCCATGTCCTCCAGGTGAGGGACGGGTTGCTCGGCGTACTCGAGGTCGAAGCGACTGAGCTCCGTCAGGGCATGTGCTGCCCGGTCAACGTCCCACGCGGCGTTGGCGTCGATTCGAAGCGCACCGGATGGACCAAGCGCATCGCGCACCGCCTCGACGCGTGCGATGTCGTCGGCGAGCGTCTGGCCGGTTTCGGCCACCTTCACCTTCGCGGTCGAGCAGCCGGACGCCGCAACCATGGCGTGTGCCTGCTCCGGGCCGACCGCCGGCACGGTGGTGTTGACCGCCACCGTGGTCCGCAAGGGCGCCGGCCAGCCGAGCTCGGCCGCCTCTCGAGCGGCGGCCAACCAGCGCGCGCAGGTCGCCGCGTCGTAGTCCGGGAACGGTGAGAACTCTCCCCAGCCGGCGGCGCCTTCGATCACCATGCCGAGGCGGTGCTCCTGGCCGCGGAACCGCACCCTCATCGGAATGTCGAAGACGTGTCCTCGGATGGTTTGCGTCACCGGTTCAACAGGGCCAACGGTGTCAACGAATCAGCAGTCCGGCCGCGAGCAGCACCGCGACTGCGAGCTCCAGACGACCGGTACCGCCGAGCGCTGGGATCAGCGCGCGGCCCACGCCGCCGCCGCGGACCGCCGCGATCGGCTCACGGGCGAGCGGCAGTGCGAGCACCGCTAGCAATGGCCAGGCTGAGCGAGCGGCGAACGGTTCGGCGACGACGGCCAGTGCAAGGCCGAGCGCGATTGCGGCGACGAAGAGCTGGCGGGTGCGTGCCTCGCCGATCCGGACGGCGAGCGTCCGCTTGCCCGCCACCGCATCGGTCGGGACGTCGCGCAGGTTGTTCACGACGAGGATCGCGACCGCGAGTACGCCGGTGGCGGCGGCTGCGATCCAGGCGGTTGCCGGCAACCGGCTGTGCTGCACGTACGACGAGCCAAGGGTTGCGACTAGGCCGAAGAACACGAATACGAAGACCTCGCCGAGCCCGGCGGACGCATACGGTCGCGGCCCGCCGCTGTAGCCGAGCAGCGCGAGGAACGCCGCAGCGCCGACCACGAGCAGCCACCACGACACGACGGCGGCGAGCGCCAGGCCGGCGGCGGCCGCAACGGTCATCGCGAGGCCGATCGCAACCCGCATCGCGCGCGGTGAGACCAGCCCGCTCGCGACTGCGCGTCGGGGCCCGGCGCGTTGCACGGTGTCCACGCCTCGGACTCCGTCGAAGTAGTCGTTGGCGTAGTTGACGGCGATCTGGACAGCGAGCGCGACGACGACGACGAGTGCGAACCGCGGCCAGTCCAGATGCAGCGCGCTACCGGCGCGAGCGCCGGCCGCGGTGCCGACGAGGACCGGGGCGAGCGACGCCGGCAGGGTGCGCGGACGAGCCGCCTCCACCCACACCTTCATCGGTGCCACCGTCGTCTCTCCATCTCCGGCATTGCTGCCTGCCGAGCCGGTCTACCGTCGTACCACGATGCCAGCCGCCCATTCGCGACGACTCGTCAGCCTCGCTCTGGCGCCTGGTGAGGACTTCAGCGCGGCCCTCGAGCAGGTGTGGGCCGATGGTGATGCAGTGCTTCCCATCGATCCATTCGCGCCGAAGGCGGCTACGGATCGGCTGCTCGCCGCGATGCGCCCGGATCTGGCGGTCGAGGACGATGTCGCGCTCGTGATTGCGACCTCCGGCTCCACGGGGGAGCCCAAGGGGGCGCAGCTCACTCACGCCGCGCTCCAGTCGTCGATCGACGCAGCGCATGAGCGCATCGGACGTGAGCCGGGGGATGTGTGGCTGTCCTGCCTGCCGTGGCATCACATCGGGGGTTTGCAGGTGCTGTTGCGCTCCCGACGGCTCGGGATCCCGCTGGTTGTGCATGACCGGTTCGACGTCGAGCGATTCGTCGGTGCCGATGCCACGTTGACCTCGCTCGTTCCCACCCAGCTCGCGGCCCTGCTCGACGCGGGAGTCGATCTCCGCCGGTACCGCGCGATCCTGCTGGGCGGGGCAGCCGCCAGCGAGTCGTTGCTGGACCGCGCCCGGCAAGCTGGTGCCGTGATCGTCACGACGTACGGCATGAGCGAGACGGCAGGAGGTTGCGTGTACGACGGCCGCCCGCTCGACGGAGTCGAGGTCGACGTCACGGACGACGGGCGGCTCGCGTTGCGCGGGCCGATGCTGATGTGCGGCTACCGGTTGCGGCCGGACCTCACCGCGCAGACCCTCATCGATGGCTGGCTGGTCACCAACGACCTGGGCCGGGTAGCAGCCGACGGCCCTGTCGAAGTGATCGGACGGGCAGACGACGTCATCGTGACCGGCGGGGTCAACGTCGTGGCCGGCGAGGTGGCCACCGCTCTCGGTACGCATCCCGCTGTGGTCGATGCGGCCGTCATCGGGATCGCCGACGAGCGGTGGGGTCAGCGCGTGGTCGCGGTCATCGAGGCAGGAACGCCGACGCCATCGGTCGAGGAACTGCGGGAGTGGTGCCGTGCCTTGCTTCCGGCGGCTTCGCTGCCCCGCGAAGTGGTCGTTGTCGACGCGATGCCGAGGCTGGCCTCGGGAAAGGTCGATCGTCTTGCGCTCGGGCGGACCGTCTCGAACCGGTAGAAGGTCGGTCTGCGGTCAGGCGACGCCGGCGGTGACGAGCCAGTCGGCGTTACCGGCCTCTTCCCGGTAGAGGTCACGGGAACGCAGCGGCCCCGCAAGGTCGAGCAGAAGCGTCAGTGGGACACCGTCGGCCAGCAACCGAAGTGCGAGACCCAACTCGAAGCCGTCCTCGAAGGAAGGATCCATGGGATAGGGGGTCTGCTCGCTCACACGCCTCCTCCTACCCGCTGAATGGATGCACTAACTACCTTCGGCTCAGGTCGGGGGCTGCGCAATGCGCCGATCGGGCAAAGTTACGGACGCCCGAGTGCCCGATACGTCCAGCCCGCGGCGCGCCAACGATCGGGGTCGAGGGCGTTGCGCCCGTCAACGATGCTTCGCAGGGCCACAACTTCCGCAAGGACCTCAGGATCGGCCTCTCGGAACTCCAGCCACTCGGTGAGCAGCAGCACCAGGTGCGCGCCATCGGCCGCTTCCAGAGTCGATTCGACATAGCGCAGATCGGGATAGCGCAGCCGGGCGTTGTCCATTGCTGCCGGGTCGTAGACCGCGACGTCGGCGCCAAGGCTGTGCAGCTTGGCCGCAACGTCGAGCGCGGGGGAGTCGCGGATGTCGTCGCTGTTGGGCTTGAACGCTGCACCGAGGACGCCGATCCGCCGACCCGCCACGGAGTCGTCGAGCTGCTCGCGCGCCAGGTCGACCATCCGTGCCCGCCGGCGCAGGTTGATCGCGTCGACCTCGCTGAGGAAGCTCAGCGCCTGGTCAACCCCGAGCTCGCCGGCACGGGCCATGAACGCCCGGATGTCCTTCGGCAGGCAGCCGCCACCGAACCCGAGGCCGGCACCCAAGAACCGGCCGCCGATGCGGGTGTCGTGAGAGAGAGCCTCCGACAGCTTCGTCACGTCACCGCCCGCGACCTCGCACACCTCCGCCATGGCGTTGATGAACGAGATCTTCGTAGCGAGGAACGCATTCGCCGCGACCTTCACGAGCTGCGCCGTCGCGAGATCGGTGATGACGACCGGCGTGCCGGTGTCGATGACGGGTGCGAACGCCGCGCGCAGGGCCTCCTCACCGCGCGACGAGGTGACTCCGAACACAAGTCGGTCGGGATGCAGGGTGTCCTCGACGGCGAAGCCTTCGCGCAGGAACTCCGGGTTCCAGACGACCTCGACGCCCTCACCAGCGGGGGCGATCTCGCTGATCCGGGTAGCGATCCGCTCGGCGGTGCCCACCGGGACGGTCGACTTGCCGGCGAAGACGCAGGGCCGCGTGAGCAGCGGCGCGAGGCTGGTGACCGCGGTGTAGACGTAGTCGAGATCGGCGCCGTTCTCGTGCTCCTTCTGCGGAGTGCCGACGCACAGGAAATGCACATCGCCGAACTCCGCGACCTCCTCGTACGACGTGGTGAAGCGCAGCCGCCCAGTGGCCAGCGTCTTGCGGAGCAGCGCTTCGAGGCCGGGCTCGTAGAACGGCACCTCGCCCGCGGCGAGCCGGGCGACCTTCGAGGCGTCGACATCGAGGCCAAGCACCTCGAACCCGAGCGACGCCATGCAGACGGCGTGCGTCGCACCGAGATAGCCGGTGCCGAGCACCGTCATCCTGGGGGCGGCCATCCGGCAAGGTTAGAACGATGCCCAACTGCCTCCACCTACGATGAACGGGTGAATCCAGGCTTCGATCTCTACACGCTCCCCGAGGAGCATCAACTGCTCCGCAAGACGGTGCGCGAGCTCGCTGACGACAAGATCGCACCTCGTGCAGCCGAGATCGACGAGGCCGCGGAGTTCCCGTGGGACGTGCACGATGCCCTTGTCGCCGCCGACCTGCACGCGGTCCATGTTCCAGAGGCGTACGACGGCGTCGGTGCCGATGCGATCGCGTCGGCGATCGTGATCGAAGAGGTAGCGCGGGCGTGCGCGTCGTCGTCGCTGATCCCTGCGGTCAACAAGCTCGGCACGATGGGGCTGATGCTCTCCGGCGGAGAGGAGCTCAAGAAGAAGTACCTCCCGCGCCTCGCCGCCGGGGAGGGAATGTTCAGCTACTGCCTGTCGGAGCCCGACGCGGGCAGCGACGCGGGCGGCATGAAGACCCGCGCCACTCGCGAGGGAAACGAGTGGGTGCTCAACGGTGTGAAGCGCTGGATCACCAACGCGGGCGTCTCGAAGTTCTACACCGTGATGGCCGTGACCGATCCGGACGCCGGCGCCAACGGCATCTCGGCTTTTGTCGTCGAGACGGAGGACGGCGGGCTGAGCTTCGGCGCACCCGAGAAGAAGCTCGGCATCAAAGGCTCTCCGACCGCCGAGGTCTACTTCGACAACGTGCGGATCCCGGCCGATCGGATCATCGGCGACGAGGGCACCGGGTTCAAGACCGCGTTGAAGACGCTCGACCACACCCGGCTGACGATCGGGGCGCAGGCACTCGGCATTGCGCAGGGCGCCGTGGACTACTGCACGCGCTATGTCCAGGAGCGCAAGCAGTTCGGCACGGCGATCGCGGAGTTCCAGGGCGTCTCGTTCATGCTCGCCGACATGGCCATGAAGACGGAGGCGGCGCGGTCGTTGATCTATACGGCGGCGGCGCTGTCGGAGCGCCTGGCGCCCAACCTCACCTTCATGTCCGCGGCCGCGAAGTGCTTCGCGTCGGACGCCGCGATGGAGGTCACAACCG
Organism: Mycobacteriales bacterium; assembly: GCA_036268405.1. Lineage (GTDB taxonomy): Bacteria > Actinomycetota > Actinomycetes > JAFAQI01 > JAFAQI01 > DASZTV01. Next base: position 23,445 of record DATAUF010000072.1, read on the forward strand.
ATGGCGTGCAGCTGCTCGGTGGATACGGCTATACCCGCGACTTCCCGCTCGAGCGAATGATGCGCGACGCCAAGATCACGCAGATCTACGAAGGCACCAACCAGATCCAGCGCCTGGTGATGTCGCGCAACCTGCTGAAAGCAAACCCGCTGCGTTGAACTCAAACCAGCGTTAGACATGAGTTGACGTACGACGCGCTGCTCGTCCTGTCGTTCGGTGGCCCGGAAGGCCCCGATGACGTGATGCCGTTCCTCGAGAACGTCACCCGCGGCCGTGAGGTGCCGCCCGACCGACTGGCCGAAGTCGCCGAGCACTACCTGCATTTCGGCGGCATCTCTCCGATCAATGCGCAGAACCGCGACCTCGTCGCGGCGGTGATCGCGGAGCTCGCCGAGCACGAGCTGAACCTGCCGGTCTACCTGGGCAACCGCAACTGGTCGCCGTACGTCGGCGACGTGGTCGGTGAGATGTCGGCGGCCGGGGTTCGCAACGCATTGGTGTTCGTGACGTCGGCCTACGCGTCGTTCTCCGCCTGCCGTCAATACCAGGACGATCTATTGGCGGCCGCGGCGACATCGGGTCTCCTCGCCCCCGAGCTGCACAAGCTGCGGCACTACTTCGACCACCCGGGATTCATCGAGCCGCAGCAGGACGCGGTGCGCGCGGCGGTGGCGGACATCGACCACAGCCGGCTGGCGAAGACCAGGTTGCTCTTCGTTGCTCATTCCGTGCCCGACTCGATGGCTGCCGCGGCAGGACCGGTTGGCGGCCTGTACGTCGCACAGCTCGAGTCGGCGGCCGGCCTGGTCGCAGACGTCGTTCCGGATGTCGCGTGGGGGCTCGCGTACTCCAGTCGGAGCGGTTCGCCCTCGACCTCCTGGCTCACACCGGATGTCAATGACGCGATCCGAAGCCTCGCGGCCGAAGGGGTGACCGACGTCATCCTCGTCCCGATCGGGTTCGTCAGCGACCACATCGAGGTGCGGTGGGACCTCGATGTCGAGGCAGCGACGACCGCGGCCGAGCTGGGCCTTGGATTCCGCCGCACGGCTCCGCCGTCGTCCGACCCGAGATTCGCCGCGATGGTCCGGGAGCTTGTGCAGGAGCGGATGGACCGGAGCACGCCGCGTCGTGCGCTGTCTGTGCTCGGCCCGTCACACGACGTCTGCCCGGCAGGGTGCTGCCGCGTTCCGGCTCGCTAGCGTTCCGCCCATGGTCGATCGCGGCACGGTGAACGAAGGCGATCTGCTGTGGACTCCGAGCGCCGAGCGGGTCGAGGCGTCCCGGCTCGCGGAGTTCATGCGCTCGCTCGCTGACCACGAGAACCTCTCGTTCTCGTCCTACAACGAGCTGCACGCATGGTCGGTCGACCGCCTCGGCGACTTCTGGGGTGCGCTCGATCGCTGGCTGGGCATCCGCTGGTCGACGCCCTACGACACCGTCATCAGCAACCGCGAGATGCCCGGGGCGACGTGGTTCCCCGGCGGCCGGACCAACTACGCCGAGCACCTGCTCTACCCACTGGGCCGCCCGGCCGACAAGGACGACACGGCGGTCATCGCCGCCCGGGAGGACGGCCGGGAGGTTCGCGTCACCTGGCGTGAGCTGCGCACTCAGGTCGCCAGCGTCCGTAGCTGGATGGAGCAGCACGGCGTCGGCCGGGGCGACCGCGTCGCGGCGCTGCTGCCCAACAGTCTCGAAGCGCTCGTCGCGATGCTGGCGACGGCGTCGCTGGGGGCGATCTGGTCGAGCTGCTCGCCGGACTTCGGCCCGACTGCGATTGCCGACCGGTTCACCCAGATCGAGCCGACGATCCTTTTCACCGTCGACGGCTACCACTACGGCGGCAAGCAGTACGACATCGAGGCGACGGTCGAGGAGCTGCGGACGAAGCTTCCGACGGTCCGCGAGACCGTCCTGATCCCGTACCTCGACCCGACTGCGCGGATGCGAGCCGCCACTGGATGGCTGGACCTCCTTGCCTGCGGCGGAACGCTCGCATTCGAAGCCATGGCGTTCGCCGATCCACTCTGGGTTCTCTACTCGTCCGGCACGACGGGGTTGCCGAAGCCGATCGTGCACGGTCACGGCGGCATGCTGGTCGAGCACGCCAAGCAGCTCGCGCTGCATCTCGACCTCGGCCCGGGCGATCGGTTCTTCTGGTTCAGCACGACCGGCTGGATGATGTGGAACCTGCTGGTCTCCGGCCTTGCGGTGGGCGCGTCGATCGTGCTGTACGACGGCAACCCGGCGTACCCCGACCAGATGGCACTCTGGCGGCTCGCGGAGCGCACCGGCATCACGTGCCTGGGTCTCGGCGCGCCGTTCATCCAGGCGTGCCAGAAGGCGGGGTTGCGCCCGCGCGATGACGTTGATCTCTCGGCGGTCCGCACCGTCGGGTCGACCGGTGCGCCGTTGCCACCCGAGGGGTTCGCCTGGGTCTACGACGCGATCGGTGATGACGTCATGCTGTCGTCGCTGTCCGGCGGCACCGACGTCTGCACGGCGTTCGTCGGGGGGGCGCCCAACCTGCCGGTGCGCGCCGGGGTCATCCCCGCCAGCTTGCTCGGTTGTGCGGTGGAGGCTTTCGACGACGGCGGGCACTCGGTGACCGACCAGGTCGGCGAGCTCGTCATCACCGCACCGATGCCGTCGATGCCGGTCGGCTTCTGGGGCGATGCCGATGGCTCGCGACTGCGAGAGTCCTACTACGAGACCTATCCGGGCGTCTGGCGTCATGGTGACTGGGTCAAGTTCGCCGCGGACGGCTCGTGCGTGATCTACGGCCGCAGTGACTCGACCCTGAACCGCGGTGGCGTGCGGATGGGGACATCGGAGTTCTACCGGGTCGTCGAAGGTCTGCCGGGGGTAGCGGACTCGCTGGTGATCGATACGTCAGCGGCCGGGAACGAGGGGCGGTTGCTGCTGTTCGTGACGTTGGCGGACGGCGCCTCGCTGGAGCAGGTGACGGCCGACGTACGGCAGACGACGAGATCTCAGCTGTCGCCCCGCCACGTCCCGGACGACGTCATCGGCGTTCCGGTCATCCCGCGGACGATCAACGGCAAGAAGTGCGAGGTTCCGGTTAAGCGGATCCTCGCGGGAGTGCCCGTCGAGCGCGCGGTGTCGAAGGGCGCACTCGCCGACCCGACGTCGCTCGCGCCGTTCGTTGAGCTCGCCTCAGTCCAAGCGGGGTAGGCCAGGCACGTCGACACCCGCGGTGTGCGTGACGCGCTCCGCCGCCGCGGACTCCACGCCCCCGTAGACCACCGATCCGCCGGCAGCGAGTGGAGCGAGCAGGCTCCAACCGACCCCCGCCGCGTCGAGCGGCAGGACCGTCAGCACCCGCGCGCCTTCCGGCACCGCCGGATGGGCGGCGAGCGTCTCCGTGCCGGAGGGTTGCGACGGCACGAAGACGTCTGGGTAAGACGCGACCAAGGCAGACATGCCTGCGCCCATCGGGTCGAGGGGGACGTCGGTTCGCTCGGCACCGGGGGCGAAGTCAACGGTCGCACCGACCCCCCACGCGGAAAGCAGCAGGATGGCGGTTGCCCAGTGCAACTGTGGATCGAACGACACCGTGTCGCCGGGTTCGACGCCCAGCTCGTCGGCCAGATATCCGGCGGACTTGGCCACCCAGTTGGCGGTCGTCGCCACCGATAACTCGACCCGGCCACCGGTCGTTAGGTCGTAGTAGGTGATGAAGGGGCGCGCCCCATCACGACGTAGCTCGCGTGCCAGCAGATCCGACGGCGTGATCACGTGTCGAGGATGCACGGTTCGCGGCTTCGGCGGGGCTACGCTTAACAACGCAACCAAAGTTCTCACGAGATCAGACGGGGAGGGAGCCGCTCGTGGCCCCCCGAGTGCTGGTCGACGCGACCGCTGTGCCCGCTGACCGCGGTGGGGTGGGGCGATACGTCGACGGCCTGTTGGGCGCTCTCGGCGCCGCCGACGCCGACTTTGCGGTGGTTTGTCAGCGTGCTGACGCGGAGCGCTACGCGCAGCTGGCGCCGCAGGCGACCGTGGTTCCCGGCCCGGCCGCCATCTCGCATCGACCCGCCCGGCTTGCCTGGGAGCAGACCGGCCTCCCGCTGGTCGCGCAGCAGCTCGGCGTCGACGTCATGCACTCGCCGCACTACACGATGCCGCTGCGTGCCGGCCGACCCGTCGTCGTCACGATTCACGACGCGACCTTCTTCACCTCACCCGACGACGTCGCCGCGGTGAAGGGCACCTTCTTCCGTTCGGCGATCCGTACCGCTCTGCGGCGCGCGACCCGAGTGATCGTGCCGAGCAAGGCGACCCGAGACGAGCTCGTGAGGGTCCTCGATGCCGACCCCACGATGCTCGATGTGGCCTACCACGGCGTCGATCCGCACCTGTTCCACCCGCCGACCGACGCCGACAAGGCCAGGGTGGCGGCGAGGCTCGGCATCCGTGGCGAGTACGTCGCATTCCTCGGCGTGCTCGAGCCGCGCAAGAACGTCCCGGCGCTGATCCGTGGCTGGGTCGAGGCGGTCAGCTGGCGCGACGACCCGCCCGCGCTCGTGCTCGCCGGCGGGCGGGGATGGGACGAGGACGTTGACGCGGCGGTCGCCGAGGTGCCGGGTCACCTGCGGGTTGTTCGCCCCGGATACCTGCGATTCGCCGACCTGCCCGGCTACCTCGGTGGCGCGACCGTGGTCGCCTTCCCGAGCCATGGCGAGGGCTTCGGCCTTCCGGTCCTCGAGGCGATGGCGTGTGGCGCTCCCGTCTTGACGACGCAGCGGCTCTCGCTGCCTGAGGTCGGCGGTGACGCTGTGGCCTACACCGAGCCCGACGCCGCGGCGATCGGCTCGTCGCTGTCCGCGCTGCTCGACGACGCGGCACGCCGGCGGTCGCTCGGCGACGCGGCGCTGGCCCGGGCGCAGGAGTTCACCTGGGCTGCCAGCGCGGAGGCGCACCTCGCCTCCTATGCCCGCGCCATCTCCCAGGGCTGATCGGCCCGTAGGTCTCAAGGCGGCAGGGTGGAGGCAGTCGTCCTCGTCGGGGGGCAGGGCACCCGGCTGCAGCCGCTCACGTTGCGTACGCCGAAGCCGATGCTGCCGTGCGCGGGAGCTCCCTTTCTCGCGCATCAGCTGACCCGGCTGCGTGACAGCGGCATCGACCACATCGTGCTCGCGACGTCGTACCGCTCCGAGGTGTTCCACGAGTACTTCGGCAACGGCAAGGACCTCGGGGTGCGGATCGACTTCGTCACCGAGACCGAGCCACTCGGTACCGCCGGTGGCATCCGCAACGTGGTGCGCCGCCTGGAGTCCGGGCCCGAGGACCCCGTCGTCATCCTCAACGGCGACATCCTGTCCGGGCACGACATTCGGGCGCAGCTCGAGTTGCACCGTCGCCGGGAGGCGGCCGTGACATTGCATCTCGTCGAGGTGGAGGACCCGAGGGCGTTCGGCTGCGTGCCCACGGACTCGCACGCGAGGGTCACCGGATTCATCGAGAAGTCGGACGCGCCAGTGACCAATCGGATCAACGCCGGTTGCTACGTCTTCACCCGCAAGGTCATCGACGGGATTCCCGAGGGCCGGCCGGTCTCTGTCGAGCGCGAGACCTTCCCTGGGTTGCTCGAGGTCGGCGAGACCATGCTGGGGTACGTCGACACGGCGTACTGGATCGACGTGGGCACTCCGGTCGCCTTCGTCACGGCGAACGCCGACATCGTGACGGGCGTCCTCACCTCACCCGCGATGCCCGGCGCGCCTGGAGAGGCACTTGTCATGGATGACGCGCTGGTGCACTCAGGCGCCGTGGTCAACGGCGGATCGACGATCGGACCGCGCGCCCGGGTCGACGCCGGTGCGCAGGTCACCAGATCGGTGATCGGTGACGGCGTCCATGTGCAGGCGGGCGCGACGGTCGTCGACTCGCTGGTGGGGCGGCGCGCGGTGATCGGTCAGCGCAGCGTCGTGAGCTCGGCGGTCATCGGCGAGGGCGCAACCGTCGGTGCCAACAACGAGCTCGCCGTCGGCATCCGGATCTGGAACGAAGCCGCCGTGCCGGACGGCGCGATCAGGTTCAGCTCCCTTCCTTGATCGACACCGTCCTGACGGAAATCGTCGCGCCGTCGGTCGTCACGTGTGGCGGCGCGGCCCGCAGGCCTTCCGCCGCGAGTGCTGCCATCAACCGACCCAAGGCGTAGCCGGCGTCAAGCGGGCTGCCCTTAGCGGTCACCGACGTTCCGTCGTCGGTCATCGTGAGCAGGGCGGCGGTCTCACCGATCGCCTCGATCGCGCGTCGCACGCGGTCGGGGTCCGGAGCCGACGCTCCTGGCTCGCCGTCCAGCACGGGTGCGCTGTCCTCGACGACCGACGCCATCGCGTCGTGGGTTCCGACCGCGAACATGTCATCGACCGCGGCGCGGACAAGTGGCTGGGCGCCCCTGTCTTCGACGGGGATGTGGAACGCGAAGCCCCGCACGACGGCGACGGGCCGGCCCGACAGCTTTCCCTTGACCAGGTCCCCGGCCGCAGCGAGCTCGTCCGCGAGAGCTGTGACCGTGACCTCGAGGACCTGACCGAAGGCGTCGGCATTCCCGCGCAGGTCGTCGAGCACCTCGATGCCGGCGGCGCCGATCGCGGTGTCGACCACCCCGTCGCGCCAGGGCCGTCCCATGGTGTCGGTCACGATGACCGCCACGTCGACGCCGAGTCGCGCGCGGATCCCGTCGCGGATCGCCCGTGCCGAGGAGTCGGGGTCGAGCGGTAGCAACGCCACAGTTCCGGCGGGCACGTTGCTGGCGTCGATGCCCGCGGCGGCGAGCACGAAGCCGTGACGGGTCTGCACGATCTGGGTGCGGCCGCGCCGCGCGACCACGCGCACGGTCTCCCCGGCGAGGTGCTCCTCGCGGCTGCCTGCGACGAGGCGGCCCTCAGCCTTCGAGACGATCTTGCTCGTCACGATCAGGACATCCCCATCGCTGAGCACGACACCGGTGTCGGCGATGAGGCCGACCAGGTCATCGCCGGCGCGAACCTCGGGGATGCCGTCGAGCGCCCAGACCTCTATCGCGGCGCTCATGCGGCGGCACCGATCGCGAGCTCGATCGCGGCGCGTGCCATCGCTGCGGTCGCGTCGACGTCGTGCATCAGGAGGGGCACCGAGCGGGCATCGAGGCCCGAGTCGCGCAAGCCGGCAACAACCTCTGCGTCGATGTCATCGACCAGCCACCCGTCGATCAGGCCGCGGTCGCGCCGCGAGCCGTAGTGCCGGGCGACGGCGTCCGCGGAGGTCTCCACTCCGATCGCGGCGAGGCAGGCGTCTGCCATCCCGCGCACCGGGGCGCCGCCGATGATCGGGGACAGCCCGACGACCGGCGCCCGAGTCGTGCGCACGGCGTCGGCGATGCCGGGTATCTCGAGGATCACGCCGATCGAGACGACGGGATTGCTCGGCGCGAACAGCACGACGTCCGCGTCGGCGATCGCGTCCAGGACGCCGGGAGCCGGCTCGGCGTGGGCTGCCCCACGGATCTCGAAACCGGTTGCCGGCACCTCTGCGTGCAGCCGCACCCACCACTCCTGGAAGTGCACCGTTGTGCCGTCGTGGAGGTGGACATGGGTCTCCACGGCGTCGTCGGTCGCGGGGATCACGGTCATGCCGGTCTGCCACCGTTCGCAGAGCCATCCGGTGACGGTCGACAGCGAGACGCGGTCGGCGAGCCAGCGGCTGCGGAGCAGATGGGTCGCGAGGTCGAGGTCGCCCAGCCCGAACCACGACGGGACGAGCGAGTCGGCAGCGGCGACTGAGTCGGCGTACGCCGCGAGCTCGTCGCGCACCCGAAAGGTCTCGCCATCCCTTCCCCAACCGCGTTCCGGGCTGATCCCGCCGCCGAGCGTGTACACGATGCTGTCGAGGTCGGGGCAGATTCGTAGGCCGAGCAACGTCATGTCGTCGCCGGTGTTGGCGATGGCGGTGATGTCGTGGCCGAGGTCCCGCAGGCCCCGCAGGAACCGGGCGCCGCCGATCCCACCGCAGAGCACTGTGACCCGCACGTCGCGCAGTCTTTCGTACTGCTCGGCGCCCTATCCGCGCGACCTCGGAGTCCTCGGACGCGTAGGGTTCCCTCCGACACCGGAACATCAGGGGAGTCAGCGTGGAGAGCGACACCTACGGCGCCGAGACAACTGAACCGCCGGCGCTGATCCGACGGCTCGAGGCGCTGGTTCAGCGACCGACGGCGAGCTCGGACTCGGGGCTGCCCGTGGGACCGGTCGTCGCCGCGTCGCTGACCGGCATCCGTGCCGAGATGACCGGGCTTGAGGAGCGGCTCGCCGCGATCGAGGACGCCGTCGATGAGTTCGCCGACCGTCTCGAGTCGCGCATCGTCTCGCTCGACGACCGCCTTGCCGCCTTGCTGCAGTCGATCAACTCCGAACGCGCCGCGGCGGGCCAGCACCGGGAGCGGACCTCCGAAGCGCTCCAGGAGCAGGCCAGCGCGCTCGACGAGTGGGCGGAGGCCGTCCGGGCTGGGCTCGAGGACCTCGGCGACGCGGTCGCCAGCAGTCTCGGAACGCTTGGCGACACCCTGCAGGACCCCGCGGCGCGGGAGGCGGACCGCCGCCACCTCGAAGCGATGCTGACCGAGGTCATGACCGCCGTCGACGAGGCGACCCGGCCCATCGACGACCAGCTCGCCTCCATGCACGGCGGGATCCTGGACGGCTTTGCGGCGGCACGTGATCGGTTGCTCGAGGACCTCGGCGGGACGCTCGAAGCCCTCGAACGTTCGACTGTCGCGACTCGCGGCGACGTCGACAACCAGCTGGGCGAGCTACGAAGCGACTTCGCCGACGCCCTCGACGAGGTGCGCGAGCACATCGAGACGACGGTGACGACATCGGGAGAGTCGGTTGCCGGCGCGCTCGCGGACATGCAGGGCGAGTGGCGGCCGCGAGTCGATGCGGTCGTCGAGGACGGCCGGGCGGCGGCTCGCAGCGTGCTCAGTGAGATCCAGGCCGAGGTGCACCGGGCGACAGCCGACCTCCGGGCGGCACTCGACGGGCAGGTGGCCGCGATCGGGAACGTGACCGGCTACCTGGACGGTGGCACCAACCGGCTCGTCGCGGCCGGACAGTCCCTTCTCGCCTACCTGGGTGAGCGCGACCGGATGCTCGAGAAGGAGCGCGACCGGCTGCTGCACGAGGTTCTCGAGGAGTTCGCGGAGGGCCTGTCGCCTCGCGAGCGCCGGGCCGTCGCGAGCCGGGTCGGCGAGGCCGTCGACCGGCGTCGTGATGCACGTGACGCCGCGAGGTTCCGCAAGACGGCCGACAGCCATCCGGAGCCGGAGATTCCCGCTGTCCCCTCGCTCGTTGCCCGCCTTGCCGAGCCCGTCCCGGAGCCCGGGCCGCTGCGCTCGGCCGCGCCGCGCTCCGCGGCGCGTGGCTCATCGCTGCGTCCAGCGCCGAGACCGGCCCCCCGGAAGTCCTCTGCGACGAAGGCCACCTCGACCAAGACCGCTGCGGCTAAGCCCGCGGTCGCCAAGACCGCCGCGAAAAAGGCGACACCTGCAAAGAAGACGGCGCCCGCAAAATCCGCGGCACGCAAGGCGGCTGCATCGGGCGCATCGGGCACGACGCGGGTCGCCCGGAAGACCTCCTCACGGCCCACTCAGAAGCCGGAAAAGCAGGCGGAGCCAGCGGCCGCGCCGGCTGCTCCGAGCCTGCCCGAAGGGCCTCCCACGGACTCCTGATCCTGCGGGGGAGTGGAAGCAATACCACCACCCCCCTTGACTTTCAGGGTACGACGCGCATGTAATTCCACACGTGTCATTCCCCCCGGGTCGTCCTCGCACCATCAAGCGGGGCCGTTCCGGCCAGGACACGCCGAGCCTCGCGGCCGCCGGATCGCCGCGAGCAGCTGACGTGGAGGCGCCATGACAACCGAGTCGTTCGTAGCCCTTGGGCCCGAGGACGAGACGCTGCTTTTGCCCTGGCAGGTCGAGGCGCTTTGCGCGCAGACCGACCCTGAGGCGTTCTTCCCGGAGAAGGGCGGCTCGACCCGGGAAGCGAAGCGGGTCTGCGGCCGCTGTGACGTGCGGGGCGAGTGCCTGTCGTACGCGCTCTCGCACGACGAGCGCTTCGGCATCTGGGGCGGCCTCTCCGAGCGCGAACGCCGCCGCCTCAAGCGTCGAGTCGTCTGAGCCCACCGCTGCAATAGGCTCATAGGGCCGGCGGGGCCGGTCCTCTTATGCCTGCGACCTCCTCACGCACCCGTCACCCGGGTCACGTCATCACCGCCGTGGTGCTGTGCCGCGACAACGTGAAGCTGCTGGCCAAGACGCTCGATGCGCTCGAGGCCCAGGACCGCACCGCTGACCGGGTCGTTGCCGTCGACATGGGCAGCTCCGACCGCAGCGTGACGGTGGCGGTGGATCGGCTTGGGGTCGACAACGTCGTCCGCTTCGACGGCCCGGTCGACACCTCGTCGGCCGTGGCGGCGGGCCTGGATCTGGTCACCACTCGTGCCGAACGCCGGGCGCGTGACGATGCCCCACTCGAGTGGATCTGGCTGTTGCACGACGACAGCGCGCCAGATCCCGCGGCGCTTGATGAGCTGCTGCTGCGCGTCACTCACTCGCCATCGGTCTGGCTCGCGGGCCCGAAGGTCCGTGACTGGGACAACAAGCTCCTGCTGCGCGCCGGCTTGACGATCGATGCGGCCGGCAACGTCGACACCGGTCTGGACCGTCGCGAGCCCGACCAGGGTCAACGCGACGATGTCGATGAGGTGCTCGCGGTGGGCATCGCCGGTGCGTTGGTGCGCCGCGACGTCTGGGAGCAGCTCGGCGGCATGGATCCCGCGTGGGCGGACTACGCCGCCGAGATCGACCTCGGGTGGCGGGTCAACGCGGCCGGTGGTCGGGTTGTCGTCGTACCGCATGCGGTGCTGCTGCATGCCGGGACGGACTGTCCTGGCGACCAGCCGGCGGGTACTGCAATCAGGTCACAGGCGGTGCGCCGCCGCAACGGCATGCAGATCGTGCTGACCAACACAGCCGGTTGGCTCGTGCCGCTGCTCCTGTTGCGCTACCTCGTCGTCGGCGTGCTTCACGCCGTGGCCCTACTCGTGCTTTCCCGGCGTCCCCGCGAGGCCGCCGCGGAGCTTCTCGGAGTCGGCCAGGTGCTCGCGGCGCCGGCGGTTGTCTTCAACGGCCGCCGACGGCGAGAGGCGGGCCGCGAGGTCTCCTACGGCGATCTTCGCCGGCTGTTCCCGCCCGCCGGACGGTGGCTGTCCGGCATGCTCAGCGTGCGAATGCACTCGCCGACGGCGACGGATGCGCCGGTCAACCGGAGGCGGCGAGCCGCCGTCGAGACCGGGCCGGTATCCGAGGAGTCCGAGGCGCTCGGCGATGAGCTCAGCGCATTCGGCGAGTTCCTGCGCCGCCCCGCGTCGTTGTTGCTGATCGTCACTGGCCTGCTCGCGATCGTGGCCAACCGCCACGTGCTGTCGGGGACCTTGCACGGCGGGCGGCTCCTGCCGGCGCCGCCCGGAGCGAGCGATCTCTGGTCGTCCTATTTCAGCGCGTGGCACGCCTCATCGGTCGGGTCGGTTGCCCCTTCACCGGCCTCGACCGCGCTGCTCGCGGGGCTGTCGACGATCCTGCTCGGCAAGACCTGGCTCGCCGTCGACGTGCTCTTCCTCGGTGTCGTGCCGCTGGCGGCGGTCAGCGCGTTCACCGCACTGCGGGTGTTCACCACCACCGTGCGGGTCCGGGTCTGGGTGTCGATCGTCTATGCGTTGCTTCCGGCTGTCACCGGAGCCGCCGCCTCGGGGCGGCTCGATCTCGTCGTCGCGGCGATCGTCCTGCCCCGCGTTGCCCGGGGGGTGTTCCTCGCTTGGCATCCCGATGCGGCTGGGACGATGCGAGGCCGCTGCGTGCGTGCCGGACTGTGGCTCGCTGTCGCGGCGGCCTTTGCGCCCCTGATCTGGCTTGTCGTCGCCGTTGTCTGCGCGTCGGTGGTGGCCGCGGGCTACTTCCTGCCGAACCGCGACCCGGACGTCGAAGCCGCTGACGATCCGACGCCGGCCATGCCGATTCTCGATCGGCTCGGCGCGGCCGGCGCGATTCTCGCGGTGCCGCTTCTGGTGCTCCTCCCGTGGTCGCTGCACGTCATCGCGCATCCCGGTCTGCTGTTCTCGGGCAGCGGCACGCAGGAGTTCTACGCCTCACGATCCGCGCCGTCCGGGTTGTCTCTCGCGCTGCTGCATGCCGGTGGAACCGGCGAGCCACCCGTGTGGGTGGGAATCCCGATCGTGGCCGCCGTGATCCTCGGCCTGCGGCGTGCCAGCCGGCTCTCCGCCGCTCGCATCGGTGCGGGCGTCTTCGCACTGGGTCTGGTCGTCGCCGTCCTCGAGACCCGGAGCGCGGGAGTCACTGGCGGATACCCGTCGACTCGGCACTGGCCGGGCCTCGCCCTGCTGATCGCGGGCGCCGGCGCGCTCCTCGCCGCGCTCGTCGCGGCAGTGGGCGCCCGTCCGGCGCTTCGCGACCAGAGCTTCAGCTGGCGGCAGCCGGCGGCCGTTGTGGTCGTGGCGTTGGCGCTGATCTCGACGGTGACGTTGGTCGGGGGCTGGCTGATCCGGGGGGGCGGCCATCCGCTGCGCGGTGGTGATCCGTCGGCGTTGCCGGTCTACGTGCAGGCCGAGCTCGATGTCCCGACCGCCGGTCGTGCCTTGATTCTCGACGGCGACGGCCACTTGGTGCGCTACGCCCTGGTCCGTACCTCAGACGGTCCGCGGCTCGGCGCGGGTGACCTTCCTGTGGAAGGCGGCCCGGCGCAGCGTGCCTCGGCCGCCCTCGCCTCCGCGGTTCGCGACCTGGTTGCCGGGCGGCCCGGCGCGGGCGCAGAGCTGGTGCCGCTAGGGGTCGACTACGTCGTCGCTCCCACTGCAACGGCACGGCACGTCGCACCGGAGCTCGGCCAGGACCCGACGTTGACCGTCATCCCGGTGCCGGGCGCCACCGTGTGGCATTCGACCCTCGCGACCGGCGAGCTCACCGTCCTGACCGGCGCCAACATCGTGGCGGCCGAGGCGGGCCGGGTGCCGAGCGCCGCGCCTGCGTCCGTCTTGAACACGTCGGGCGGTGTGGCAAGTCCAAGCGCCTCGGTTGCCCCAGCAGCGGTCCCGCGGCTGCTTGTCCTCGCGGAGCCGGCATCGAGTCACTGGCGGGCCAGCGTCGATGGGCATGCGCTGACCTCTAAGACGGCGTACGGCTGGGCACAGGCCTTCGAGCTTCCGCCGGGTGGCGGGCACGTGGCGGTCAGCTACGACAGCGGCAGCCGGCACTTGTGGCTGCTCGTCGAGCTGGTCCTCCTCGCGGGCGTCATGTTGTACGGCGCGGGTGCCGGTCCTCACGTCCCGCACCGGGAGTCGACATGAGACGGGACGTACCACTTTTTGCGGCCGTGGTCGTGATCGCAGTGGTGATCTCGTTCTTCACGGGATCCACGGCCGCGCGGCGGACGTCGGCGCCTGCCGGTACCGCGGCCGTGACGGCGCGCACGCTGGTCTGCCCAGCTGTCAACGGCCTCCCCCGTCACACCACGGCGACGGCCGTCGCTGCCGATGTCGGCGGCACCCTCTCGCCGGTGCCCTCGCCCGCCGGCGCGGGCACCGTCACGTCGTCGGTGCTCAACGGGTTGAAGGCGTCGCGGTCGGCCGCGATGCACCTCGGGCCGACGGCCGAGGTCCACAGCACGGCTCTGCAGAGCGAATCGGTCGCCATCACAGGCAACGGCTCGATCGCGGCGAATCTGGCCGCGGACGAGCTGAGTGAGACGGTGTCGGGTCGCTACCGCGCGCTCGCCGGGGGCAACTGTCTCCCGCCCGCAACGGACTGGTGGTTCGCCGGAGGCAACGGCAAGCTCGGCTTCACCGACCGGTTGATCCTCGCGAATCCGGCAGGCACGGATGCGGACGTGGGCGTCACGGTTTGGACGCCGCACGGCGTCACCACCCCGCCGCGATTCGCCGCCATCCGGGTGCCTGCCGAGTCGCGGGTCAGCATCGGTCTGCTTGCGGTCGCGCCTGACATCTCCACGCTCGCGATGCACGTGCATGCCGAGAGCGGCGCGGTCGTCGCCGCAGTGGTCGATCGGCGTACCTCAGGGCTGGACTCCGATGGCGGTGATCTGGTTCCACCGACGCTGCCGCCGAGCCGCCATCCGGTGATCGCGGGCTTCCCTGCCGGCACCGGCACTCGCACTCTCGTCCTCGCCAACCCCGGAACCGCCGACGCCAGTGTCAGCGTCAAGGTGGTCACGGCGGTGGGCGAGTTCACGCCGTCGAGCGTCAAGCCGGTGGTCGTCGGGCCGGGCCGGACCTCCGTGGTCGACCTGTCCAACGCGTTCAACGGCGGCGGGGGCGCGGTGCTGGTCAACAGCGACCAGCCCGTTCTCGCTGAGGGCCGCACCATCCTGACCCCGTCCGGTCGCAGGCTCCGGCCGGATCTGTCGTGGGCGCCCGCAGCCCATCCGCTGTCCGGTCCGGCCGGGGTAGCGATCGGGCACGAGCCGGACGGCGGCGTGTGCGTGCTCGTGTTGAGCGCACCGGCGGGGGCGGCATCGGTCCGGGTCACCACGCCTTCCGGCGGCAGCCAGACCATCACGGTCGCGGCAGGGCACAGCGAGTCGGTCGACATCACGTCGACGGTGCGCTCCGGAACCGGCGAGTGGCCATTCCTGGTGACTCCGGTCGGCAGCGCGCCGGTCTACGGAGCGCGGCAGCTGTATTTCTCCGGCGCCCATGGCGCGTTGCTCACCACTGAGCCCCTGGTCGGGCTGCCTCGCCCGATTTCGCTGCCCACGGTCCGCCAGGACCCGCGGATCGCGGTGCGCTGACGCTGGGTCGCTAGTCGTCGCCTTCGTCGGACGCCCCGTCGCCGAAACCTGGGCCCCCGAAGCCCGGATCCACGACATCGGGTTCGAGACCGAGGTAGTTCGAGATCACATGAACGACGATGTCGTGGACCAGATCCTCGAGGTCGTCGGCATCGCGCGCTCTCAGCTCGATCGGCTTGCGGTAGAGCACGATGTGCGCCTTCTGCCGGCCGTGCGCGGGGACGATCTGTGCGAGGAGCACGCCGCCGGACTCGATCGCACCCTCCGAGGCGAGCGGTTCGAGTGCGACGTCCATCGGGGGCACCAGATCGACCGCGAACTCGACATCGGCGAGCTGTTGTCGCCAGCGGTGCTCGACGTGCTCGACGGCCTCGCTGGCGATCCGGTCGAACCGATCGCCGGGGGACGCCGCGAGCGGCACGGTCCGCGGCGCGAGCGCACCGCGCGGGCCCCGGCCCCGGCGGTCACGCCGCACCGACACCGCGATCCCGTCTCACCTGCGAAGAGTACGGCCGGATCGGCCGTCGAGCGGCCAGAAAGCCACCCCCGCGACACGGCCCTTGGTGGTAGCCCAGCGGTTGCCCGGACGGGTACGGTCGCGGCGTGAGCCCTCTGCGTCGCTGCTCGCGGACCGCTTGCGGCCGCCCCGCGGTCGCGACGCTGACCTATGCCTACTCCGACTCCACCGCGGTCGTCGGGCCGCTGGCGACGTACGCCGAACCGCACTCCTACGACCTCTGCGACGCCCATGCCGACCGGCTGACCGCGCCCCGGGGCTGGGAAGTCGTGCGCCTCGACGTCGACGCCGAGCTGGCGATGCCGGGCGAGGACGACCTTGCCGCGCTCGCTGAGGCCGTGCGCGAGGCGGCGCGGCCCGCGCCGGCGGTGTCGCCACCCGCGGTCCCTGAGGTGGCAGAGCACGGCCGGCGGGGGCATCTGCGGATCATTCCCCCGACCGCGTAGCGGCGATTCGGCTTCACCGCCGGTGCAAAAGTCCGTTTTGTCCCGGTAACGCCCTTTCTTCAAGGTTTCCCGCGGGTTGGTCGATGCACCTCGGGTCCGTGATCGCTCCGGTGCCTACCTGGAGGGCTTCCCCTCATGAAGACCGCTGACAACC
This sequence comes from Mycobacteriales bacterium, assembly GCA_036268405.1. Taxonomy (GTDB): domain Bacteria; phylum Actinomycetota; class Actinomycetes; order JAFAQI01; family JAFAQI01; genus DASZTV01. Next base: position 39,450 of record DATAUF010000072.1, read on the forward strand.
TCTTGGCTGATCCCTGCGCCACCGACACCCGTGGCCCGGCCACCTCGCTGACCCGGCCCGGCGCTCGCGCCGGCCAGACCTGCGCCTCCTGTGGCAGTGAGCGGGTCACCTCCCTGGCGATGACTCTCACGGATGGCACACCGGTGAGCTTCCGCTCCTGCCACGACTGTGAGCATCGGGTGTGGGCCGACTCGGTCGGCAACCTGGAGTTCGCTGACGTGCTGCTTCGCACCAAGAAGCGATAGCACCACGCGAACCAACGACGGCTAGCGTCGAGCCGTGGGTAGCGACCGACTCGACGCCATCGTCAAGGCCTATGACATTCGGGGTCTGGTCCCCGACCAGCTCGACGAGCCGACGGCGCGCAGCATCGGCGCGGCGTTCGTGCGGTTTCTCGGAGCCGACCGGATCGTGACCGCGCACGACATGCGGGACTCCTCGCCTGGTCTGGCCGCGGCATTCGCCGAGGGGGCGACCGCACAGGGCGCCGACGTCATCGAGGCCGGCATGGGTTCCACGGACCTGTTGTACTTCGCCGCGGGCAGCCTCGACGTTCCCGGGGCGATGTTCACGGCAAGCCACAATCCCGCTCGCTACAACGGCATCAAGCTGTGCCGGGCTGGTGCCGCGCCAGTGGGACAGGACAGCGGCCTCGCCGAGATTCGCGATCTGGCTGCGGCCGGTGTGCCGGAAGGCGACCGTCCGCGCGGATCGGTCACCCGCCACGACTTCCTCGGCGACTACGCGGCGTACCTCCTCGACATGGTTCCCGACGTCCGCGACATCCGGCCGCTGAAGGTCGTCGTCGATGCCGGCAACGGCATGGGAGGCCTGACGGTGCCGACCGTCTTCGAGTCATTGCCTGTCGAGCTGACTGCGCTGTACTTCGAACTCGACGGCAGCTTCCCCAACCATGAGGCGAACCCAATCGATCCCGCCAACCTGCGGGACCTTCAGGAGGCGGTCCGTGCCGGCGGCGCCGACGTCGGCCTCGCCTTCGACGGTGACGCGGACCGCTGCTTCGTGGTGGACGAACGTGGCGAGATCGTCTCGCCGTCGGTGCTCACCGCGCTGATTGCCGAGCGAGAGCTGGCGAAGCATCCCGGTGCCACGGTGATCCACAACCTGATCACCTCCCATGCGGTGCCGGAGATCGTGCGCGAGCGCGGCGGTGTGCCGGTGCGTACCCGGGTCGGTCATTCCTTCATCAAGGCGACGATGGCCGAAACCGGCGCAGTGTTCGGTGGCGAGCACTCCGGCCACTTCTACTTCCGCGACTTCTGGCGTGCCGACTCGGGAATGCTTGCCGCGCTGCACGCTCTCGCTGCGCTCGGGCACTACGAAGGAAAAGGTCACGAGGACGCGACGCTGTCGCGGCTGCTGGCGTCCTATGACCGGTACGCAGGCTCCGGCGAGGTCAACAGCGAAGTCGCCGACTCCACCGCGTCACTTGCCGCGATCCGCGCCGCCTACTCATCGCGCCCGGGCGTGACGATCGACGAGCTCGACGGGCTCACGGTCGACCTCGGTGACGGTGCGTGGTTCAACGTGCGCGCTTCGAACACTGAGCCGCTCCTCCGGCTCAACGTCGAGGCGAATGACGACGCAGCGATGAGCAAGCTGCGCGACGAGGTCCTCGCGGTCATCCGCGGCTAGTCGACTCGCGGTCATCCGCGGCTAGTCGACTCAGCGGTCATCCGCGCCTGACGGATGACCGTTACCCTCATCGACGTGAACCTTGACGCCGCACTTCTCGAGATCCTGGCCTGCCCCAACTGCCGCGCCGACCTGCGCGTCGATGAGGCAGCGTCCGAGCTCGTCTGCAACGGGTGCGGTTATGCCTACCCCGTCCGGGACGACATCCCGGTGCTGCTGATCGACGAGGCCCGCAAGCCCGACGCCTAGGCCTGTCGAGTGCGTACCCACCGATGACTGCCGACCCACGCGACCGGCTCGACGACGCCGCTGCCCTGGAGGCGTCCGATCCGTCGGACATGCTCCGCGCCGTCGCCACGTCTGCCGCGCAGATCCGGGCCTCCCTCGCAGCGGTGCAGGAAGCGCCGCTGACCGCGCTCGGCCTCGACGCACGGCCACGGGCCGTCGTCGTGGCAGGCATGGGCGGGTCCGGGATCTCCGGGGAGGTGCTCGCGACGCTCTGTGCGGCGGCCTGTCCGGTGCCCGTGGTGGTCCACCGTGGCTTCAGCTTGCCAGGCTGGGTCGGCGCCGCCGATCTCGTCATCGCGGTGTCGTGCTCCGGGACGACTGCGGAGACGCTGAGCAGCGCCAACGAGGCAGCTCGGCGTGGCACCCGGCTGCTCGGCGTGGGTGCGGCCGACTCGCCGCTGGACGACCAGTGCCGATCCGCCCGCGGCGCGTACGTGCCGGTCACCATGCAGTTGGCACCGAGGTCGTCGATGTGGGCACTTGTCGTTCCGTTGCTCGTCGTCGCGGAGCGCGCGGGTCTGCTCGGTCTCGGGGCGTCGTTCGCCGACCTCGAAGCTGCAGCCAGCCGGTTGGAGTCCATCGCGTCAGCGTGCCGGCCGGACCTCGAGTTGTTCGTCAATCCCGGCAAGGCGCTTGCCGCTGAGCTGCTGGGAACCCTTCCGATGATCTGGGGAAGCGGGGAGGTCGGACCCGTCGCCGCTCTCCGGACCGCGTGCCAGCTCATGGAGAACGCGAAGGCACCGGCGCTTTGGGGTGCGCTGCCTGAGGCACACCACAACCAGTCCGTGGCCCTCGACGGGTCGCTGGCGGTACCAACGGGGTCCGCGACTGATGACGATGACTTCTTCCGGGACCGGGTAGAGGAGCAGGAGCCACTGCGGTTGCGGTTGGTTCTCGCCCGCGACGACCGCGGCGCTCCTGACGCCGCCGCACGGGCGGATGCGTCCGCGGAGGTGGCCCGCGCGCGCGGCGTAGCGGTCTCGGCGGTGACGGCAGAGGGAGACAGCGCGATCGAGCGGCTGGCGTCGCTCGTCGGCCTGCTCGACTTCGCGAGCGTCTATCTCGCACTCGCAAGTGACATCGACCCCACTCCCATCGGACCGATCGTCGATCTCAAGGCCCGCCTCGCCGCACGCGGCTAACCTTTACTGCATCTCAGGTCCGCCCGCCCACCCGTTTCGAGCATCACCCGCCCCGAGGAGCACCGATGGACTACCGCGTCGCCGATCTTGCGCTTGCCGACTTCGGCCGCAAGGAGATCGCGCTGGCTGAGCACGAGATGCCCGGCCTGATGGCGATGCGTGCCGAGTACGGCGCCTCGCAGCCGCTGGCGGGAGCCCGCATCACGGGCTCACTCCACATGACGATCCAGACGGCGGTGCTCATCGAGACGCTGGTCGCGCTCGGCGCGGAGGTGCGCTGGTGCTCGTGCAACATCTTCTCGACGCAGGACCACGCGGCGGCCGCGATCGTGGTGGGTCCGAACGGCACTGTCGACGCTCCCGCCGGCGTGCCGGTCTTCGCCTGGAAGGGCGAGACGCTCGAGGAGTACTGGGAGTGCACCGACCACGCACTGCGCTGGCCGGACGCCGGTGGGCCCAACATGCTGCTCGACGACGGTGGCGACGCGACGCTCTTGGTGCACAAGGGCCTTGAGTTCGAGAAGGCCGGCGCGGTTCCGGACCCGTCGACGGCGGACTCCGAGGAGTACGCCGTCATCCTCGGCCTGCTGACTCGGTCGCTCGGCGAGGACGCCACGCGCTGGACCCAGATCTCCGGAGGCATCAAGGGCGTCACCGAGGAGACCACCACTGGTGTGCATCGGCTCTACCAGATGCACGAGCGCGGCGAGCTGCTGTTCCCGGCAATCAACGTCAACGACTCGGTGACCAAGTCGAAGTTCGACAACAAGTACGGCTGTCGCCACTCGCTGATCGATGGCATCAACCGTGGCACCGACGTGCTGATCGGCGGCAAGGTTGCGGTCGTCTGCGGGTACGGCGACGTCGGCAAGGGCTGCGCGGAGTCGCTGCGCGGCCAGGGTGCGCGAGTGATCGTCACCGAGATCGACCCGATCTGCGCACTGCAGGCGGCGATGGACGGCTACCAGGTGCTGACGCTCGATGACGTCGTCGAGACCGCCGACATCTTCGTGACCACCACCGGCAACTTCAACATCATCATGGCCGCGGACATGGCGCGGATGAAGCAGGGTGCGATCGTCGGCAACATCGGCCACTTCGACAACGAGATCGACATGGCGGGCCTGGCGGCGCTCCCCGGGGTCCGTCGCGACAACATCAAGCCGCAGGTCGACGAGTGGGTGTTCGCCGACGGACATTCGATCGTCGTGTTGAGCGAGGGCCGGCTGCTGAACCTCGGCAACGCAACCGGACACCCTTCGTTCGTGATGAGCAACTCCTTCACCAACCAGACCATTGCTCAGGTCGAGTTGTTCACCAAGACCGACGAGTACCCCGTAGGGGTGTACGTGCTTCCCAAGCATCTCGACGAGAAGGTCGCCCGGCTTCACCTCGATGCGCTCGGGGTGAAGCTCACCACGCTGACCCAGGAGCAGGCCGACTACATCGGCGTACCGGTCGAAGGTCCGTTCAAGGGCGACGCATACCGCTACTGATCCACCCTGACGTCGGCCCGTGGCCGCCGTCGGCGTGATGATTTTCGTGCCGTGCGGATCAGAGCTCGCTGCACCCGGCGCCTGATGCGCTGGACCTCATTCGGGTTCAGCTCGGGTGACGCATAGACGACGATTCGCCACTCGTCGACCATGACCGTGGGATGACTTTGTGGTCGTTCGGCGCGCACATGGGCGATGGTCGACCGGGACGGTGACGCTTGCCGTGTCGCTGCTGGTGGCGTCCCATGATCTGTGGACCGGCTCGGGCGGTGCCACGATGGTGGGATGCGGGCGAAGGTGCTGGTGGTCGACGATGACCCCGCGTTGTCCGAGATGCTTGGCATCGTCCTGCGAAACGAGGGGTTCGAGCCCTCCTTCGTCGGCGACGGCGACGGGGCGCTGGCTGCCTTCCGGGCGACGAAACCCGACTTGGTCCTGCTCGACTTGATGCTTCCCGGGACCGACGGCGTGGACGTGTGCCGCGCGATCCGGGCCGAGAGCGGCACGCCGATCGTCATGCTGACCGCTCGCAGCGACACCGTCGAGGTTGTCATCGGGCTGGAGTCGGGCGCTGACGACTACGTCGTCAAGCCGTTCAAGCCCAAGGAGCTCGTCGCGCGCATCAAGGCACGGCTGCGGCGAAACGAGGAGATCGCAGGCGAGGTCCTGCAGATCGGCGAGATCTCGATCGACGTCACCGGCCACGTGGTCAGTCGCGATGGGTCACCGATCGCTCTGACGCCACTGGAGTTCGACCTGCTCGTCGCGCTTGCCCGCAAGCCTCGGCATGTGTTCACACGTGACCAGCTCCTCGAGCAGGTGTGGGGATACCGCCACGTCGCAGACACCCGGTTGGTCAACGTCCACGTGCAGCGGTTGCGCGCCAAGGTCGAGCGCGACCCTGAGCACCCTGACGTGGTGGTGACGGTCCGGGGGGTGGGTTACAAGGCCGGAACGTCGTGAGGCCCGTCGGTGCGGTTCTCAGCTTCGGCGCTGCCGTTCGCCACCGCTGGCGCGCGTCGCTGCAGACCCGGGTCGTCGCAACGACGCTCGTCCTGTCCGCCACCGTCAGCGTCGGGATCGGCGCCACGATCCTCCATCAGGTTCGCAGCGGCTTGCTCGGGTCGGCCACGCGCTCGGCCCAGAGCCAGCTCAGCACCGGTGTGGAGCGCGCCCAGGACCAGTTCCTGGCCCTGCCCAGCGACAACGCGAATGCCCTCGAGCGCACCGCGTACGCCGTCGTCACGGAGCTCTCCGGCGATCTCGGCGACTACGACGTCGTCATGCTGCCCTCGGGCCCGGGTCTGGCATCGTACGGACCCGAGAATGCCGTCCTCGCCATTCCACCCGTGTTGCACAGCGCGGTCGCGCGCGCGGACCGGGAGGCATGGACCTACACGAGGATCAGCAGCGGCGGCTCGCGACCCGCGGCGGCGCTTGCGATCGGCGCACCGGTGCGGGCCGGCGCCGTGAGCTATTCGCTCTACTACCTGTTCCCGCTGACCCGCGAGGCAGAGACGATGCGCCTCGTCGAGCGCACGATGCTGTTCGCGGGTGCGGCGCTGGTGCTGCTGCTCGTCGGGATCGCGGCAGTTGTCACCCGCCAGGTGGTGCGGCCCGTCCGGCACGCGGCTGCTACCGCCGAACGGCTCGCCGCCGGTCGCCTCAAGGAGCGCATGACGGTGCGCGGCGAGGACGACCTGGCGACACTCGCGGCGTCGTTCAACCGGATGGCCGACACCGTGCAAAAGCAGATCTCCCAGCTTCGCGAGATGTCGCGCTTGCAACGTCGCTTCGTCGCCGACGTCTCCCACGAGCTTCGGACGCCTATCACCACCATTCGCATGGCCGCCGACGTGCTGCACGACTCCAGCGCCGACCTGCCGCCGGAGCTCACCCGCTCTTCCGAGCTGTTGCAGGCGCAGCTCGACCGTTTCGAGTCGCTGCTTTCCGACCTGCTGGAGATCAGCCGGTACGACGCCGGGGCCGCGTTGCTCGAGGCCGAGCCGATCGATGTCGTGCACCTGGTGAACCAGGTGATCCGTCTCGCGGCCCCGCTGTCCGACAACCGGCACGCCCCGATCGTTGCCGACCTGCCGACGGAGCCGGTCGTCGTGGACGTCGATGCGCGGCGTATCGACCGGGTCCTGCGCAACCTTGTGACCAACGCGCTGGAGCACGGCGAGGGTCATCCGGTCGAGGTCCGGCTTCGGGCAGGTGACGGAGGCGTTGCGATCAGCGTGCGCGACTGGGGGGTGGGATTGCGGCCCGGTGACGCCGCACTGGTCTTCGGACGCTTCTGGCGGGCTGACCCGGCTCGCGGCCGGACGACGGGCGGAAGCGGGCTCGGGTTGTCGATCGCGCTAGAGGACGTCCGGCTCCACGGCGGCTGGTTGCAGGCGTGGGGGGAGCCGGGTCGCGGCTCGTTGTTCCGGATCACGCTGCCCTGGACCGTCGGGGGAACGGTCACCTCGTCACCACTTCCCCTCGAACCGGAGGATGAGGCGACGGGCCCGGACACCGTTTCGGCTCAGAACCCACTTCCCGAGGCGGTCGCCGTTCGGCCGTTCGCGCCGTGAGGTCCTGGCGCGGCGTTGCGTTTGCCGCGATCGTGATGCTCGCGACCGGCTGTGCCGGCGTACCCGACTCGGGTTCGCTCCATCTCGGCCGGCCGGTCCCTGCGGCGGGCGGCGGCCTGGCCGACGCGACGGTTCGGGAGGTTCCCGCCGGCCCTCTGGCGGACGCGAGCCGCGTCGATCTGGTGAGGGGCTTCCTGCGCGCGATGGTCGACAGCGACGACGGTTATGGCGTCGCGCGGTCGTATCTGGCGCCCGGCACGTCGTGGAACGCGAATGCCGCAATCACGGTCTACGCGGATCCGGCTCGGGTCACCGTCAGCGGCTCGAACAGCGTCCTCATCCGAGCCACACGCGTCGGCAGGATCGTGCCACGCGGTACGTACGTGGTGGACGGCGGTTCGGTCAGCCGCCGGATGCGCCTGACCCGCGACGCCGGCGAATGGCGGATCTCGCGAATCTCGGCCGGCGTGCTGTTGTCCTCCGACGACGCGCAGCGATTGCTGCAACCTGCCTCCGTCTTCTTCCTCACCCCCGATGGCACTCGCGTGGTCCCGGAACCGGTGCTCGAGCCACCGCAGGGGCCGGGCCTCGCGACAACGTTGATGCGGGCACTGGTCAGCGGGCCCGGTCCGGTCATCGCCTCCGGCGTGCGCACCGCCATCCCGCACGGCACGTCGCTGCTCGGGAACGTGCCGATCAGCGCCGATGGAGTTGCGGAGGTCGATCTGTCGGCAAGCGCGCGGCAGGTGACACCGGCCCAGATCACGCGACTGTCGGCACAGGTCGTGTGGACGCTGAGACAGCTCACCTCCATCACCGGGATTCGGCTGCTCGTGAACGGTGATCCGTTGACGGCTCCCGGACTGCCGGCGGTGCAACCGGCGAGGTCGTGGCCGCAGTTCGATCCGGCCGCTCCTCCGACAAGCACGGGCGCACTGCTGGTACGCGCGGGCAGCATCGTCGGCGTGGCTACCGACGTGCCGCGTGCCCTGCGTGTGACGGGCCTGTCCGCTCCGGTGAGGAGCGCTGACGGAAGCCTGGTCGCGGCGCTGCGCGGAGATCCCGCATCACGCGAGCTCGTGACGGGAACGCCTACCGGCGCGCTGGCGGTGCGATTGCGCGTCGCTCATCTGACGGCGCCGTCCTTCGGTCCCGAGGATCGGGTGATCGTCGCGTCCCCTGGGGCGGTCTACCTCGTCCCGGCCACCGGTACCCCGCAACGCATGAAGCTGCCCAGCTCGTTGGCGGGCGAGACGATCCGGGCGGTCGCCATGTCACGCGACGGCACCCGTGTCGCATTGGCCGTCGGACGCGGTGCCGCTTCGCTTGTGGTCGCGACCCTGGCGGGGACAGATGGACACCCGGCGTTGAGTGGGGCACGGACCGTCCTGTCGTCGGCGGAGCAGGTTTCCGGAGTTGCCTGGACGGCCGCCGACCAGATGGTGACGACGGTGCGAGGTCACGATGGCCGTCGAGGTGTGGTCGAAGTCGGGGTCGACGGCTACCAGGCGCTGCCGCTGTCAGAGCTTGGCCTGCCCGCCGACGTCGACGACGTGGCGGCATCGCCCGGACAGCTGCTCTTGGCCAGCGGTGCCGGCGGGACATGGCAGCTTGTCGGGCATCGCTGGGGACGGCTGTCGACCGGTGTCGAGCCGTCCTACGCCGGGGGATAGCCGCCTGCGCCCACAGGTTGCGACGCTCGATCAGGCGGAGCGTCCGGCCTGGGCATCCTTCACCGGTGTCGCTGCTGGACGTACTGTGCCCGACGCGATGCGCGGGATGCGGTGCGCGCGGCGCTCAGGTGTGTCCGGACTGCCGGAGCGTCCTGGACGGCCCGGCTCGTCCGCACCGGCCGTCCCCGTGCCCGCCCGGACTGCCTCCGCTCTGGGTCGTGGCTGCGTACGACGGTCCGGTCCGGGAGCTGCTGCTCGGCTACAAGGAACGCGGCGCTGCGGGTCTGGCGGGGGCCCTGGCCGCACCACTTGCGACAGCTGCCCGGGCCGCAATGGGCGAGGCGGCGGGTGACCGGGTTCTTCTGGTACCCGCGCCTTCCGCGCGCGGCGCAGTGCGCGCCCGTGGGGATGACGTGGTGGGACTGCTGGCGTTCGGTGCTGCGCGCCTGCTCCGGGCGTCCGGGATGAGCTGCCGCGCGGCCTCGCTGCTGACGCAGCGGCGCGTCGTTGCCGACTCAGCCGGACTGTCCGCCGCAGGGCGAGCGGACAACCTTCGGCATGCGCTCGGGGTCCGACCCGGTCGCACCCGACGGCTCACCGGTGCGGCGGTCGTTGTCGTGGACGACCTGGTGACGACCGGCGCGACGTTGTGCGAGTCGCGGCGTGCCCTCGAGGAGGCCGGCGCCTGTGTCGTCGGTGCCGCAACGGTGGCCGCGACGCGTCGTCATCACTTCAGTGCCACTAGCCCCCGGTGATAGTCGGTGGCATGGTGAGGGCAGGTGCGTCGCCAGGCGTACGACAGCAAGCCCGAGGAGGTCCCCCGGAATGGACGTCGTCGTCAGGTCTCGCAACGCGGTGGTTGGTCAACGGTTCAAGAGCAGCGCGCAGGACAAGCTCGACCGCCTGGCCAGGCTGGATGGCAAAGCCGACCGGGTTGACGTCGAGGTCAGCGAGGAACGTAACCCCCGACAGTCCGCCTCCCGGGTACACGTAGAGCTCACCTGCCACACCCGCGGAGCTGCGGTCCGCGCAGCCGGCGCCGCGACGGATGCCTTCGCCGCACTCGACGTCGCCATCGGCAAGCTCGTCCAACAGCTGCGCCGTGCTGCCGATCGACGGCGGGTGCACCATGGGTCCCGGGCGCCGCAGTCGATCGCGTCGGCGATGGAGTCGGTAGCCGACGAGCCGATCGATCCCGAGCTCTAATCGCTACGCGTGCGATTATGAGCCCGTGACCGACATGACCGACAGCGCTGCCCTGGGCCACGTCCCGCCGGGCGCGGGTGACCCCATCCGGGTGCTCGTTGTTGACGACCACGCGCTGTTCCGTCGCGGTCTGGAGATGGTCCTCGGCCAGGAGCCGGACATCGAGGTCGTCGGTGAGGCCGAAGACGGGGCCGACGCACTCGAGAAGACCATCGAGACGACCCCTGACGTGGTCCTCATGGACGTCCGGATGCCCAAGCGCGGCGGTATCGATGCGTGCGTCGCGATCAAGGATGCGGTGCCGAGCGCGAAGATCATCATGCTCACGATCAGCGACGAGGAAGCCGACCTCTACGACGCCATCAAGGCCGGCGCGATGGGCTACTTGCTCAAGGAGATCCCCATCGACGAGGTCGCGTCGGCGGTCCGTGCGGTGCACGGCGGCCAGTCGTTGATCTCTCCGTCGATGGCGTCGAAGCTGCTCAACGAGTTCGCCTCCATGATCAAGCGCGGCGAGGAGCGGCAGCAGGTTCCCGTCCCTCGGCTCACCGATCGTGAGATGGAGGTGCTGCGGCTGGTCGCAAAGGGGATGAACAACCGCGACATCGCCAAGCAGCTGTTCATCAGCGAGAACACCGTCAAGAACCACATCCGCAACATCCTCGAGAAGCTGCAGCTGCACTCGCGGATGGAAGCGGTGGTGTACGCCGTCCGCGAGAAGCTGCTCGAGATCACCTGATCGTTTCCGTGGTCCTCTCGCGTTCGGACCGGATCGTCGTCGGGTTTGCCGCGGCGTTCACCATCGCCGCCGCAGCGCTGAACTACGGCCACGGCGCTCACGTCGCGACCTTCGTCGTCTCAGGGCTCGCACTTGCGGCGCTCGCTGCCTTGGTCGGTCGCAGCGTCGAGCAGGTCGCCGACCGGTTGGGGTCGGGGGCCACGGGCGTGGTGCAGAGCGCGCTCGGCAACCTGCCGGAGCTGTTCGTCTGCATCTTCGCCTTGCGCCAGGGTCTCGTCCGGGTCGTCCAGGCCGCCATCATCGGGTCGATCCTGTCCAACGTTCTGCTGGTGCTCGGCCTCGCTTTCGTGGCAGGCGGGCTCCGAAACGGACGTCAGGCATTCGATGGCAACCGCGCCCGCACGCTGATCGCGCTGATGATCCTCGCCGTCGCGGCGATGCTTGTCCCGAGCCTTGCGCACTACGTGGGCAGTCCCGCCGCAGCCCACGAGCGCGCTCTGTCGGTCATCGCGTCGATCGTGCTGCTCGCGGTGTTTGCGGTGTCGGTGCCGTCCTCCCTGCGCCGCGGGGAGGGCGAGACCGCGGAGCAGCCGTCGACGGCGTTGTGGCCGGTTCCGGCGGCGGTCGCGACGCTCGGCGCGACAGGAGTGCTGGCCGCCTTCGTGTCGGACTGGTTCGTCGCGGCGCTGCAGCCGGCGTTGACATCGCTGCACATCTCGCAGGCGTTTGCCGGACTGGTCATCGTGGCGATCGCGGGAAACGCGGTCGAGAACGTCGTGGGCATCCAGCTCGCGCTGCGCGGCCGTGCCGATCACGCGCTGTCGGTGATCCTCAACTCGCCGCTGCAGATCGCTCTCGTCCTTGCTCCGGTGCTGGTTCTCGCCTCGCCGGTCATCGGCGGCGCCGCGTTCACGTTGGCATTCCCGCCGCTACTCGTCACGACCGTGGTGGCGTCGGTGCTCGCGGTGAGCTTCGTCATCATCGATGGCGAGTACGACTGGCTCGAAGGAGCAGCACTCGTGGGCCTCTACCTCGTCATCGCCGCGTCGTTCTGGTGGGGATGAACGGGGTGAGGTCGATGCGGGTTGCGGTTGCCGGCGGAACCGGTGTTGTCGGGCGACACGTGGTCGCCGCCGTGCGCCAGGCCGGCCACGACTCGACAGTGATCGCCCGCTCGGCGGGAGTCGACGTGGTCTCCGGGGAAGGCCTGGATCCGGCCCTCGAAGGAGTCTCGGTCGTCGTCGATGTGTGCAATGTCGCCGCGCTCAGCAAGGCGAAGTCGGAAGCGTTCTTCACCGCGGCCACGACCAACCTGATGGCGGCGGGTGAGCGAGCCGGCGTGGGGCACTACGTGGTGCTCTCGATCGTCGGGTGCGACCGCGTCGACCTCGGCTACTACTTCGGCAAGCGACTCCAGGAGCAGCTCGCGCTTGCCGGCCCTCTGCCGGTCAGCATCCTGCGGGCAACTCAGTTCCACGAGTTCCCCGCACAGCTGCTCGAACGATCACCAGGTGGCCCGGTGAGCATCGTCCCGCGGATGCGCAGCCAGCCGATCGCGGCGCGCGAGGCGGCCGCTGCCCTCGTTGACATGGCCGTCGGCGAACCGGTTGGCATGGCCGGCGACATCGCGGGGCCCGAAGTGCACGAGATGGCAGATTTGGTCCGGTTGGTGCTGCGGTCGCGCGGCAGCCGTCGCGCGGTCGTCGGCATGCGGCTCCCCGGCGCGACCGGACGCGCGCTCGCCGGCGATGGGTTGCTCCCCGATGGATCGGGGAAGCGGGGCACCCAGACCTTTGCCGAATGGCTCGGATCCCACACATAGAGCGCTGCTAGAGCGCCGCCGTAGACTGCTTGACGCGGTCCGGACGGACCGTCGCAGTGCCGTCGACCTGTCTGGAGAGCCCCATCGTGGCCGTGTTCGACCGGATCATGCGGGCCGGCGAGACGAAGATTCTTCGCAAGCTCGAGGCGATCGCCTCCCAGGTAGAGCTGCTCGCCGAGGACTACCAAGCGATGTCGGACGAGGAGCTGCGGGGGCAGACCGAAGAGTTCAAGGCGCGCTACGCCGAGGGGGAGACGCTCGACGACCTCATGGTCGAGGCCTTCGCCGTCGTCCGTGAGGCCGCGACCCGGACGTTGGGTCAGCGTCCGTTCCACGTCCAACTCATGGGAGCTGCGGCGCTTCATCTCGGCAACATCGCCGAGATGCGGACCGGTGAGGGCAAGACCCTCACCGGCGTGATGCCGGCGTACCTCAACGCACTGGCCGGCAAGGGCGTCCACATCGTGACGACCAACGACTACCTCGCCAAGCGTGACGCCGAGTGGATGGGCCGGATTCACCGCTTCCTCGGCCTGACCGTCGGCGTGATCCTCGCCCAGCAGACTCCGGAGGTCCGTCGCGCGGAGTACGCCTGCGACCTCACCTACGGCACGAACAACGAGTTCGGCTTCGACTACCTGCGCGACAATATGGCGTGGTCGGTCGACGACCTGGTTCAGCGAGGCCACAACTTCGCGATCGTCGACGAGGTCGACTCGATCCTCGTCGACGAGGCCCGGACTCCGCTGATCATCAGTGGCCCGGCTGAGCACAACGCGAAGTGGTACATCGAGTTCGCCCGGATCGCGAGCCGGCTGACGCGCGACGTCGACTACGAGTGCGACGAGGCCAAGCGGACGATGAGCGTTCTCGAGACAGCGGTCGAGCGAGTCGAGGACGAGCTCGGTATCGAGAACCTCTACGAGGCCGTCAACACCCCGCTCGTCGGATACCTCAACAACGCGCTGAAGGCGAAGGAGCTGTTCAAGCGGGACAAGGACTACGTCGTCATGGAGGGCGAGGTCCTCATCGTCGACGAGTTCACCGGCCGCATGCTCCACGGCCGTCGCTACAACGAAGGCATGCACCAGGCGATCGAGGCCAAAGAAGGCGTCGAGATCAAGCAGGAGAACCAGACCCTCGCGACGATCACGCTTCAGAACTACTTCCGGCTCTACGAGAAGCTCGGCGGCATGACGGGCACGGCGGCGACCGAGGCCGCGGAGTTCGACCAGGTCTACAAGCTCGGCGTCGTACCGATCCCGACCAACCGGGACATGATCCGGATCGACGGCAACGACATCGTCTACAAGACAGAGGACGCCAAGTGGTCGGCGGTCGTCGAGGACATCGTCGAACGCCACGAGAAGGGCCAGCCGATCCTGGTCGGCACCACAAGCGTCGACAAGAGCGAGCTGCTCTCGGGTCTGTTGCTGCGCCGAGGCGTGCCGCACGAGGTGCTCAACGCGAAGTTCCACGAGAAGGAAGCGGCGATCATCGCGCAGGCGGGCCGCAAGGGCGCGGTCACGGTGGCGACCAATATGGCCGGCCGCGGCACCGACATCATGCTCGGCGGCAACCCTGAGGTGCTCGCCGCCGCAGAGCTCACGCGACGCGGGCTGTCACCGATCGAGAACGCTGAGGACTACGAAGCGGCCTGGCCCGCGGCGCTCGAGAGCTCCAAGCAGGCAGTGGTGAACGAGCACGAGGAGGTCGTCGGTCTCGGCGGTCTCTATGTCCTCGGAACCGAACGTCACGACTCGCGGCGGATCGACAACCAGCTCCGTGGCCGTTCGGGGCGGCAGGGCGACCCGGGGGAGTCGAAGTTCTACCTGTCGCTCGGCGATGACCTGATGCGCATCTTCAACTCGCACATGGTCGAGGCGATCATGGACCGCCTCAACCTCCCCGAGGACATCCCGATCGAGGCCAAGATGGTCTCGCGCTCGATCCGTTCGGCGCAGACCCAGATCGAGCAACAGAACTTCGAGATCCGCAAGAACGTCCTGAAGTACGACGAGGTGCTCAACAAGCAACGAACCGTCATCTACGACGAGCGTCGTCGCGTGTTGTCCGGCGAGGACCTGCACGAGCAGGTGCGCCACATGATCGACGACGTCGTGCGGGCATACGTCGAGGGCGCGACCGCCGAGGGCTACGCGGAGGACTGGGACCTCGACGCACTCTGGAACGGCCTGAAGCAGCTCTATCCGGTCGGCGTCACCGCCGCAGCGCTTGACGAGCAGTCCGGTGGCGGGATGTCCGCGGAGTACCTCGTCGACGAGCTGTGCGAGGACGCGCAGGCCGCGTACCACCGGCGCGAGGAAGCACTCGGTGAAGGACCCGATGGCGAGCCACTCGCCCGGGAGCTCGAGCGTCGCGTGCTGCTCGAGGTGCTCGACCGCAGGTGGCGCGAGCACCTCTACGAGATGGACTACCTGCAGGAGGGCATCGGCCTTCGCGGCTACGGCCAGCGCGACCCGCTGATCGAGTACCAGCGCGAGGCGTACGACATGTTCACCGCGATGATGGACGGCATCAAGGAAGAGGCCGTCGGCTTCCTCTTCTACGTCCAGGTCAACGTCGAAGAGGTCAGCGCTCCTGAAGAGCAGTCCGCGGCGCCGAGCCTCGAAGCTGCCGCAGTCGGCGCAGGCCCGTCCCCTGACGGCGGAGCCGACGAGGCTCAGCCTCTCGGCGCACCGGCGGCTCCGTCTGTTGCTGCAGAGCCTTCGGTCGCGGCGCCCCAAGGTGACAGGGACAAGGTTGCGGACGTGATCGGTCGAGCCATCGGCGCGCCGAGTCATACGCCTGCCACCAACTTGCAGTACTCCGCGCCCACCGTCGATGGCGAGGGTGGGGTGCAGCGGACGGCGGCCACTCCCGCGACTTCAGGCGACGGCGGGGGCTTCGCGAACGCATCGCGCAACCAGCCGTGTCCGTGCGGCTCGGGGCGCAAGTACAAGCGCTGCCACGGAGCGCCGGCCGGACAGAACGGCTAGCCGAGCTGCACGACGGTCGCTCGCCAGACCCGGCCGTTGCTTTCCAGCCGGAACGCGAGGGCGCGGGTACGCACCCCGCCGTCGATGACGGCGCACGCTTCGATCACGCCGTCGCAAACCGCGGCTAGGTGAACCGACCGCAGCCGTGGCCGCAGTCTCGACTGGGCGCGGTGCGCCGGCTGTCGAGTCGCGGCCCGTTCGACGATTCGCACGACATCGAAGGTCGCCAGGTCACGGAGCTGGTCGACCGGACGCGCCCGCGCCATCACCTCCGCTACTCCTCGCGCGAAGTTCGCTGCGACGGGCCGGGGATCGCGATGTGCGGGAGGCTCCGCACGAAGGGGCGGCACCAGCCTCAGCGGCGGTGGTGGAGCGACCTTCGCGTCCGCGACCAGCCGTAGCGCCCGTGGTGCGGGCGGGGTCTCGATCAGTTCCGTGAGCGTCAATGTCACGCCCGTTCCCCTCTGTTGGTCCGAGCCTGTGACCCGAGCCTCTTGGTCCGAGCCGTGCACGATGAAGCGGGCGGACCATAGAGATCACGGATGAGTGGATGCCAGAGCGGATGCGTCAATCTGGACGGCCGCGTCAGGCATTGGCAGCGAGCGGACACGACGTGTTCCTGCAATCAGCCCACTCGCAGGACCGTGCAGCGCCATCTCGCGTTCGGCGCCTCCAAGCGCAGCGCCATCGCCCGGCGTCGCACGCCGGTGTCGATCACGGCGGACACTTCCGCTACGCCGGCCCGCGGTTCGCACAACCGCAGTGATGAGACCCGCGGCCGCTGTGGAGTGCGAACGCCACGCGGGACCATCCGGCCCGCGTTGCGCTCGAGCAGGGCCAGCACGTCTAGCGTCGCCACCTGTGCCAGCTGCTGGGGCGGCCGGAACCCGGTGAGCACCTCGGCAATCGCCTGTGCGAGCGGTCCGATCAACCGTCTTGGATCGGGGGCTGCAGCCGTCGTGGCGGAGGGGTCGTCATTCGGTGTGTCCACGCCGCCCGCGGGCGGCACCAATCGAAGCGGCATGGTGAGTGTCATCGAGGGTGGGAAGGCGAGCGCGAGGCTGCCGTCGATCACGATCGCGCTGCGCTCGTGGGTTTCGTCGTCGTACGGACCATCGACGCGAGGCGCATGCCGCAGCATCAGGACCTTCGCCGCGCCGGCGTCAGCTTGATCAGTCAATGTCCACTCCTCGTAGGCGTCCCCGGTTGGTTGCGGAGGCGGTGCGGAGAGTGCGGTTTGCTTCCGGTTGCGGTCAATGGCTTTCGGGTTCCTGTGTTCGGACGCTTCGATGGCACACTCCCGCGATGCGCTGGCACCGGCTGTTCGACGACCTCGAGGCACAGCTCGACGGCGAGGTGGCTGACGCACTGGACGCTGAGCTGGCCGATCGGGTGCGGGGCGAGCTGGCGAAGACCTCGCTTGAGGACCGGCTTCGTGGGGCGTTGGGCCGCGCCGTGACTCTGGAGCTCGCTGGTGTCGGACCACTACGTGGCACTTTGCGCAAGGTCGGCTCAGGCTGGCTCATCGTCGACGAGCCGAACGGCACTGCGACGATCGCACTCGTCGGCGCCGTCATCGGCGCCCGCGGTCTTCCGGTCGCGGCCCGTGACCGGGCCGCCGATGGCATCGTCGGCGGACGGATCGGGATCGGGCACGTCATGCGGGTACTTGCGCGTGACCGCACGCCGACGGCTGTCGCGCAGGTCGACGGCACCTGGCTGGCCGGCACGATCGACCGGGTCGGCACGGACTACTTCGATCTTGCCGAGCATCCGCTCGACGAGGCCCGACGCTTCGCCGTTGGCTCGGTCGCGCGGACCGTCGCCGTCGCTGTGGTCGCCGCGCTACGACCTATGCGTTGAACGGATGGGCCGCGACGAAGTCCCTGGTGTGCTCGTGCGCTCGCCTTACGAACGCATCGAGCTGTCGAGGGTCGACGCGCCACTGGCCGCGGCCACCGACCTTCATGGCCGCGAGCTCACCGCTGCGCACCAGCGCGTAGACCTGTGCCGCGGACACGTTGAGGATCTCTGCGACGTCGGCCAGCCGAAGGAACCGGGACTCGGGCACGGCGCGAGTGTGCCACCGCTCAGGCATCCGCGATCGAGTGCTGTGGATTACGCGCCCTTCCGCGAAGCGAGCTGGGGCAGGATCCGCGACCGTGACCACACCGACCACCACCTTGCCGGCCAAGCGACTGTCGTCCCCACGGTGGTTCAACATGCGCTTCCTGGCGGGCATCGCGATCGTCGTTGCGCCGATCTTCATCGGAGCGCGCGTGCTCGCGTCGGCGGATCGCTATGCAGAGGTCTACGTGGCACGGCAGCCGCTGGTCCCCGGGGAGCATCTCGGCGCTGAGGACCTCATGGTTGGCCGGGTGCGCTTCGACGGCCAGGGCGCTCGCTACATTGCGGCCGGCCGGGTGCCCGTTGGCTACGTCGTCACGCGGTTCATCGGCGCCGGCGAGCTGGTGCCGTTGACGGCGGTCAACGGCCAGACCTCGACAGCCATGGCAACGCGCCTGGTCACCCTGCCCGTCGGGACGGGACACGCTCCGACTTCACTGAGCCGCGGCGAGCTCGTCGACGTGTACGTCACGCCGAAGTCGTCGTCCTCGGCCCAGACACCGGCTGCGCCACGTCTGGTGATCGCTGCAGCGCCGGTCGACTCGGTCACGACGTCGGGGGCGCTCGCGAGCAGCGGGACGATCTCCGTCGTTCTCGCGGTACCGCTTACCCGGGTGATCGCCGCCGTCGACGCGATCGAGTCCGGCACCATCGACGTGGTCAGGGTCCCCGATGTCCCCGTGGCCGATGTCCCAGCGCCTGATCCCACAGCGCCCGATCCCACAGCGCCCGATCCCACAGCGCCTGATCCAGCGGTGTCACCGACACCAACGATCACGCCATGAACGTCACCGTGCTGACCGCGATCGGTGACCCGCGGCGTGAGGCGGAGGTAGCGGCCGGCTTGAGCGAGATCGACCTCGGCGTGACGGTGGTTCGTCGTTGTGTCGATTTGCCGGACCTGCTCGCGGCTGCGTGCGCCGGACTGGCCGAGGCTGCCGTGCTGTCGGCCGACCTGCGCGGCTTGGACCGGGCGGCGGTTCGGCGGCTTGCCGACGCCGGCCTTGTAGTGGTCGGACTTGCCCCAGATGACCGCGCAACCCAGGATCGCCTTCGTGGTTTGGGAGTTACCGACCTGCTCACGGACACCAGTCCGGTTGAGGCCGTTGCTGCCGCTCTGGTCGCGGCGGCGTCGCAACGTCATTCAGACCGAGCGGGACGGCAAGCGTCGGTCACGGCTCTCGGACCAGGTCACGACGAGCCGAGCGGCGAGTCCGTCCACGGCGCAGGCGGCAAGGTGGTTGCGGTATGGGGCCCGGCAGGCGCGCCCGGACGCAGCACGATCGCGCTCAACCTCGCGGCGGAGCTCGCCACACTCGGCCACGAGGTGTTGTGCGTGGATCTTGACACGTACGGCGCGTCGCTCGGCCAGTTGGCAGGTCTGCTCGACGAGGGCTCGGGTGTCGCGGCCGCCTGCCGGCATGCCAACGGCGGGCGACTCGATGGCACCAGGCTGCGACAGCTCGCCGCGGAGCTGCGGCCCGGGTTGTCGCTGCTCACCGGCATCAGCTCTCCGCAGCGCTGGCCGGAGCTACGGTCGGAAAGCCTCGAGATGGTGCTGAGCATCGCCAAGGCGGGATACGGCTTCATCGTCCTGGACGCCGGTTTTTGCCTGGAGCACGACGAGGACCTCGCCTACGACACCCTGGCACCGTGCCGAAACGGTGCCACTGTCGCGGCAGTTGCGGCCGCCGACGAGGTGGTGGCGATCGGATCGGCCGACCCGGTGGGCATTGCCCGGCTGGTTCGTGAGGTTGCTGATCTGCCCTGCCTGACCACGCCGATCACAGTCGTGAACCGGGTGCGCCGAGGCGTTGTCGGTCGCGGCGACCCCGGGCGCCAGATCGGGCTCGCGCTCGGCCGCTATGCGGGTGTCACCGATGCGGTGATGGTCCCGGAGGATGCCACGACGGCGGATGCTGCCGTCGTTGCGGGCCGGACCTGGGCCGAGGTGTCGGCGAGCTCGCCGGCGCGGCTAGCGGTGCGGGACCTCGCCCGGCAGATCGCTGGTTCGGGACCGGTGAGAAGGCGGACCGCACTGCGGCTGCGAAAAGTGCAGGGCTACTGAAGGTACGGGCCCAGCTCCTGGCGGGAGACCGAGCGGATGTGGACCTCGTCGGGCCCGTCCGCGATTCGCAACGTACGGGCGTGTGCGTACATCTCCGCCAGTGGGAAGTCATCGCTCACGCCGCCACCACCGTGCACCTGGATCGCCCGATCGATGACGTGACAGGCGACGCGCGGTGCGATCACCTTGATCGCCGCGACCTCGGTGCGGGCGCCCTTGGCACCGACTGTGTCGATGAGCCAGGCCGTCTTGAGGGTCAGCAGCCGAGCCTGCTCGATCGCCATTCGGGCCTCTGCAATGTCTGCTTGCACGGTGCCCTGTTGCGCGATGGTCTTGCCGAACGCCACTCGAGAGACCGCCCGCTTGCACATCAGCTCGAGGGCGCGCTCGGCCATGCCGATCGCGCGCATGCAGTGGTGGATCCGGCCCGGGCCTAGTCGTGCCTGGGCGATCGCGAAGCCGGCACCTTCTTCAGAAATGAGGTTGGAGGCCGGCACGCGGGCGTTGTCGAAGCTGATCTCACAGTGACCGTGCTGGTCCCAGTAGCCGAAGACGGGTAGCGGTCTGACGACGGTGACACCGGGGGTGTCCATCGGGACGAGGATCATCGACTGCTGTGCATGCCTTGGACCATCGGGATCGGTCTTGCCCATCACGATCATGACCGCGCAGCGCGGGTCGGCTGCCCCGCTGATCCACCATTTGCGACCGTTGAGCACGTAGTCGTCACCGTCGCGTCGGATCTCCGTCGAGATGTTGGTCGCATCGGAGGAGGCGACTGCGGGTTCGGTCATCGCGAACGCCGATCGGATCTCGCCGTCGAGCAACGGCCGCAGCCAGCGTTCCTTCTGCTCGGTGGTGCCGAACAGGTGCAGCACCTCCATGTTTCCGGTGTCGGGGGCCGCGCAGTTGATTGCTTCGGGTGCGATCTCGGGCGCGCGCCCGGTGATCTCGGCGAGGTGCGCGTAGTCGACGTTCGACAGCCCCGACTCAGCCGGAAGGAAGAGGTTCCACAGGCCGCGGCCACGCGCCTCGATCTTGAGGTCCTCGATGATCGGAGGAACGTGTTGGCCCCTGCCCTCAGCTACCAGCGCCTCGCGCTGTTCGCGATAGACCGGCTCGGCCGGATAGACGTGCGAGTCCATGAAGTCTTCGAGCCGCTTGACGTGGTCGGCGGCCGTGGCCGACAGGGCGAAGTCCATGAACTGCTCCATCGCTAGAAGGTGCGGTAGCGCCATTCTCTAGCATCGACTGTCGTGACGATCCCAGGGCGCGGTGATCTTTCACCCCGACGCAAGCACCGCAACTGGCGACGACGCCTGTCCTTGCTGTTGGTCGTCGTGCTGCTCGGCGGTGGCGGGTACGCCGGATACCACTTCATCCACGGTGGATCGTCGGGGCCGAAGGCCGCGCTTCCGCCTTGTCCCGCCATCACCGCGAGCCCATCGACGGCGCCGCCCGATCGCGTCGTGGTCCGCAACGCGACCCTCAAGACCGGGCTCGCCACGCAGGTGGCGCATGCGCTGCGGACGCGTGACTTCAAGGTCGCGAGGGTCGGCAACACCGTCTTCCGAGGCAAGGGCGTCGCGACTATCCGCTACTCGGCCGATCGGCTGACGGCCGCCGAGCGTCTTGCGGCTCAGTTCGCCGGGGCGACGCTCACTCCGGTGGCCGGCAGCCGGGTCCTCAAGATCGACGTCGGGCCGAAGTTCCGGGCGCTCGTGCCGTTGGCGCAGGCCCAGGCGGCCGAGCGTCAGCTCGCGACTCCGTCACCGACACCCTCGGTCTCGGTGTCGCCGACCTGCGCCCCGTGACGTGAGTCCGAACCCTTATGGTCGAGCTCGTGGCTGAGCTCAAGGCGCTGATCGTCGACTACGGCGGTGTGCTGACCTCGCCGCTGCTGGGCTCGATGAACTCCTGGGTCGACGAGGAAGGCATCGACCCGGAAGGCTTTCGGGTCGCGATGCGGGACTGGCTCGGCACGTCGTACGGGACCGATGCCACCGACAGCCCGGTCCACGCGCTGGAGCGAGGAGAGGTCGAGGTTCCCGAGTTCGAGCAGCAGCTCGCCTCCCGGTTGACGACCGTCGACGGCCGGCCTGTCGAGGCGGCAGGGCTACTGACCAGGATGTTCGCCGGTTTCGGCTGGGAGCCGTCGATGTCAGAGGCGGTCCGCCACGCGAAGGCATCCGGACTGAAGACCGCGCTGCTGTCGAACTCCTGGGGAAACGAGTACCCCCGCGAGGGCTGGCACGAGCTGTTCGACGTGGTGGTCATCTCCGGTGAGGTCGGAATGCGCAAGCCCGAGGCGCGGATCTTCCACCTCGCTGCCGAGCGACTGGGTCTTGCGCCAGAGGCCTGCGTCTTCGTCGACGATCTTGCGCCGAACATCGTTGGCGCGAGCGAGGTCGGCATGGTCGGCGTTCACCACGTCACGGCGCAGCAGACGATCGAGGAGCTCGAAGCGCTCTTCGGGATCTCCCTGCGCGGTTGAGCAGTGTGTTTGACCCGGTGCGATTGAAACCCTGCTGGGGCTGGGACACTTAACAAGTGACCGAACGGCTTTCTGCTCTCGACGTCTCCTTTCTTTACATGGAGTCGCCGACTACAGCGATGCACGTGGGAAGCGTGGCGCGGTTCACGCCGCCAAACTCGGAACCGTTCGACTACGAGTCGTTCTGCTCGCTGGTTTCGCGCCGGATCTCGCTGGTGCCGAGATACCGGCAGAAGATCCGCTGGGTTCCCGGTCACATCGCCAACCCGATCTGGGTCGACGACGAGGACTTCGACATCACCTACCACGTACGCCGCAGCGCGCTGCCGAAGCCCGGCGACGACGATCAGCTGCGTGCGCTGGTCGGCCGGCTGCAGGCTCGGCCGCTGGATCGTGCCCGGCCGCTGTGGGAGATCTACCTCGTTGAGGGGCTCGCGGATGGCCGGTTCGCCATCATCACGAAGACGCATCACGCGATGGTCGACGGCATCAGCGCGGTCGACATCGGAACGGTGCTCCTCGACGTGTCACCGACGCCCGACCAGACACCGTACGAAGAGTGGCTGCCACGCGCCGAGCCGAGCCGAGCCGGCTTGGTCCTCGGCGCGGTCGCCGACACCTTGCGGCGCCCGACCGTCGCGGTCGACACCGTGCGTTCGAGTCTGGGTGACGCCAAAGCCGTCGCCGGTCGGACGCTCGGTGCACTCGGCGGGATTGCGTCGGTCGCCAGGACGTCGTTGCGCTCGGCGCCGGAGAGCCCGCTCAACGCGACGATCGGCGAGCAGCGACGGTTCGGGATGGCCTCGACCTCGCTCGACGACTACAAGCGGATCCGGAAGACGCACGGCGGGACGGTCAACGACGTCGTGCTGGCGACGGTGGCCGGTGCGCTGCGGGCCTGGCTGCTGACTCGTGGCGAGTCGGTCGTGCCCAGCACGACGGTTCGCGCGATGGTGCCGGTCAGTGTGCGCAACGAGAGTGAGAACGGCGCACTCGGCAACCGGGTGTCGTCGTACTTCGTCGACCTGCCAGTGGGTGAGCCGAGCTCCGTCGTCAGGCTGCACCAGGTCAGCTACGCCATGAAGGGCCACAAGGAGTCCGGCCAGTCGGTCGGCGCTGATGCGCTGGTGCGGCTCACCGGATTTGCGCCGCCGACCATCCATTCGGCGGCGGCGCGGCTCGGCGCGGGTCTGTCCCGCCGGCTGTTCAATGTGATCGTGACCAACGTGCCGGGCCCCCAGTTTCCGCTCTACGCCGCGGGTGCGCAGATGGACGACTGCTTCCCGGTCGTGCCGCTGTCCAAGGGACAGGCGGTCTCCATCGGGCTGATGTCCTACAACGGCGGCGTCTACTACGGCATGAACTGCGACCGCGACGCCATGCCGGACATCGACGTGCTGGCAAGTTGCATCGAGGACTCCCTGACCGAGCTTCTGGCGACCGCCAAGTGAGCGATTCTGCGACGCCGCGACGCGGCCTGGTGCTCGGTGGCGGCGGGGTCCTCGGCGCCGCTTGGATGATCGGTGCGCTGTCCGCGCTGCGGGATGCCCGCGACTGGGACCCTCGCGAGGCAGACGTGGTTGTCGGCACCTCAGCCGGCTCGGTCGTCGGCGCGATGCTGGCGTGCGGACTCGGGGTCGACACCCTCGTCAACCATCAGCGCGGAATCGTCGCGCCGGGTGACCCGGAGATCGGTTTCGACCCCGACACCGCGAGCGGCGGGACCTTGCCCCCGCGCCCGCAGCTGCGGTTGGGCTCGAGGGCGCTGCTCGCCAAGAGCGTCCTGCACCCGAGGCGCATGCCCATCCTCGCCGCGCTCTCCGGGCTCGCGCCGCGCGGGCGCGGCACGCTTTCGGCCGTCGGTGAGCTGGTCCATGAGGTCAACCCCGACCGGCTCTGGCCGCGGCATCCCGAGGCGTGGATGGTCGCGATGGACTACGACACCGGCAAGCGCGTGGCGTTTGGTGCGCCTGGCGCTCCGGAAGCTGACCTCGCCGACGCAGTGATGGCGTCATGTTCGATCCCGGGCTGGTTCGTGCCGGTGGAGATCGCTGGACATCGCTATATCGATGGCGGCACGTTGTCTCCCACGTCGCTCGATCTGCTGGCCGGGCGGGGTCTCGACGAGGTCATCGTGCTCGCGCCGATGGCGTCGTTCGAGTACGACGATCCGACCAGTCTCGTGACTCGCGTAGAGCGACGCTTTCGTCGCGCGATGACAAGGCGGATCCTTTCCGAGGCGGGCAAGGTACGTCGCTCGGGAACCGTCGTGACGATCCTCGCGCCGGGCCGGGAGGACCTCGAGGCGATCGGGATGAACCTGATGGACCACCGGCGCCGAGGCACCGTGCTCGACGTTGCGTTGCGTACCACTGCTGAGGCGCTCGCCGACGGGACGCTGCCTCCGCTGTCCGCCGCTGGATGAGGGTCTACGTGCCGGCGACCATCCCGCTGCTGCGGGAGTGGCTGGCATCGGGTGGCGCTCGACCTGTAGGTGCGGCGTACGGGGTTACGCCAGCGCTGCGCGAGTGGTATCGCGAAGGTGGCATCGACGAGCTCGAGCACGCGGCGTCACTGCTGGCGGCGGTTGCCTCCCTCGACCTGCTTGCCGCCGACCAGGCGGCTCCGCCCCGCCGTGTCGTGCTTGCGGTGGACGTCGACGATGCCCAGGTGTCGCCCGACGCCGATGATCGGGGCGCCCTCCGACTCCGCGATGCGATCCCGATGGCACGCTGGGCCAGCGCGCTGTTGGACGAGGTGGACGCCCAGCGGGTGATCGGCGCTGCGCTCGCGCTGTTGCGGGACGCTTCCGCCTCCGCTGACGACGTTGACTTTGCGTTGGGCGAGGCGGAGGCGGAGGATCTCTCCTGGTACGCCGTCCAGGAGCTGAGCTATCTCGACTAACGAGCCCGTGCGGGACTATGCGGCGGGAACAGCCGAGCGAGCGTCGTTGCAGCAGGCGCTCGCCGATCTTGACGGCGCCGAGCCGACCGACCTGACATTGACGATCGCGGG
>DATAUF010000073.1:0-49548 GCA_036268405.1 Mycobacteriales bacterium
TGACCAGCCGCGCGATGTAGTCGAGGAATCCGCGGATGGCGTTCACCGGCGTCCCGTCGGGTGCCACCATCGTGTCGGGCACTCCGAAGAACGCGCGGAAGTACATCGACGCGGAGTCCAGGAGCAGGAGCCGGTCGCCACTCCTCACACTCATGCAAGGGACACTAACGAAATGCCCACGCTCTCTCGGGACGGCGACGTCGCCATTCTCAACATCGGCGACGACGAGAACCGCTTCACGCCGGACTGGATCAACGCGATGCACGCCCGGCTCGACGAGTTCGACCAGCTCGAAGGCCCGAAGGCACTCGTAACCGTCGCAGACGGCAAGTTCTGGTCCAACGGCCTGGACCTCGACTGGCTCATGTCCCACGCAGACGAGGCCGAGTGGTACGTCGACACCGTGCAGCGACTGCTCAGCCGGGTGCTTGCGATGCCCGCTCCCACTGTTGCCGCCATCCAAGGCCATTGTTTCGCCGCCGGCGGGATGCTGGCGATGGCTCATGACTGGCGGGTCATGCGGTCCGACCGCGGCTTCTTCTGTCTCCCGGAAGTCGACCTCAACCTGCCGTTCCCGCCGGGAATGGATGCGTTGCTCCGCGCCAAGCTGACACCCAACACCGCACTCGAGTCGATGACCACCGGACGTCGCTACGGCGGCGATGACGCGCTCGCGGCGCAGATCACCACGGCGTCGGTGCCAGAGGCCGAGGTCCTCGACGTGGCGCTCGAGCTGGTGAGGCCACTTGCGGCAAAGGCGAGCCCCAACCTCGGAGTGATCAAGGCGACGATGTACGCGGATGCGATCGAGATGCTCGGCGTCGTCCACCGGCCGCAGTCGGCCTCGTAGCCGGCCGGCTCGTCGTAGCCTGACCGACGTGAGCACGCCCTACCGTGACCGGCTGGCAAGAGCCGCTGCTGCCGCCGCCGAGTCCGGCGTCGACGCCCTGCTCGTCACGCCGGGCGCCGATCTGCGCTACCTGGTGGGCTACCAGGCATTGCCCCTCGAGCGGCTGACCTGTCTCGTCGTACCCGCAACCGGCGACCCGCTGCTCATCGTGCCTGCTCTCGAACAACGCGCCGCTGAGGCCAGCGGCGCCACCGATCACGTCTCACTCGCGACCCACGGCGAGACCGACGACGCGTTCGGGATGGTCTCCGACGAGCTGCAGGATCGGCTCGGCGGGACGCCGAGGTCGATTGGCGTCTCCGACCGGATGTGGGCGCAGCAGGTGCTCCGGTTCACCGAGGCGCTGCCCGAAGCCGCGCTGCACCTCGCCGGCGACGTGCTCCGACCGTTGCGCCTCCGCAAGCTGCCCGACGAGGTCGATGCGCTTCGCAGCGCCGGCGCAGCCATCGACCGCGTGCACTCGCGGATGGGGGAGTGGTTGCGGCCGGGGCGCACCGAGGCCGCCGTGGCGCGTGACATCGCCGACGCGATCATCGGAGAGGGCCACACGTCCGTGAACTTCGTGATCGTCGGGTCCGGGCCAAACGGCGCGAGCCCGCACCACCACGTGAGCGACCGGGTGATCGAGTCCGGCGATCCAGTGGTGATCGACATCGGCGGCACGATGCCCGACGGCTACTGCTCGGACTGCACGCGGACCTACGTCGCCGGAGATGGCACGCCATCGGACTTCGCCGCTTACTACGAGGTGCTGCTCGCCGCGCAGATCGCATCGTGCGCGCACGTGCGTCCAGGTGTCACCGCGCACAGCGTCGACGCGGCCGCGCGGCAGGTGATCGCCGAGGCCGGGTACGGCGAGCTGTTCATCCACCGCACCGGTCACGGCATCGGGCTCGAGGAGCACGAGGAGCCCTGGATCGTGCAGGGCAGCGAGGTCGTGCTCGAGCCTGGCATGTGCTTCTCGATCGAGCCAGGGATCTACGCGACTGGCCGGCATGGCGCGCGGATCGAGGACATCGTCGTGGTCACTGCCGACGGCGTCGAGCGGCTGGACACCATCGACCGCGAACTCGTCGTCTTGGGCGCCTGACGTGGCAGTAGAGCGGGTCCTGCCCTCCGACGAGGCGCGCGACCTCCTCGGACTCGTCCGCGAGCTCTCCCGAGACGGCGTCGCACCGCACGCCGCGGCATTCGAGGAGCGCAGCGAGTTTCCATCCGACGTGATCAGGCTGATCGGCAAGTCGGGCCTGCTCGGGCTCGCCTACCCGGAGGAGCACGGTGGCGGCGGTCTGCCGTACGAGGTGTACCTCCAGGTTCTCGAGGAGCTCGCCGCGGCCTGGGCGGCGGTGGCGCTCGCGGTCAGCGTCCACACGCTGAGCTGCTACCCGGTAGCGGCGTTCGGCACGGATGAGCAGAAGGCGCAGTACCTGCCGGGGATGCTCGGCGGTGAGCAGCTCGGCGCCTACTCGCTGTCGGAGGCGATGTCCGGGTCGGACGCCGGATCACTGGTCGCGCGGGCACGCCGTGAAGGCGACGACTACGTCCTCTCGGGAACGAAGGCATGGGTGACGCACGGCGGCGTCGCGGACTACTACAACGTGTTCTGCCGGACCTCCGATGACGCGCGCGGCGGCGTGTCGACCTTCTTGGTGTCGGCGGACGCAGCCGGCCTGTCCGCTCAACCGCCGGAACGCAAGATGGGCCTACGGTCATCGCCGACCGCACAGATCGTGATGGAGGACGTGCGCGTCCCGGCCGAGCGGCTCATCGGCGGCGAGGGAAACGGCATGCGCATCGCGCTGTCCGCGCTCGACGGCGGCAGGCTCGGCATCTCCGCGGTCGCTACCGGGCTCGCCCAATCCGCGCTGGATGCCTCAGTGGCGTGGGCGAAGGAGCGCCGGCAGTTCGGCCGTCCGATCGCCGACTTCCAGGGCGTCAGCTTCCTGCTGGCCGACATGGCGACCGGCATCGAAGCCGCCCGCGCGTCGTATCTGTCCGCTGCGCGTCGCCGCGACGCCGGCCAGCCATACGGCCCGCAGGCCGCCATGGCCAAGCTGTTTGCGACGGACACCGCGATGAAGGTCACCACCGACGCGGTACAGGTGTTCGGCGGCTACGGCTACACCAACGAGTACCCGGTCGAGCGCTACATGCGTGAAGCGAAGGTCATGCAGATCTTCGAAGGAACCAACCAGATCCAGCGCCTCGTCATCTCACGGCATCTGGTGAAGTAACAACCGCGAGAGGCAGCGGCACAACCTCAGCTCGCGCTGCGCCATGCCTCGGCGATCGCTTCGAAGCTTGCGGCACGGCGAGCCCGGTCGGCGCCCGGCGTCACCACCACGATCTCGTCGACCTGCGCCGCAACCTTCATCTCCTGCAGGCGTCGGACTACCTCGTCGGGCCGGCCGGTCACCATCCGCTCGTCGGCGTTTCGCCGGTCGGAGAACTCCGCCGAGCGTGCGTACTCCTGGACCTGTTCGGGCCGCAGCGGCTCGCGAACGCCTGCCCGGATGTTGTCGATGGTCAACGTCCACCCGGCCTCGAACTCGGCGATCGCCTCGTCGTCGTCGCTCGCGAACGACAGTACGGACATCGCGGAGTACGGCTCGGCGCCCGCTGTCCGGGGCTCGAAGTCCTGCCGGTAGGCGACCAGCGCATCGATGGCAATGTCCGGGCTCATGTGATGGGCGAACACCGCGCTCATCCCGTTGACCGCGGCGAACTTCGTGCCGTACCCACTCGATCCCAGGACGAACAGCTCCGGGCTCTCGTCGACGAGTGGCGCAGCCACCAGTGCGCGGTACGGATGATCCTCGGGGAACTCATCGCCGAGAAACCCGAGCAGCTGGCCGACCTGACCAGGAAACTCCGCACCCGGATCGCTGACCATCCCGCGCCGCAGCACATGCGCGGTGAGCGGATCCGTGCCCGGCGCACGACCGAGAGCCAGGTCGATCCGGCCCGGATACATCGCCAGCAAAGTGCGAAACGTCTCCGCGACCTTCAGTGCGGAATGGTTCGGCAGCATGATCCCGCCGGCCCCGATCCTGATCCGCTCGGTCTGCGCGCCGATGTGAGCGATCAGGATCTCGGGCGCGCTGCACGCCAGGCTTCGCATGTTGTGATGCTCGGACACCCAGTAGCGCCGGTAGCCGGCCGCCTCGACCGCCTGCGCGATTCCGACCGCACCGGCGATCGACGCGGTCGCGGTCTCGCCGTACTCGATCCCGACGAAGTCAAGAACAGCCAGCGGCAGTGTCGGCTCGGATCCGGTGCGACCGGACAAAGGTGTCACGTCTGATCAATGCCGGTCGCACCGCGCAGCATTCCGCCGAGATGACACCATCGCACCGTGCGGACAGCCACTCGCCGAACGGGCTTCGCCCTGATCATGGGTGCCTTCACGATCACGATGCTCGGCACCACCCTGCCGACGCCGCTCTACCCGGCGTACGAGGCGCGCTTCGGCCTCGGAGCGCTGACCGTCACGATCATCTTCGCGACCTATGCGGTCGGAGTGCTGGCCGCGCTCGTCGGATTCGGCAGCGCCTCGGACCGAATCGGACGCCGACCATCGCTGCTCGCCGGACTGGGGGCCGCCGCGCTGTCGTCCGCGGTGTTCCTCGTCGTCGCAGGCATGCACGGCCACGCCGGAGGCCTCAGCCTGCTCCTGCTGGGTCGGTTGCTGTCCGGACTGTCCGCGGGAGTGTTCACCGGCACGGCGACAGCGACGCTGGCCGACCTCGCCGGAGACGACCACAAGACACGTGCCAGCCTCGCGGCAGCCGTCGCCAATATCGGCGGACTGGGACTCGGCCCACTTGTCGCCGGCGTACTCGCGAAGTACGTCACAGCACCGCTCACCACGCCCTACGCCGTGCATCTCGGTCTCGTCTTTGTCGCGGCGGCCGCGGTGCTCGCAACGCCCGAGACGGTGAGCGTCGACGGGCCGCGGCGCCTGGGCTTCCAGCGGCTGGGCGTGCCCGGCGGGGCGCGCTCGACGTTCATCCAGGCCGGGACCGCGGGATTCGCCGGCTTCGCGGTCCTTGGCTTCTTCACAGCAGTCTGCGCGGCGACCCTCGCCCTGCTGGGACATCACAACCCCTTCCTGACCGGAGCCGTGGTGTTCGCCGTGTTCGCGGGTTCGGCGGCAGGTCAGGCCGCCTCGGTGGGAGTGGCGACCCGAACGGCGCTGGTGCGCGGGACCAGCGGCTTGGTGGTGGGCAGCGCATTGATCGGCGTCGCCATCGGCACGAAGTCCCTCGGTCTGCTGCTCCTCGGCGGCGTTCTCGCGGGCGCCTCCCAGGGTCTGAGCTTCCGGTCGGCGTTGGGCGTGGTGACCGGAGCGAGTCCGCCGGCGCAGCGTGCGCAGGTCTCTTCCACCTTCTTCGCGGTCTGCTACGTCGGCATCTCAGTGCCTGTCGTCGCTATCGGCGCCGCGAGCAATGCCTACGGATTGGTACGGACCGGTGAGGTGTTCGGCGCGGTGATCGCGGCGATCAGCATGCTGGCGGCGGTCGCCCTTTCGCGGCAATCAGGCACAGAACCGTCCTAGCTGCGCGGCGAACGCCCCGTTTGCCGCCTCAAGACGGGCCGTCCCTGTTCCGACTCCATAGATGTCGGCGGGACCTACCGCGCTCATCTCCGCTTTGCGGAGGTGGTGGGCAGCACGGTGGGCCCCGCTGCACTACGTCCGCCTAGATCCGCGGTGGGCTACTAGGGTGCTCGAACGTGGAGGACGTGGACCGCGCCATCGTGCGGCTGCTGACCGAGGACGGTCGGCGCAGCTTCACCGATCTGTCCCGCGAGACCGGACTGTCGGTGTCAGCGGTCCATCAGCGGGTGCGCCGGCTCGAGCAGCGAGGTGTGATCCGGGGCTACCGCGCGGTGGCCGACCCGGTGGAGCTCGGGCTGTCGGTCACCGCGTTCGTCTCGATCAAGCCGATCGACCCGAGTACGCCCGACGACGCTCCTGAGCGCCTGGCCCACCTTCGGGAGATCGAGGCATGCCACAGCGTGGCAGGGGACGAGAGCTACATCCTGAAGGTGCGGGTCGCCTCGCCCGGGGATCTCGAGGCGCTGCTGCAGCAGATTCGGGCGGCGGCGAGCGTATCGACTCGGACATCTGTCGTCTTGTCGACTCCGTACGAGGATCGGCCGCCCGCGCTGTGACGGCCGCAGCTGGCCGGCTTCCGACGTTCTTCCTGGTCGGGGCGCAGAAATCCGGCACCAGCACGCTGCACCGGGTGCTTCAGCTGCATCCCGACGCGTTCCTGTGCGATCCCAAGGAGCCGCACTACTTCTCGGATCCCGCCCAGGCGGCGAAGGGGGAGGAGTGGTACCGGTCCCTGTTCGCCGAGGCGGGCGACGCCCGAGCGGTGGGGGAGGCCTCGACGACCTACGCGATGTACCCGCATTACTCCGGCGTGGTGGACCGGGTGGTCGACGCCGTCCCCGCTGCCCGGCTGATCTACCTGGTGCGCGAGCCGCTCGCCCGGATGCGGTCGGCGTACCTGCATGGCCTGGCGTGGGGGAGCGAGACCCGCCCGATCGGTCAGGCGTTGCGCGAGGACCCCCGCTACCTGCAGACCAGCTGCTACGCCCTGCAGCTCGAGCAGTGGCTTCGGCGAGTGCCGCGCGAGCGAGTGCTCCTGCTCAGCCTCGATGAGCTTCAGGACCAGCCCGGTGATGTCCTGGCCCGTACCGCCGGGTTCCTGGACATTGACGCCACCTGGCGGCCGGGCGCCGCGGTCCCGCCGGCCAACGTGAGCGTGGGCAAGCGCGCGCCCCGGGCATGGTGGCGGTATCTCGGCGCGGCCACGGTCCGGTCCGGCAGGACCAGCTGGGTTCCTGACTGGGTGGTGCGGCTCAACGACAGCGACTCACCCGCGGTTCGCCGGGAAATCGAAGCGGACGAGCTCGAGATCCCCGCAGTGGTCGCGGCCGAGTTGACCCGTGCGCTGTCCGAGGACCGTCGCCGGCTCGCTCGGCTGTGGGGGCCAGAACCGTCTCCGGAGTGGCTCCATCCCGAGTCCTAACGGTCGAACCGAGTCTCTACCTGAAGTTGAGTCTTAGGTTTCGCGTGACCCCGGCCGCGGCATTCGGAGCAACCTCAAATCCGGCTGAGTTTCCATGATCCAGGGACGAGGCGCTGACCTGCGATTTTGGGCGTTTCTGCAGGTCAGAGGCCTGTTGACACCGCGAGGACGGCGGGCGCTACGTTCCAGCCGTCCACCACAGGGACGCCTAACCGCAACCTAGGTGACCACCAGGAGATACCGACTGGCCGGTCGTTGGCAGTGTGCACCCGCTGCCGGCGAGCTGGTGCCAGGTCCAGTCGGCCTCCAGTGCGTCACCAGCGTTTGGTCAGGCGTGGTGTGACTACTCGGGAGCGGCCCGGGTGCCCAGTAGACAACGGCTCTGAGGCGGCGGCCGGCCGCGGCAGCGTCGGTCCGAAGGGCATCCGGGCCGGATCCAACTCTCGTCTCATCCGGCGGGGTCCGCCGGCGGTTGTGTACCGTCCGATTCGACGTGATCCGACTGCGCAACTCGACCTGTCGACCTGCCTTGGCCCGCCCGATCGGCGCCGTCCTGGCCGGGCTGGCGCTGTGGACGGCCTTCCCGCCGCTGAACTGGTGGCCGGCTGCCGTCGCCGGGGTGGCAGGCGTGGTTGTCACGATCCGGGGGAGCAGCCTTCGGCGCGGCGCCGGCCTCGGCCTGCTCGCCGGCCTCGGCATGTGGGTGCCGACCGTGTCCTTCTTGCAACCGTTCGGCCTCGATGCCTGGGCGGCCGTCGCGCTGATCGAGTCGCTGTGGTTCGCCGGTCTTGGCGTCGCGGTGGTCCTGGTGGGCCGGCTGCGCTGGTGGCCACTGGCGAGCGCTCTGGTGTGGGTGGGGCAGGAGTTTCTCCGGGACCGCTGGCCCTTCGACGGCTTTCCGTGGGCGCGGCTTGCGTTTGGGCAGGCTGACGGCCCGGTCGTCAGGCTTGCGGCGCTCGGGGGCGCCCCGCTGGTCAGCTTCGCCGTCGCGCTCGCCGGAGGTCTGGTGGCGTACGCCGTCGTGCGAGGCGGCCTGCGGCGCGGCCGGCCGGCGCTCCTGGCGCTGGCAGCGGTCGCTCTGGTTGTCCTGGCGCCGCTCGGGATCCGGCTGCCGACTGCCGGGACCTCCCGTGACGGTGCCCCGAGCTCGGCGGTCATCGCGACGGTCCAGGGCAACGTGCCCCGGCTCGGCCTCGAGGAGTTCGCCCAGCGCTACGCGGTCACCGAGGACCACCTCAACGAGACTCGGGCGCTCGCTCGGGACGTCGCCACCGGAGCCCTGCCGGCCCCGCAGATCGTGATCTGGCCGGAGAACGCCTCCGACCAGGACCCTCGTACCGACCCGGTCGCACGTGCCCAGATCGACGCTGCATCCGCGGCGGTCGGCGTTCCGATGCTGATCGGGGCGGTGATCGACGGCCCGGGGCCCAACCACGTCCAGAACGCCGCGATCGTATGGTCGCCGCAGACCGGTCCGGGCCAGATGTACCTCAAACGTCACCTGGTGCCGTTCGGGGAGTACCTGCCGTTTCGCAGCGTATTGACCAAGCTGTTCAGCGAGTTCTCGCTGATCCCGAAGGACTTCGTCCCCGGACACCGCCCGGGGACGCTGCAGGTCGGGCCGGTCCGGGTGGCCGACGCGATCTGCTTCGAGGTTGCCGACGACGCGGTGGTCCGCCAGGCCGTGACCGGTGGCGGGCGGATCATCGTGGTGCAGACCAACAACGCCAGCTACGAGCACAAGGGCGACAGCGGCCACGGCGGCGAGACCGCACAGCAGC
Source organism: Mycobacteriales bacterium (assembly GCA_036268405.1). Taxonomy (GTDB): domain Bacteria; phylum Actinomycetota; class Actinomycetes; order JAFAQI01; family JAFAQI01; genus DASZTV01. The sequence continues at coordinate 8,733 of DATAUF010000073.1, forward strand.
TGGCTATCTCGCGGCTACGGGCGATCGAGAGCGGCCGCGCCGTCGTCGTCGACGCGACCAGCGGGGTGAGCGCGATGATCGCTCCCAACGGAAGGGTGCTCGCGCAGACGGGAGTGTTCGTGCCCGGCCTGCTCGACATGCGCCTCCCGCTGCGCGATCCGCTGACCGTCGCGGACCGAATCGGTCCGTGGCCGGAATGGGTGCTCAGCATTGCCGCGCTGGTCGCTCTCGCGCTTGCGTTGTCGCAGAATCGAGTGCAGCGACGGCGGACGAGGCTCGACCTCGACTCGAGGGTTATCGATGCCGAACTCGGTCAGGCGGACTTGCGGGTGCGCGGCTCGGGGTGAAGCACCGCCAGCCGCTCGTTGAGCACGTCCTCGAGGTCGGAGATCGACCGCCGCTCGAGCAGCATGTCCCAGTGGCTTCGGACGGTCTTGGTCGGGCGTGGCTCGCCGGCCACGCCGTCGCGCAGCGTCGCGGCGACGCCGCAGCTGCGGCATTCCCAGGTGCCAGGCACCTCGGCGTCGCTGGCCATCACCATGCGCGTCTCGTGGCCGGCAGGGCAGTCGTAGACCACCTCACGGCGTGGCGCGAGGTCGGTGTTGCGATCGGCCTCGTAGCTCGTCGTCCCAAGGCGACTGCCTCGTAGGACTCGCTCACCCATCACGGCCTCCTGATTCTCGGACGTCAGTTTCGACGTCCCGCTGTCTTCAACAACGTCTCACTCGCTGCTGAGGATTCCCTTACAAGCGCCGGATACGCCCGGTGCTACCTGTTATGACGCACGCCGACTGGAGAAGGTTCGCCCGCCGGCATCGCCGCGGATCATCCGAACTGAAGATCCGCTGGACTCTCCGCCAGGATACGCATGACCGATAATGGACATTATGTCAGGTCGTATTGATCAGGCCTGGAGTGACCGGATCCCCCCTCGAGACCGTCCACAAGTCCGGTTGGCCCGAAATGTCGTCACAGCCGGTCAACCAATGGCTTACTCCGGACGTTGGTAGTGCCGATAGTCGCAACACGGCGCCGTCCGACGCCACGAGATACGAAAGTCGAAGGCACGGCATGGACCACGAGCCGAGCACCAGTCACCTCACCGGCGACCCCTACTCAGAGTGCGCCCACAGGCCGTGCTGCCCCTCCGCTGATGCCTCCGATCGAGATGCGGCCCGCGTCGTGTCGAGCCACCCCGAGCAGGGCTGGAATCTGCTCTGCAACGGGGTCGTCAGCTTCGACGACGCCGGGGACCTGCTCCCCGACGGCCGCGCCATCCCGCCGCAGCGCGCGGCCGGCGCCCACGCCGCCTGACCGGACCGCTCAGACCTCGTACGCCTCCGGCTCAGTCTTCGTACGCCTCCGGCGAGGGACAGCTGCAGGCCAGGTTCCGATCGCCGTACCCGCCGTCGATGCGCCGGACCGGCGGCCAGTACTTGTCCTTGCGAAGCGAAGCGAGGGGATAGGCCGCGCGCTCGCGGTCGTAGCCAGCCGTCCAGTCCCCCAGCAAGCACGCCGCGGTGTGCGGCGCACCGCGAAGCGGGCTGTCCTCGACCGTCCACTCACCCGCCGCGACGCGCTCGATCTCACCGCGGATCTCGATCATCGCCTCGCAGAACCGATCCAGCTCGGCCAGGTCCTCGGACTCCGTCGGCTCGATCATCAGCGTCCCGGCAACCGGGAAAGACATGGTCGGGGCGTGGAATCCGTAGTCGATCAGCCGCTTGGCGACGTCCTCAGCCGTCACCCCGGTATCGCGGGTGATCCCCCGTACGTCGACGATGCACTCGTGCGCCACCAGTCCCCCGCGGCCGGTGTAGAGCACCGGGTAGTGCGGTGACAGCCGGCGCGCCACGTAGTTGGCGGCGAGCAGCGCCACCTCGGTCGCCTCCCGCAGGCCGTCCGGGCCCATCAGCCGCACGTAGGCCCACGGAATGGGCAGGATCCCCGCAGAGCCCCACGGAGCGCCGCTGATCGGGCCCACGCCCGTCTCCGGTCCCGCCTCGGCGACGAGCGGATGGTTGGGCAGGTACGCCGCGAGGTGGCTGCGGACCGCCACCGGACCGATGCCTGGACCGCCTCCCCCATGCGGGATGCAGAAGGTCTTGTGCAGGTTCAGGTGGGAGACATCCGCGCCGAACTCTCCCGGCTTGGCCAGGCCGACCAGCGCGTTGAGGTTCGCGCCATCGACGTAGACCTGTCCGCCGGCCTCGTGCACAAGGGCACAAAGCTCGGTGATCCCGCCTTCGAACACGCCGTGGGTCGAGGGGTAGGTGACCATGATCGCCGCGAGCGCGTCGCGGTGCTCGGTGATCTTCGCGCGCAGGTCGTCCAGGCTGATGTTCCCGTCGTCGTCGCACGCCACGACGACCACCCGCATCCCGACCATCGCCGCGCTCGCGGCGTTGGTGCCGTGCGCCGAGGACGGGATCAGGCAGACATCGCGGTCCAGATCTCCGCGCTCGCGGTGATAGGCCCGGATCGCGAGCAGCCCCGCGAACTCCCCCTGCGAGCCCGCGTTGGGCTGCAGCGAGACCGCGTCGTACCCAGTGATCGCCGCCAGCCAGGTTTCGAGGTCGCGAATGATCGCCAGGTGCCCTGCCGCTTGGTCCAGCGGCGCGAACGGGTGGATGCCCGCGAGCTCGGGCCAGGTGATCGGCTCCATCTCGGCGGCGGCGTTGAGCTTCATGGTGCAGGACCCGAGCGGGATCATCGTGCGGTCCAGCGCCAGGTCGCGGTCCGAGAGGCGCCTCAGGTAGCGCATCATTGAGGTCTCCGAGTGGTGCTCGTGAAACACCGGATGCGTGAGGAACCGCGAGGTACGCCGCAGGTCGGGCGGGATCGCACCGCCGTCCGGCGCAGCCGCTACGGGCACTCCGAAGGCCCCGCAGACCGCTGCCACGTCGGCCTCCGTGGTGCGCTCGTCGGTGGTGATCCCGACCCGGTCGGCGTCGATCAGGCGCAGGTTGATGCCGGCCTCGACAGCTGCCTGCACGACCGCGTCGGCGCGACCCGGGGTCTCTGCACAGACGGTGTCGAACAGGCCCTCGTGAGCGACGCTCACTCCCCCCGCGGCCAGCGATCCGGCGATCGTCGCGGCGTGGCGATGGGCCTGCTCGGCGATCGCCGTCAGCCCGTCCGGCCCGTGGTAGGCGACGTAGGCCCCGGCCATCACGGCCAGCAGGACCTGTGCCGTGCAGATGTTGCTGGTCGCCTTCTCCCGCCGGATGTGCTGCTCGCGGGTCTGCAACGCCAGGCGATATGCCGGCACCCCGTCGGCGTCGATGCTCACCCCGACCAGCCGGCCCGGCAGCCCACGTTCCAGTCCGGCCCGGACCGCCATGAACCCGGCATGCGGGCCACCGAAGCCCATCGGCACGCCGAGTCGCTGGGCCGAGCCCACCGCGATGTCGGCGTCCCACTCCCCCGGCGGGCGGAGCAGAGTCAGCGCGAGCAGGTCCGTCGTGACCGCGACGAGTGCCTCCGCGGCGTGCGCAGAGTCGACAAGTCGATGAGGGTCGAACAGTCTCCCGGTGCTCCCCGGGTAGGCCACGAGCACCCCGAAGCATCCACCGTCGGGCAGGCCGGCTGACAGGTCGGCGACCACCACCTCGATGCCGATTGGCTCCGCTCGGGTACGCATGACTCCGAGCGTCTGCGGGTGGCACTCGGTGTCGACAATGAATCGGTGACTTGTCGACTTAGCGCTTCGTCGGCACATCGCCATGGCTTCAGCAGCTGCTGTCGACTCATCGAGGAGGGAGGCGCCCGCGATCGGCAGCCCGGTCAGGTCAGCGACGACGGTCTGGAAGTTCAGTAGCGCCTCGAGCCGACCCTGCGAGATCTCCGGCTGATACGGCGTGTAGGCGGTGTACCAGGCCGGGTTCTCGAGGATCCCCCGGCGCAGCACCGGCGGGGTGATCGTGTCGTGCCAGCCCAGCCCGATCATCGTCGTCAGCCGCCGGTTGCGACCGGCAATCTCGCGTAGCTCCGTAAGGATCTGGTCCTCGGATCCGGCCGCCGGCAAGGCGAGCGCTTCGGTCGTCCGGATGGCGGCCGGGAGTGCCGCGTCCGCCAGCTCGGCGAGCGAGCCGTGGCCGACCACGGCGAGCATCTTGGCCCGCTCGTCAGACGACGGGCCGATGTGTCGGCCGGAAAAACGGGTCATCGAGGAGCCTCCCGGTGCGGGCGCCGCCAACGGCGGCGACTGGCTCCCCCTCTGTCCTTCGACCTGAAAGCTTCACCCGCGCGGTGCTTCTAGCCGCTCCGCGGTGGGCTTGCCCCGTCGGTGAGGCGTCTGGGACGCCTGCTCTCCAGAGTGCCTGCCCGCGCGGTCCGTCGGCCTGAGAGGTTCCGGGGAGGTTGCTCCTTCGGCGTCCCGGGCTGGCTTGCCGGGAACTCTCCCACGCGGGTTGTAAGGCACCGTGACGCTACCAGCCGACCCTCGCGGCCCAGCGGAGCGCGACCCCGCGAGTCGGGGCGAAATGTCCGATTCCCATGGCCCGCTGTACGGGCCGTGGAGCGACTTTCGGCTAGGTCCCGGTACGACGGACGCGGCGCGCCGCGAGCTCATCGCCAGCGACCGTCACAGACCCCGAAACGTGTTCAGCGGGCTCCGACGGCAGTTCCGCGAGGCTTCCGGCGACTTCGCTGATCACTCGGCCGACCGCGATGCCGAAGACCCCCTGTCCGCCCTGGACCAGGTCGACGACCTCGTCCGGCGAGGTGCACGCGTAGACCGTCGTCCCGTCGCTCATGAGGGTGATCCCGGTGAGGTCCGTGTCGCCGGACTCCCGCAGGTGGGTGATCGCCAGCCGGATGTTCGGCAGCGACACCCCGGTGTCGAGCAGGCGCTTGACGACCTTGAGCAGCAGGATGTCGCGGAACGAGTAAAGCCGCTGGCTACCCGATCCCGCAGCGGGTCGGATCGTGGGCTCGACCAGGCCGGTACGGGCCCAGTAGTCGAGTTGGCGGTAGGTGATGCCGGCCACCGTGCAAGCCGTGGGACCGCGATAACCGATCGCCGGGCCACCTGCCTGCTCTTTGCCGAACAGCGCCGTCTGGACACCGTTAGCGGCGTCAGGACCTGCATTCCTGCCAGTCACGTGCCCTCCGAACATCCGGTGGCGGGAAGGGTGTCGCGGGCCGTTCGATCGCTGGTCCGATCCAGCACGGCCACGGCAAACCTCACCGGTGGAACTTCGGGGATGACGTTAGGCATCGACCTTGACCCGGTCAATGACGCACTGAACGCGCGTCCTAGATCTCAATACGTACTTGAGACTTCTACTGTCTACTCCGTCTCGAAGTCCTCGGGAGATATCTGGTCGAGGAACTCACGAAAGCGCTCGACCTCGGATTCCTGCTCGTCGGCGATCGCGATCCCCGCGGTATCGAGCACCGCTTCTTCGGCGTAGATGATCGCGCCGGCGCGAATGGCGAGCGCGATCGCATCGGACGGTCGGGCAGACACTGAGGTGCCGTCGGCGAAGCGGAGGTCGGCGTAGTAGACACCGTCTTTGAGCTCGGTGATCAGGATCGCGTCCAGCCGAGCGCTCAACGCCTCGAGGACATCCTTGAGCAGGTCGTGCGTGAGCGGGCGGGCCGGGGTGATGCCCTGCTGGGCGAACGCGATCGCGGTGGCCTCGACGGCGCCGATCCAGATCGGGAGATAGCGGTCCCCCGCCGACTCCTTGAGCAGCACGATGGGCTGGTTCGAAGGAAGCTCGACCCGCACTCCGACGACCGTGAGCTCGTTCACTGGCTGACTCCGATCGCCCGCAGGTCTGCGCGAGCGAAACGCTACACGGCCAGCAACCCCGCCGACCACCCAAGAGCGGCGCCGACTATGCCGGGATCAGCCGCCGAGCTGGGGTCGTAGACCGGCGCGGACCATCGTCGCGTGCAGGCGGACGGACAAGCTGGCCAGCTCACGGGCCACCTCGTCGGCCCGGCCTCGCGCCTCGGGGTTGCGCTGGCGGACGAGCGGTGCCACTACCTGCTCGACCAGGCCGAGCTCACGCTCCGCGGTGGTACGGAACGAGCGCAGATGGCGCGGCTCCAGGCCGAACCGGTTCATGGCTGCCACGGTCTTGGCGATGATCAGCGCGTCGCCGTCGTAGTGGCCGCCCGGTCGCGGGCCCATCAGGCCGTAGGTCTCGATCTGCTCGAGCTGCTCGGCATCCAGCCCCGCGGCGTCGAGCAGCTCGCTGCGGGAAAGCCGCAGCTCGGAGACCTCGGGAAGAAAGTCCGACGCGGTCGGCAGCCCGTCGGCATCGCCCGCGCCTGCCGGCACCTGGGGAGCACCCTGTCCCGGTACCGCGGCGGGCTGCAGGCCGCGGTCGAGTGCCTCGAGCTGGCCCTTGATGACCCGCAGCGGCAGGTACTGGTCGCGCTGGGCCGCGAGCACGTAACGCAGCCGCACGACATCGTCTCGGGAGAACTTCCGGTACCCCGACGACGTCCGGGTCGGCGTGATCAGACCCTCTCCCTCGAGGAACCGGATCTTGGAGATCGTGACGTCCGGGAACTCCCCGCGAAGCTGCCCGAGGACCTCGCCGATGCTCATGAAGGCGTGGCCGCCGGCGCTCCCGCCCGCGGCAGCGGGTGCGGTCACGTCCTCCGCCCCACGCTGCGGCCAGGAGCGGAGCCGGCTGCGCCGGCCCTCATGACTGGGCCGCCGGAAGGCTCGCGAAGAACAGCAGCCGGAACTTGCCGATCTGGACCTCGTCGCCGTTGCCGAGCACTGCGCTCTCGATCCGCTCCCGGTTGAGGTAGGTGCCGTTGAGGCTGCCCGCGTCGGCGAGGACGTAGCCGTCGACGGTCCGGGTGAACGTCGCGTGACGCCGGGACACGGTGACGTCGTCGAGAAAGATGTCGCTGTCCGGCTGCCGGCCGGCCGTGGTCACTTCCTGGTCGAGCAGGAAACGGCTGCCGGCGTTGGGCCCCCGTTGAACGACCAGGAGCGCGAATCCGGTGGGCAGCTCCTCAAGGATGTCGGAAGTCACGTCGTCGTGCTCGTCGACCTCGACGCCACTCAGCGCGATCGTGCTGGTCTGGTCCGCGGTGCCCGACTTGTCGGCTGCGTCGCGGTCCAGCGGGGCTCCGCATCGCGCGCAAAAGCGCGCGTCGTCGGGATTCTGGTGCCCGCACTTGTCGCAGAACACGCTGGGCATCGCCGGTTTCCTGCTTCCCGATTTGTCGTCAAGTGACGAGGGGCTTCGATGCGACCACGTGGATCGGATGAAACCTCAACCATAGGTAGAGGGACCAAACCGTAGAGCGGGAAGCGATGCCGGTCAACCGGCAACGATCAGCTGTGGGTAAGGAGAGACGGGTCAGCAGAGGTGGCTCAGGAAGCCGTGTCGACGAGCGCGGAGTACGCCGCGGCGTCGAGCAGCGTCGCGAGGTCGTCCTCGTTCGCCGGGCGGAGCACCACTAGCCAGCCTTCCCCGTACGCGTCGGTGTTGATCAGCTCGGCTCGCGCATCGAGCGCTTCGTTGCTCGCGACCACCTCGCCGGCGATCGGCGCGTAGATCTCCGACACGCTCTTCGTGGACTCGACCTCGCCGAGCACGCCGCCTGTCGCAACGGTGGTGCCGGCTGCCGGCAGTGACACGTAGACGATGTCGCCGAGCGCCTGCTGGGCGAAGTCGGTGATGCCGATCCGGATCGTGCCGTCGTCCTCACGCTTGGCCCACTCGTGCTCGGCCGTGTAGCTCAGGTCCTGTGGGATCACGCTGCGGAGCCTAGACGGTCCCTCGGCGCGTTCGTGCGGCGACCACGAGCCGCCGTTCATGGGCCAGGTAGAGCGCGCCGGTCCACACGTAGAGCGCCGCGCCCCATGCGGCAAATGCCCACGCCAACGGCCTCACCACGTGGTCCAGCGTGGAGCTTCCGACGGAGAGCAACAGCAGCGGGAAGGCGTACATCAGGTTCAGCGCGGCGGCTTTGCCGAGGAACGTGACATCAGGGGGCCCGATGCCGTAGCGCCGGATCACGAGCAGTGCGATGGCAAGCACGACCTCACGCGTGGCAAGCACGATCGTCAGCCACAGCGGGATGATCGAGCGGTCCGTGAGCACCGCGAGCGTGGCCAGGATGTAGAGCCGGTCTGCCGCTGGATCGAGCAGCTTGCCGAGCTCGCTGGTCAAGTTGAAGCGGCGGGCGATCTTCCCGTCGAGGTAGTCGGTGAAGCCGGCCACCATCAGCACGATCACGGCCCAGCCGTCGGCCTTGGGCCCCAGAGCAAGCCAGCAGAACAGCGGAACGCCGAGCAGGCGAAGCGCGGAGAGCGCGTTGGGAACCGTCCAGACCCGATCGGTCGGCGGTGCTGCCTGCGCCATGGGAGACAGTCTGTCCGATCGCTAGACTCACCCTGTCGCGGGCTGTGGCGCAGTTTGGTAGCGCACTTGACTGGGGGTCAAGGGGCCGCAGGTTCAAATCCTGTCAGCCCGACAATCTGGGCTTGACCGCATTGACAGAGCCGAAGTCGGTCTACTTGCGCGTCCCCTTGCGTGATTCTCGCGCCTTGACGGTCAGCTCGATCGGGGTGCCCTCGAAGCCGAACTGTTCGCGGATTCGGCGCTCGAGGAACCTCCGGTACGACGCCTCGAGCGGACCCGAGGTGAACAACACGAACCGCGGCGGGGCGGTCCCCGGCTGGGTGGCGAAGAGGATCTTCGGCTGTTTGCCACCCCGGACCGGTGGCGGGGTGCCGCCGACGACCTCACTCAGGAACGCGTTGAGGACCCCCGTGCCGATCCGCTGCCGCCAGCTGTCCAGCGCGGAGTTCATCGCCGGCGTGATCCGGCGAATCCCTCGCCCGGTACGGGCGGAGATCGCTAGCCGGGCGGCCCAGCCGAACCGTGCGAGCTCCCGGTCGAGCTCCCGGTCGAGCCGCTCGCGGCGGTCTTCATCGAGCAGGTCCCACTTGTTGAGCAGGAACACGAGCGCCCGTCCGGCTTCCACGACCGTGTCGGCGACTCTCAGGTCCTGGTCGCTGATGGGCTCCGACACATCGAGCAGCAGCAGCACGACGTCGGCCGCGTCGATCGCGGCGGAGGTCCGCAAGCTCGAGTAGTACTCGGCGCCGGTGGCCTCGTGGACCCGCTTGCGAAGGCCAGCGGTGTCGACAAACCGCCATATCTCCCCGTCGACTTCGACGAGTGAGTCCACCGGGTCGCGGGTGGTGCCCGCCATCGCGTCGACCAGCGCCCGCTCGGTGCCCGTCAGCGCATTGAGCAGGCTGGACTTGCCGACGTTGGGCCGGCCGACAAGTGCGACGCGCGGTACCGGATCGGCCTCGCTCGGCGCCACAGACGTCGGGAGCTTCGCTACCACGGCGTCGAGCAGGTCGCCACTGCCCCGACCATGCAACGCGCTCACCACCATGGGCTCTCCGAGTCCCAGTCCCCACAGTGCGGCCGCCTCGGACTCTGCCGACGATGAGTCGACCTTGTTCGCGGCCAGCACGATCGGCCGGCCGCTGCGTTGCAGGACCCTGGCAACGGCGGCGTCGGTCTCCGTCGCACCCACAGTGGCGTCGACCACCAGGATCACGACGTCGGCGGCCTGCACGGCGATCTCCGCGGCGGCAGCGATCCGGGCGGCCATCCCGCGCGCATCGGGTTCCCAGCCGCCGGTGTCGACGACCGTGAACGCCCGGCCGCCCCACTCCGCCTCGTACATGACGCGATCACGCGTCACTCCAGGCACATCCTCAACGACCGCCTCGCGCCGGCCGAGCACGCGGTTGACCAGCGTCGACTTCCCGACGTTGGGTCGGCCGATCACCGCGACCACCGGAAGCGGCTCTCCTGGCGCGTTGGCGACCAGTTCGGCGTCGGTCACGACCCGCTCGCGGTGGAGCTGGCGTTGACCTCGGCGAGATGCGCGAGGAGGCGCTGGCGGATCTGTTCGGCGGCAGCGGCCATGGTGGCCCGGGCTCGAGGGTCTCCGGCCACGTCGAGCGTGAACGGCTCGCCGAACACGACGTCGATCGGTGCTCGCAGTCGCGGGACGGCCTTGCCCTTCGGCAGTGCCACCGCGGTCCCGGCGCACACGACGGGCACGATCGGGCATTTGGCGTTGAGGGCCAGGTAGCCGATCCCGTGCTGGATCGTCGCCAGCTCCCCGGTACCGCGGGTGCCCTCCGGGAACATGCCAAGAACACCGCCATCGGCAAGGACCTCGAGGCCGGCGCTGAGGCCCGCCCGGTCCGGTGTCCCCCGATAGATCGGGATCTGACGAGCGAACGCGAGGACGTGGCGCAGTGGGCCACGGTAGAGCTCGGACTTCACGAGGAACGACGAGGGCCGGCCGAGCATGATCATCACGATCGGGCCGTCGAGCAGTCCCGAGTGGTTGCCGGCCACAAGAACCGGCCCGCTCGCAGGTAGATGATCCATCCCGGTAAGCCTCAACCTGAAGTAGAGCCTAAGCAGCCACTGTGCGAGACGTCGCACAATCAGCAGCGGGATTGACTCCCTGGCCGGATCGTCACGCCGCTTCACCGGCCCACCACCGCCGCCACAAGTCCGAGGACCTCGGCGATCACCGTCTCGGCATCCACAATCGTGGAGTCGACCACGACAGCATCCGGAGCCTGGACGAGCGGTGAGGCAGCCCTGGTCGAGTCAGCGACATCACGCTTCGCGAGCGCGGCCTCGGTGCTCGCAACTGCGTGCGCGCCGGCACCGTCCTGCTCGGCGCGGCGAGCGGCACGCGCCCCCGGATCCGCCACCAGGAACACCTTGACGGGAGCCTCGGGAGCGACCGTCGTACCGATATCACGGCCCTCGACGACGATGCCGCCGTCGCCGATGAGTGCCCGCTGGCGCGCCACCATGGCAGCACGGACCGCAGGCACCGCGCTCACGGCGCTGACCGCCGCTGTCACCTGGGCCCCTCGCACCGCCACGGTCACATCCGTTCCCTCGATCGAGATGCCCGGCGAACCGGGGTCGTCGTTCACGACGATCGTGGCTTCCAGCGCCAGCGCCCCCAGCGCCTCGGCACCGTCCAGTGGCAGCTCGCGCTCGAGCGCCAGCCAGGTCAGGGCCCGGTACATCGCGCCGGTGTCGAGATAGCGGAGACCGAGGGCCGTTGCTACGCCACGTGCGACCGTCGACTTGCCGGAGCCGGACGGTCCGTCGATGGCGACGACCATGTTGCGCCGCAGCACCGGACCTCCTGCCCTCACCTGGCCTGGGCGAGTCTAGGACTCGACCTCAGGGGGTTCGGTGCCGTCGGCGCGCCAGCCGCGCTCTTCGAGGGCGGCTGCGAGCTCGGCCGAGCGTCCTGGCGCGACGTCGAGATCCACCTGGCCGATCTGCAGGCCCGGCGAATGGTCGACGCGGATGTCCTCGACGTTGACGCCGGCCTCGGCCGCCTCGGCCAGCAGACGGGCGAGCGCGCCTGGTTCGTCGGGCACTGCCACGGTGACCGTGGCCCACCGAACCGCCGCGTGGCCGTGCTTGCCCGCGAGCAGCTGGCGGCCCTCGCGGCCCCGCTGCACCAGGGCGCGCACCGCTTCATCCGGCTGCTCGCCGGCAGTCAGCCCCGCGCGCAGCGCCAAGAGCGGCTCCAGCACGGCATCCAGCGCGACCGCGACCCCTGCCGGGTTTGCCGCGACGATCTCGGCCCACAGGTGCGGGTCACTGTCGGCGATCCGCGAGGTGTCACGCAAGCCCGAGCCCGCGAGCGCGACATCGGCTTGATCCAGCCCGACCAGAGCCGCCGCGAGCGCCGAGGCGACGAGCTGGGGGGCGTGCGAGAGGCGCGCCAACAGCGCGTCATGGTCCGGCGCCGGCATCCGTGACACCCGAGCCCCGCACGCCAGCGCCAGCGACTCCACAGCGTCTGTCGCTGCTGCGCTCGACGTCGGTGTCGGGCACACCACCCAGGGCCGATCCTGAAAGAGATCGCCGGTCGCATGTTGCGGGCCGGAGCGCTCCCGTCCGGCCACCGGATGGCTGCCGACGAACCCGCCCCATGGCCCGATTCGGGCCTCGACCTCTAGTTGAGGTTGCTGCTGAACGCTGCACACATGGGTGATAGTCGGTGCGATGCCTGCCCTCATCAGCCGCTCGATCTCCGGCGCAAGCACACCGGGCGGTAGCCCCACGACGGCGATGTCGACCCGCGCCGTCCCGTCCCACGGCTGCCCCGCTCCGAGCTCGACCGCTACCGCCAGCCGCTCGGGATCCCGATTCGCCACGAACACCTCGTAGCCGGCCTCCCGTGCCGCCAGCCCCACCGACGTACCGATCAGCCCGGTCCCGACCACGAGAAGTCGCTGAGGCCGACTCACCGCCCCTGGCGCACCGGCCATGTCAGTCGCGGGGCAGGTCGGTGCGCAGCGCCTGGGCGCCCCGCAGATACACGTGCCTGGCCGCGGCACGGGTGAAGTCGGCCTCGACGAATGCCATCAGCCGCACGACCCGCGGCAGCGAGCCGGGAACAGCGATCTCGGAGGCACACAGGAACGGCACATCGGTGATCCCGATGGTGCGCGCGGCGTAGGCCGGGAACTCCGCAACGAGGTCCGGGGTGGCGGTGAAGGTGATGCTGATCAGGTCGTCGGAGGTCAGCCCGTTGCGCTCCAACACGGCCAGCACGAGCTCAGCAGTGGCGTCGATGATCTCCTCGCGCCCATCCCGCTCAACCTGAGTAGCTCCCCGAAGAGCCCGAACCGCCATCCGCCACCTCCTCCGCCAATGCTTATGAGAGACCTCGCAGCGACAATAGACAGTCGCGGAGTACCCGCGCGACGTCCGCCGACTTGCCCACAGCGCGATCTAACCGTTAGTCGACCAAGTACTAAGACGACATATCGACGACGCGATAGAGGGATTGAATCTCTTCGCGCTGAAGATGCCGGCGTCCGCCGGGCCTCAGGTCGCCCAGCCTGATCGGACCGACCGCAGTCCGAACCAGGCGGGTCACCGGGTGATCGAGCGCGTCGAGGGCTCGGCGGACCACGTGTTTGCGCCCCTCGTGGATGCTCAGCTCGATCACCGCACGGTTGGTGGTGGACTCCAGGACCCGCGCCGAGTCGGCCTTCACGACGCCGTCGTCCAGCGCCACCCCGGCCTTGAGCGCGCGCTCCAGACCCCGCCCGGCGGAGCCCTCGACTTCGACCAGATAGGTCTTGACGACGCCGAACGACGGGTGGGTCAGGCGGTGCGAGAGGTCGCCATCATTGGTGAGCAGCAGCAGGCCCTCGCTGTCCGCATCCAGCCGTCCCACATGGTGCAGGGGCGCGGTGATGTCGGCGACGAGATCCCCGATGCAGGCTCTGCCCCGGTCGTCGGTCATCGCCGAGAGCATTCCGCGGGGCTTGTTCACCGCCACATAGGTCAGCCCGCTCGCCGTGGGAAGCCGGTCGCCGTCGACGGTGACGATGTCGTGCTCCGGGTCGATCCGCAGCCCCAGACGGGCAGGGCGGCCGTTCACCATGACCCGCCCAGCCGCGATCAGCTCTTCGCAGGCCCGGCGGCTGCCCACGCCCGCTGCGGCGAGCACCTTCTGCAGCCGGATCCCGTCAGCGTCGTCTCGATGTTCAGTCGGCACAGGCGTCAGCCGGCGACCGCATCGTCTTCGAGCGCGGTGTGGTCGGGGAGGTACTCCGCGAGTGGCGGCAGCTCCTCGGTGGACTCGAGCCCGAGCCGCTCGAGAAAGTGCTCAGTGGTGCCGTAGAGAATCGCTCCGGTCTCGCGCTCGATTCCGGTCTCGGCGATCAGACCCCTGGTCAGCAGGGTGCGGATCACCGCGTCCACGTTGACTCCCCGCACCGCCGCGATCCGCGAGCGGGTGGTCGGCTGCCGGTAGGCCACCACGGCAAGGGTCTCGAGCGCGGCCTGGCTGAGCTTGGCGGGCTGACCATCCCGCACGAACCGCTCGACGTATGGCGCGCACTCGGTACGCGTGTAGAACCGCCAGCCGCCCGCGATCCCCCGCAGCTCGAAGCCACGCCCGGCAGCGTCGTACTCCCCCGCCAGCTCGTGCAGGGCGGCGTCGACCTCCTCACGTGGGCGTTCCAGCACCTGGGCGAGGACGCCGGTGTCCACCGGCTCCTCGACCACCATCAGGATCGCCTCGAGCGCGGCGCGCAACGGCGGGAGCTCGGTCGACGGAGCCTCGGCTTGGGTCTGCTGACTCGACTGCTCACTCATCTGTGCCCTCGGCCTCGTACTCGCTGTCGATCTCCTCGTTCAGCTCGACGCTTGCCACGTCGCCTCCGACCCAGCGGACGTGAAGCTCCCCGAGCGGCGACACCTGGTCGAACGCCACCATGCCCTCGCGATAGAGCTCCAACACGGCGAGGAATCGCCCGACCACCGTCATCGTGTCCGGGCAGTCCGAGATCAGCGCCCGAAACGTCGCGGTGCCGGTACCGCGCAGCCGCTCAGCCAGGATCGCGGCCTGCTCGCGCACGCTCACCAAGGGGCCATGCAGGTGGCCGATGTCGACGACCGGTACGGGGCGAGGTGCCATCGCGCGGGCGGCCAGCTCCGCGAACTCCTGAGGGCCTACTCCGAGCTGCACCTCGGGCAGCAAGCCCGCGAACTGGGGCTCGAGCGGGACCAGCCGCGGGTAGCGCAGCGCCGCGCTTTCCATGAGCATGCGGACGACGGCCACGACGTCCTTGTAGGCGCGGTACTGCAGCAGCCGGGCAAACAGCAGGTCGCGCGCCTCGAGCAGCGCGAGATCCTCCTCGTCGGCCTCCGCCGACGGCAGCAACCGGGTGACCTTGAGATCCAGGAGCGTGGCGGCGACGACGAGGAACTCACTCGCCGTGTCCAGGTCCCAGTCGTCACCCCGGTCGCGGATGTAGCCCACGAACTCGTCGGTGACCTTGGCCAGCGCCACCAGCGTCACGTCGAGCCGGCGCTTGGTGATCAGCGACAACAGTAGGTCGAACGGACCCTCGAAGACGTCGCCGAGGTGGACCTCGAAGCCGCCCTTGCCGAACCCGGCCAACGAACCGGGCGCAACCGCCTCGGTCACGTCGTCAGTCCCCACGATGGGGGTTTCGACGGCGGCCATCGGTCGACGGTAGCCCAGCAGCGCAGCGCTTCCGGGCGTGTCAGACAGGCGTGTCTTGCTGCCGTCCGGGGCGACCGCTACAGGGCGTGGACGATCCGGTCTGCCACGCTTCCCACCAGCGACAGCAGCGCCGGCTGCTCGCCCGCCAGCGGGACGATCAGCAGCACCAGCAGCACCGCAATCCCCCACTGCTCCTCGAGCAGGTGGGCGGCGAACCGGCGGGTGCCGGGGCTGCGCGGAAACGTCGACCACGCCGCCACCCCGGTGGCGAGCGGCGGGATCGGCACGATGCTGAGCAGCGCCATCGCGAGGTTCTCGGTGCCGAATCCGAGCGCGACCCGCTGACCGGTCGAGGTGGTGATCACCTGCGACCCGTGCAACACAGAGGTCGTCCCGAAGAACGGCAGCAACTCGTGTCCGGCCCACGCGATGTAGCTGCCGATGCCGACGACGGCGAGCAAACCTGGGACAAGGACGGACAGCGCCGCCACGGTCCACAGGCGCCGGCGCTCGCTGCTGCCGAACCCGCGGCGGATCTCCGGTCGCGGCGCCCATCCGGTTCCGGCGAGCAGGGCGCCGACTGCGCCGTACGGGTCGAGCCAGGTCTGCGAGTGCCACCAGGGGGCCGGCCCGCGTGCGGCACGCTCAAACCGGCGTACGGCGGCACTCAGCGCGACCATGCCCACGGCATAGCCCAGGACCAGGCCGAGCAGCGTCGCAGGTTGACGTAATGCGAAGAGCACTAGCGGTCAGCGACCACTGGTCATCTACCCCGGAGCCGGCGGACGAGGATGCTCTGCTCGCCTTTGGACTCAAGATCCGCGAGCACGACAGCAAGTGCCTCACGAACGATCCGGCCGCGGTCGACGGCAAGCGCGTGCTCCGCGCGCAGCACCAGCCGGGCGTGCTCCAGGTCCACGAGCTCCGAGGGCGAGACGTAGACGGTGATCTTCTCCTCGTGCCGCTGCCGTCCGCTGGGCCGCCGAGGCCCGCTGGGCCGCTGCGTGGGGGCGAGAGGTGGCCGCTCGACCAGGTCGGTCGCGGTCGAGACGGGACCTGGATATGTCTCGGGGCCGACGTCGTTCTCGTCGTCGTCCGGCGGCCGCTGGACCGATCCGGTCGAGCGAAACAGCTCATCGGCGCCGGGAAGGCTCACGCGGCGAGACATCTGGCCACCACCTCTCTGGCCAGGTCGCGGTAGGCGGCGGCGCCTGCCGAGGAGGATGCGAAGGACGTGATCGGCTCGCCGGCGACGGTGGTCTCCGGGAATCGGACGGTGCGGTTGATGACGGTGTGGAAGACCTTGTCGCCGAACGCCTGAACGACGCGGGTGAGCACTTCGCGGCCGTGCAACGTGCGGGCGTCGTACATTGTTGCCAGAATACCCTCAAGTTCCAGTTGAGGGTTAAGCCGCTCGCTCACCTTCTCTATAGTTTGGATCAACAGTGCGACACCGCGGAGCGAGAAGTACTCGCATTCGAGCGGGATGATCACCCCGTCGGCCGCGGTCAGTGCGTTGATCGTGAGCAGGCCGAGCGAGGGTTGGCAGTCGATGAGAATCACGTCGTAGTCGTCGACGAGCGGCGCCAGCACCCTCTTGAGGGTCTGCTCGCGCGCCACCTCCCCCACCAGTTGGACCTCTGCGGCCGAGAGATCGATGTTGGAGGGCAGCAGGTCCATCCCGGCATTGGTCTTCAACAGGATGTCGTCTGCAGAGACCGATCGCTCCATCATCGCGTTGTAGATCGTCTGGTCGAGCTCCTGCGGATTGACGCCAAGCCCGACCGAGAGTGCGCCCTGCGGGTCGAAGTCGACCAGAAGGACGCGCCGGCCGAACTCCGCGAGGGCCGCACCCAGGTTGATCGTCGTCGTCGTCTTGCCGACGCCGCCCTTTTGGTTGCACAGCGCCAGGATCACGGCGGGACCGTGCTCGGTGAGCGGCTTCGGATCGCGCAGCTTCTTGCGCGGCCGGCCGGTCGGGCCCATCTCGCGGGCCGGGGAAGTCGACATATCGTCCTCTCAACAAGTTGCTTCGCCGATTGCACGATTTCTCGCGAAGCCGTTTCAGCGACGAGTGGGGAACCTAGCCGTCGGGCGGCGATCTTGGCAACCGCCACATGGGCGAACAGCCGCCGCATCCGTCACATCCGACACCCGATTTCACGCTCGGGCCGGACTCCTCAGCCCTCTCGTGCCCGTGGATGGGACTCCGCATAGACCTCGCGGAGCCGGTCAACGGTGACCAGTGTGTAGACCTGTGTCGTCGTCACCGAGGCATGTCCGAGCAGCTCCTGAACCACCCGGACGTCAGCGCCGCCATCGAGCAGATGGGTCGCGAACGAGTGGCGGAGGCTGTGCGGGCCTACCGTCGCCCGGACGCCGGCCCGGTCCGCGACTTCCCGCAGAATCGACCACGCGCTCTGCCGGGTGAGTCGGCCACCCCTCATGTTGAGGAACAACGCGGCACGGCCCGCTCCCCCACCGACCATCGCCGGACGGCCCCGGACCAGGTAGGCGTCCAGGGCGTCGAGGGCGTACGAACCGATCGGGACCACGCGGTCCTTGCCGCCTTTGCCGTGCAGCAGGATCGCCTTTGCTTGCGCGTCGATGTCATCAACGTCGAGACCGACCGCCTCGCTGACCCGCGCACCGGTCCCGTAGAGGAACTCCAGCAGGGCCCGGTCCCGGGTCGCCTTCGGCGTGCCGTCGAAGCCCGCGGCCTCGAGCATTGCCAGGACGTCATCCACTGGAAGGGCGTGTGGCAACCGCCGCGGTGGCGTCGGCGGACGGACCGCTGCCGCCGGGTCAGCTGCCGCGAGTCCCTCGCGGAGGGCGAATCGGTGGAAGCCGCGCACGGCCACCACCGTCCGAGCCGTGGATGAGACGGCGAGGGGCGGCCGGTCGGGCCCGCCTGCGCGGAGCTCGACGAGGAACGCCGCGACATCACTCTCGGCGACCTCCCCGAGATCGCCGACGCCGCGCGCCTCGAGGTACCCGAGATAGCGGTTCAGGTCCCGGCGATAGGCGCTCATGCTGTTCACGCTCAGGCCGCGCTCGACCTGAAGGTGGTCCAGATAGGTACGGACAGCCTCGGTGGGCCGAACCGGCGCCAGGTCAGGTGACATAACTGGCGCCGACGATATGGGAGGCGACCAGTGGTCGCGCGACCTTTCAGTCGAGCAGTTCCTCGAGCGCACGGTGTGTCAGCCCGTGCGCCTCCGCGACCGGGGCGCATACGAGCTCTCCGGATACCGCGTTGACCCCGCCCGCGAGTGCGGAATCCTCGCGAACCGCCTGCCGCCAGCCCGCCTCCGCAATCCGCTCGGCGTAGGGCAGCGTGACGTTCGTCAGCGCAAAGGTCGACGTGTGGGGCACCGCTCCGGGCATGTTCGCCACGCAGTAGAACACCGCGTCGTGAACCCGGAACGTCGGCTCCGAGTGCGTCGTAGGCCGGGTCGACTCGAAGCAGCCGCCCTGGTCCACCGCGATGTCGACGAGCACGGAGCCCGGTCTCATCCGCGCGACCAGCGCATCCGAGACCAGCGTCGGCGCCTTCGCGCCGGGAACCAGAACCGCGCCGATCACCAAGTCCGCGTCCAGGCATGCCCGCTCGACCTCGTAGGCGTTGGACGCGATCGTCTGGAGGTGGCCCTGGTAGATCCGGTCGGCCTGGCGAAGCTTGTCGATGTTCTTGTCCAGCAGCAGCACCTCAGCCTGCATGCCGAGCGCGATCGCCGCGGCATTCATCCCCGAGACGCCGGCCCCGAGGACGACCACCTTGGCGGCGTACACGCCGGACACTCCGCCCATCAGCACGCCCCGACCGCCACTCTCGCTCTGCAGGTGGTGGGCACCGACCTGGGGGGCCATCCTGCCGGCGACCTCACTCATCGGCGCGAGCAACGGCAGCGAGCCATCGGGCAGCTGAACCGTCTCGTATGCGATCGCGGTGATCCCCGAGGCCAGGATCGCCTTCGTGCACTCCTCGCTCGCCGCGAGATGGAGGTACGTGAACAGCACCTGGTCGGACCGCATGCGGTGGTACTCCTCGGCCACCGGCTCCTTCACCTTGCAGACCAGGTCGGACTCGCCCCAGACGGCGTCGGCATCAGGCAGGATCTGGGCGCCCGCCTCGACGTAGTCGGCGTCAGGAATCGATGAGCCCACGCCGGCCTCGTGCTCGAGGAAGACCTCGTGGCCCAGCCGCGTCAGCTCGTGGGCACCCGCCGGAGTCATCGCGACGCGGAACTCGCTGTCCTTGACCTCGCGCGGGATGCCGACCTTCACGACGCGGTCCGAACGGCACTCACTCAAGCAATGTAACGCCGGTCACCGCGTCCGCTGGCTGCCCCACGGCTGGCGGTTCACGAAGCGAGGAGCGCGGACTAGGCGATCGTGACCTCGACGCCGCTGGCCCGGAACTCGTCCAATACCTTCTCGCCGCTGTCGCGCGTGGTGATGAGGTGCGTGAGATCTCCCCGGTCCCCGAACCGGAAGTTTGAGGTTTGGTTGAGCTTGGCTCCGGTGATCACGAGAACGCGTTTGCCGGCTGACAGGATGCTGGCACGTTTGAGCTGCGCGTCTTCGTAGATGGATGAGGTGAGACCCCGATCGACCGAGGCCGAGCAGGTGCCGAGCACGAGTACATCGGCGCTGAAACTGCGCACCGCGTCCATTGCCTGGCTTCCGTACAGCGCCAACGTGTCCGGCTCGACGGGCCCGCCGGGAACGATGACACGCGCACCTGGAACTGCGGCGAGCGCCGCTGCAACATGCAGGGAAAGACACAGCGCAGTCACCGGCCGACCGGCGAGCTGATGGGCGACCGCGTGGCAGGTCGTGCCGTTGTCAACGATGACCGAGTCGTAGTCGTTGATGAGCGCCGCTGCCACCTCTGCGAGACGGGCCTTTGCCATCGGGTCCTGCGCCGCGCGGGAGTGATACGGCACGTCTTCACCGAACTTGACCGCTCGGGACACTCCTCCGCGGGTACGCCGAATCGATCCGTGCGCTTCGAGCTCGGCGAGGTCGCGGCGAATCGTCACCGCCGATGCCCCCGTTAGCTCGACCAGCTGCTCGATGCGCAGCCGGCCACCCGCGCGGACCGCCCGAACGATCATCTGATGCCTGATTGATCGCTGCACATGATCATTCGATCACCTAGCGTTCAGCTTGCCAATGGTCTTCCAAGAGGCACCGACATGACACCGCCGGCCGACGCGGTGCTCGCGTCTGGGTGTTGGTCCCGCGTCGCAGTGACCATCGTGTTCTTCGTGCACGGCCTGTTGTTTGCCTCGTGGACTGCTCACATCCCGCAGGTCAAGGCCGTGCTCGGGCTGACGGACGGGTCCCTCGGATACGCGTTGCTCGGTGCCCCTGTCGGATCGGTTCTCGCGATGGCCGCCGCGGCGTACCTGCTGCCCCGGCTCGGCAGCAGGCGGATCCTGCAGGTCGCGCTTATCGGTTACTGCGCCGCCGGACCGCTCGTTGGCATCAGCGCCAGCCCGCCCGCGTTCATCGCGGCGTTCTTCTTGTGGGGCGCGTTCCAAGGCACGTTGGACGTGGCAATGAACACTCAGGCCATCGCCGTCGAACACGCCAGCCGAAGGCCATTGATGTCGGGCCTGCACGGCGGGTGGAGCCTCGGATCTTTCGCCGGCGCGGGCCTCGGGGCGCTCGCGGTCGGTGCCGGAATCACGCTCACCTCGCAACTACTCGTGCTCGGCACGGCCGCCCTTGTGGCTGCAGGTCTGCTGACGATTCGCATGCTGCCGGACGCCGCAGATCCGCGAGCGAACATGCAGGCGGAGGCGCCAGCTGACTCGGTGTCACGATGGTCGAACGGGATGGTGCTGCTAGGCGCGATCGCCTTCGCCTCCATGCTTTGCGAAGGCGCGGTCGCGGATTGGGCCGCGGTCTACCTCTCCGGAACGCTGCACGCGCGCGGGGTCGTGCCCGGTCTGGGCTACGCCGCTTTCGGACTCGCCATGCTGACCGTTCGGCTGTCCGGCAACCGGTTGCTGACCCGGTACCGACCGAATCGGCTGCTGCCAGCGTTTGCCCTCATCGCCACCGCCGGATTCGCAGCCGCACTGATCGCTGCACGACCGGCTGCGGCGCTAGCGGGGTTCGCATGTCTCGGCATCGGCCTTGCCTCGGTTGTACCCGCCATCTTTACCGCCGCCGGTCGGATCCCCGGCTTGCACCCCGGCGTCGCCGTCGCCACCGCCTCTGCCTGCGGCTGGGCCGGATTTGTCTGCGGCCCACCACTCATCGGCCGGCTGGCGACCATGGTTTCGCTGCCAGCCGCGCGCGGCGTGCTGCCCGTGTTGACCGCATTCATCACCCTGAGCACCGCGACGGCGCCTGCGCTTCAGCCACGCGACTAGGCCGGCCGCTGTGACTTGGCCGAGCCCGGGAAGGCCGACATCTCCGGCCAGGATGCATCCGCCGGACGCAGGTCGCGGTATGACGTGGTCGCCGCTCCGGCGGTCGCCAGAACCCCCATGACGGCAAGCGGGTTGTGAATCCTGCCACTGAGCACCGCGTCGACCGCTTCGGTCAGCGGCACCCACCGGGTCGGCATGTCTGCCTCCTCGTGCTCACCCGCGAAGCGTGCCGACGTGGACTCGCGGACCTCACGTGCCAGGAAGATCCGCACTGCCTCGTCGGTCATGCCCGGCGAGGTGTATGCGTCGACGAGCACGTCCCAGCGATCAGCAGTGAGGTGTGCTTCCTCGTAGAGCTCGCGCCGCGCTGCATCGACCGGGGCTTCGCCGACCTCGTCGAGCAAGCCGGCGGGCGGCTCCCAGAGCAGGCGGCCAGTGGCGTGCCGGTACTGCTGCAGCAGCAGGATCTCCTCGCGTTCGTTCATCGCGATGATGCCGACAGCACCCGGATGCACGACGACATCGCGAAGGGCTTGGCTGCCATCGGCCATCGAAACCTCATCGGTCCGGACGTCGATGACCCGACCCGAGCGGAACGGGGTCTCGGAGGAGACCGTGCCGAACCCCTCGCTGGGCTCGTCGCGCAGCTCGCTCAGTTCGCGACCGACATCCCGCTCGAAGGCAGGCGAACCACGCCTTGACCGGTGCTCGCCTCCGCGCGCTCCAGCGCGGCGGCGATGAATCCGGAGAACAACGGGTGCGCCCGGGTCGGCCGCGACTTGAACTCCGGATGAGCCTGCGTCCCGACGAAGAACGGGTGGACCTCGCGCGGCAGCTCGGCGTACTCAACCAACCGCCCGTCCGGTGACAGCCCGGAGAACACCAAGCCCGCACCCTCGAGCCGATCCCGGTAGTCGTTGGCCACCTCGTAGCGGTGACGGTGACGCTCGGTGACCTTGGTCGCGCCATATGCCTCGGCCGCCAGCGAGCCCTCGGCCAGCACCGCGGGATAGGAGCCCAACCGCATCGTGCCGCCCATGTCCCGCTCACCGGCGACCACGTCGAGCTGGTCGGCCATTGTCGCGATCACCGCATGGGGTGTGTCGGGATCGAACTCCGCAGAGTTGGCGCCGGCGAGGCCCGCGAGGTGGCGCGCGACGTCGATCACCATGCACTGCAGGCCCAGACACAAACCAAGCACCGGGATCCCGCGCTCGCGGGCGAGCCGGACCGCGCCGATCTTCCCCTCGATCCCCCGTACGCCGAAACCACCCGGGACCAGCACGCCGTCCACGCCGTCGAGTGTGATGGCGGCCGCCTCCGCGGTCTCGCAGTCGTCGGAGGTCACCCAGCGGATGTCGATCGCGGAGTCGTTCGCCGCGCCGCCCGCGCGCAACGCCTCCGTCACGGACAGGTAGGCGTCCGGGAGGTCGACGTACTTGCCCACCAGCGCGATCGTCACCCGATGGCTGGGACGGTGGACCCGGCGCAGCAGGTCGTCCCACTCGGTCCAGTCGACGTCACGGAACGGCAGGCCGAGACGTCGTACGACGTAGGCGTCGAGGCCCTCGGCGTGCAGCACCTTCGGGATGTCGTAGATGGACGCGGCGTCCGGCGCAGACACGACGGCCTCGTTGTCGACATCACAGGTCTGCGCGATCTTGCGCTTCATGTTGTCCGGTATCGGCCGGTCCGACCGGCAGACGATCGCGTCCGGGGTGATGCCGATGGACCGCAGCGACTGCACGGAGTGCTGAGTCGGCTTGCTCTTCTGCTCGCCCGACGGGGCGAGATAGGGCACGAGCGAGACGTGAAGGAAGAAGACGTTGTCGCGTCCGACGTCCTGACGCACCTGGCGCGCGGCCTCGAGGAACGGCAGGGACTCGATGTCGCCGACGGTGCCACCGATCTCGGTGATCACGACGTCGACGTCGTCAGTCGCCATCGCTCGGATCCGGGCCTTGATCTCATTGGTGATGTGCGGGATCACCTGGACGGTGTCGCCGAGGTACTCCCCGCGGCGCTCCTTGGCGATCACGTCGGAGTAGACCTGACCGGTCGTGACGTTGGCCGCGCCGTACAGCTCCTCGTCGAGAAACCGCTCGTAGTGGCCGATGTCGAGGTCGGTCTCCGCGCCGTCCTCGGTGACGAAGACCTCGCCGTGCTGGAACGGGTTCATCGTCCCGGGATCGACATTGAGGTACGGGTCGAGCTTCTGCATGGTGACCCGCAGGCCGCGTGACTTCAGCAGTCGCCCGAGACTCGATGCTGTGAGTCCCTTACCCAGACTGGAGGCGACGCCTCCGGTGACGAACACGTGGCGGACGGCGGGTGAACCGCCTCCGGCTGACCGATCCAAGGCGCCTCGACTCACGGATGTTCACGGTAACACCAGCCCGCAACGACGTCGTCATCGCCGCGCCCGAATATTCGCCTGCCGGGCCTTAGCGGCCGACGAGAGACAGGTACGTCGCAGCCAGCTCGGCCACCGCGGCTTCGGCAGTCGGCCAGGTCGACGCCTGCCGTTGACCCGCCTGGGACAGCGTCCGGCCCAGCGACTTCTCAGCGAGGACGCGGTCGATCGCCTCGCCGAGGGCGTCGGAGTCGCCGGCCGGGACGAGTATGCCCGCGTCGCCGATCAGGTCCGGCAAGCCGCCTACCGGCGTGGTCACGAGCGGCACGCCGGCCCGAAGCGCCTCCTGCGCGACGAGGGATCGCGCTTCCCATGCGCTCGGCAGCGCGACGACGTCAGCCGCGCTCAGCAGATCCGCGACGTCGTCGCGGGCACCGAGGAGCACCACCGGCGCGTCTCGCTCGGCTGCCATCGAGCGCAACATCGCCTCATCCGGGCCGGACCCCGCGATTGCCACCACGGGCCCAGCGGATTGACCCGCCCAACGGGCGGCCGCCGCAACCAGCACGTCCAGCCGCTTCTGCGCTTGGAGCCGGCCCACCGCGAGGACCATCGGGCGGCTGCCGATCCCGAGCTCGGCCCGAACCTCCTCCCGTGATCGCGAGGCGGGTGCGAGAGCCGGCGCCACGACGAACGTCGTACGCGCCTCATCGGCGCCGTATCGGCGAGCGAGCTCTGTGAGGTCCTCCGACGCACCCAGGACGAGGGTCGCGCGACGGGCGACATAGCGCGACGCTGCGGCGTGTGCGACCCGTGCCGCTCCGGTCACCAGCGGCGCGTTGTGCCACGTCACGACCAGCGGGGTCGACGCCGCCCGGCCGCCCGCCACGATCCCGGCGCGAAGCCCGTGTGCATGGACGACATCCACGTCGCGAGCAAGCGATCCGACCGTGCGGCGCGCGGACAGCAGCGCGACGGGATCCGATCCGCCGGCGAGCTCGTGCAGCTCGACGCCTGGGGACTCCCCGACGGCGGCCAGCGCGGAACCCGGCCCACAGACGGTGGCCGCGACGCCGTGATCGCCGAGCAGCCGTGCCAGCTCGGCAACGTGCCTGCCGATGCCACCGTCCGTCTCGCCCGCGACGAGCAGGACCCGCAGCCGACGCTCAGCCACCGCGGCGTCCGAACGCGAATGCCTGACGACCAATGGGGACGAGCCGGCGACCGAGCACGGCGATGGTCTCGCGATCGATCAGGGCAGCGACGACGAGGTAGGCGGCGAGAGATGCCACGGCCACGACGACCGCCGACAACCCGTTGTGCAGCACGCCACTCGCCGGCAGCGGGTGAGCCAGCAGCCAGCCCCCGAAACCGGCCACGACTCCGCCCGCCGCCGCGCCTATCGCGGTGCGGGCGAGCCCGTCGAGCACATGCATTCCGGCCGATCGTGCGGCGGCAACAAGGAGCCAGACACCGGTGACGGTCACGCCGATCGAAGTGCCGATGCCGACGGCAGCGACTGTCCACGCCCTCGGCAGGAGCTCGGCGAGCACGATGTCCGCGACGATCGCTACCGCCCAGCCCGCGACCGCCGCGGTCGCCGGGGTCCGGGCATTGCCCTGCGCGTAGAGGCTGCGCGTCATGAGAGCGACGAGCGCGTAGCCAGGGAGCCCCAGTCCGAAGGCGACGAGACCGCGGACCAGGACGGTGGGGTCCACATGACCCGGCGCCCCGAGGACCACGACCCGCGCGACCGGCCCGGCGGTCGCGACCATGACCGCCGCTGCGGCGCCGATCACCACCACCATCACCCGGGTGGTCCGCGCCAGGATCGCGGCATAGGTGTCCCGCGCGCCCGACTGCCACGCCGCGGTCAGTCCGGGAAAGGCGCTCGTGGCGAGCGGCACCGCGGCCACTGCCCACGGCACGGTGAAGACCGTCCACGCGAGGTTGTAGAGCACGACCGCACCGTCAGTCCCGCGCGCATTCGCGAGCCGCAGCACGACCGCGGTCGCCAGGTCCTGGCTACCGAGGACCAGCGCGCCCGAGATCGCCATCAGCCGGATTCGCTCGGCGATGCCAGGTGGGAAGCGGTACGTCGGGCTCAGCCGCAGCCTGATCCGGACCGCCGGGAACAACATCGGCACGATCAGCGAGGCAACACCGAGCGTTGTGCCGACCGAGAGGATCAGCTCATGGGCCCGGGTGAGATGCGTGAGGCTGTTCTCGTCATGTCCCGCTGCACCCGCGAACACCGCATACGCGGCGATGACCACGAGACTCGACAGGAGCGGTCCCAGCGCCGGGCCGAGAAACCTGCGATGGCCCTGAAGGACACCGATCAGGACGACCGCCACTGCGTAGATCACGACCTGCGGCAAGAACACCGCAAGCATCCGCGAGCCGACCGCGACCTCCGTCGCGGCGGAGCACCCTGGGTGCCCGCTGCCCACGAGCAGCCGCATCAGCGGATGGGTCAACAGCAGACCGACCAGCATCACGGGCACGAGCAGTGTCGCGGCCCAGGTGAGCAGCGCTGACGTCGTACGGCCGACCGCCTCCCGGTCTCCCATCGCAGCCGGCCCGGCGATGACGGGCACCACGAGACTCGACAACGCTCCCCCGGCGACGATGTCAAAGACGATGTTCGGCACGGTGTTGGCCGTGAAGTAGGTGTCGCCGAGACAGCTCGGCCCGACGATCCGGGCGAAGACGATCACCCTTGCGAAACCCGCAGCGCGCGCGAGCACGGTGACAACCGCGATCAGCAGTGCGGCCCGGGCGATGCTGTGCGGAGCGCCAGACGACGTCAGCCCGTCGATCGGCCCGTCATCGCCGAGC
Organism: Mycobacteriales bacterium; assembly: GCA_036268405.1. GTDB lineage: Bacteria > Actinomycetota > Actinomycetes > JAFAQI01 > JAFAQI01 > DASZTV01. Next base: position 35,367 of record DATAUF010000073.1, read on the forward strand.
TCAATGGAGCGAGCCACCTCAGCTTCGCTTCGGTACTCGCTCGCGGGTCTCCCGTGCTCGGCCCAGTCGGTCGACCGTCCGCAGCACCGGGTTCGCGTCGATCACGGCGCTGAAGCTGGTGCGCTCGCTTGCCAGCGTCGCGCCGACCACTCCCGCGGCAGCCGCGATCCGGCCGATCCGCGAGGGCCGGATCGCCATCGACCATCCCAGCGCCGCGCCGAGCGCGCCGGCGCCGCAGTCACCGAGCATCGCGGTCTCCCGCACATCAGGTCCCAGCGCCGCGGCTGCGGCACCACCCGCCGCCGCGGCCGCCGCTCGGGCCGCGGGATCGCCGACCCGGCTCAACGCGTACGCAGCGAGCCCGGTCACCTTGGCCGCGCGGCCCGGCCGCAGGTCGAAGAGGTTGACCAGGTTGGCCGTCCCGGCTACCAGGACCGTCCCGAGTGCCGCATCGACCGGTCGACGGTGCTGGCGTCCCGAGGCCGCAGTCGCCACACCGGCCATCGTGACGAGCTTGACCATGCCGGTGGTGACTCGACCGTGACGGAGTGCATCGAGGTGCCCGCGCAGACCGCGCGCGTGGCTGTCCCCGTAGCGGTCGTCGTAGGCACCGACCGCACCGATCGCCGCAACCGCGAGTACCGCGTTGCGACGCGGCGATGGGACCGCGGCCGCCAGACCGACCACCGCGCCCGCAGCTGCGGCCGGACCGAGCAGAAGGCTCACATCGCGATCCCGGAAGTTCTGTCGCGTCCACGCCGGGTCGTGCGCCGCGGGAAGCTGGCGAAGCCACCACCATGCAACGCCACCCGCCGTCGCGGCGAGTGCGCCTGCAACCCTCGGCGAGCTGCCATGCCGCGCAGCGCCGGATCGCCGACGCCCTCTCACGGCACCGGGCTCGTGGTCGGCAACGGCGCCTTCTGGGTGCTGCCGTATCTCCCCGTCGTCCCGCTCGGCGCAGCGGACAGCGCGAGCACCGTCGCAACCCGGCCGACCGATGTGTCATCGGCGTCGACGGTCGAGATCGTCTTCGTCAGTGATGAGTCGGCGCGGATCACCGCGATCACTCCGTTGTTCGCGCCGGATTGAAGCGTCGGCGCGGCGACAACCAGACCGCTCGAGCCACGACGCAGGGCGCGCGCGAGACCGATCAGGTCATTGTCCTGCTGAACCGCCGACGCGGAGCCGTCGGGTGCCGAGCCAACCGGCACCAGAACCACGACCAGGTCGGCGGGGCGCACCGGTGCGTTCCCCGACACCGAGATCATCTTGGCGTCGGTGAGAGTGCTGAGGATCAGCTCGATCCGTCGCGTCGAAGTGATCCTCGCGCCGGGTCGGGTTACCAGTGCGCGCGCAAGCTCGGTGCCGGCTTGAGTCGCGCCGTCCCCCGTCGGCAGCGGATGCGTTCCGGCGAGCTGGCTCGCGAGCTGGGCGAGCGTGGCGTCCTGGTTCGGATCGAGGTAGGAGGACTGCAGCCGCACATCGGCAGTGACCGTGGCGCCAGCGAGGACCAGCGTGTGGATCAGCGCGCTGCGGTCGCCGTCGTCGACCCCCGGAGCAGACACCACCGCGATGCCCGCGTCGACCAGCTTGTCGCTGACGGCGTACGGCTCGACCGCGTCCGCGAAGGCCTGGCTCGCGGAGAGCTCCTGGCCGAGCTGGCCGTTCTTGCCCTCGAGCGATTGGTTCTCGGTCGTGACCCTGTCGGCCTGTTTCTGCAGGCTGTGGGTGACCGTGCTCTGCAGGCTGGTGCTGCCCAGGAAGAGCCCGAGTGCCAACGCCAGGAAGACAGCGACCAGGGAGACGATGTGGTACCGAAAGTCGATCACAGCAGTCCGTGCACCCATCGCGTGAAGTGATCCCAGTCCGTCGCGAAGTACTCGCGATACAGGCTGCCGCCCGGCGTGACGTACAGCGCCACCAGGAAGGCGAGCACGGTGGCGAGCACGAGCAGCACGAGGCTGTACGCCGGGATCCGGGCACGATAGAGCCTGCTGACACCCTTCGCGTCGATCAACTTGCCGCCGACCCGCAGGCGAGTGAGGAAGGTGCTGGCCATCCCTGCCCGCCCCTTGTCGAGAAACTCGATCAAGGTGGCGTGTGTCCCAACCGCGACGATCAACGTCGCCCCGCCGTCATCGGCGAGCAGCAGCGCAACATCCTCGCTCGTGCCGGCCGCCGGAAAGACGACAGGGTCGATGCCGAGCTCCTGCACGCGGGCGAGGCCTGGTGCCCTGCCATCGCGGTAGGCGTGCACCACGATCTCGGCGCCGCAGCACAGCGCGACATCGGTGACCGAGTCCATGTCGCCGACGATCACGTGAGGCTTGAACCCCTCCTCGAGCAACGCGTCCGCACCGCCGTCGACCCCGATCAGGATCGGCTTGTACTCACGCACGTAATGACGCAGTGCGATGAGGTCCTCGCGGTAGTGGTAGCCGCGCACGACGACGAGGACGTGCCGGCCGTCGAAGGAGGTACGCAGGTCGGGGATGCCGACGCCGTCCAGGAGCAGATCGCGCTCGCGGCGGAGGTACTCCATCGTGTTCGACGCGAATGCCTCGAGCTGAGCAGAGAGTCCGACACGAGCTTCCGCCATGGCCAGCGCGACGGTCTCGGTGGTCTGCCTGACCCCCTTTGCGAGGATCAAGCCGTCGAGGTCGTACACCGTGTCCGCGTCGATGCGGACCTCGTCGCCCTCACGAAGTCGGGCGAACGCCTCCGGTCCGACGCCGTCGATCAGCGGGACACCGGCCTCGAGCAGGATCTCGGGCCCCAGGTTCGGATAGCGCCCGGACACGCTCGGCGCGACGTTGATGACCGCTCCGACCTTGCGCGCAGCGAGGGCCTCAGCACCCACCCGATCGAGGTCGACGTGGTCGATCACCGCGATGTCACCGGGGCGAAGCCGGCGGCTGAGGTTCTTGGTACGCCGGTCCAGACGCACGTGTCCGACCACGCCCGGCGGTTGGTCGCCGGCGCGCGTACGGCGCAGCGTCGCGAGCCTCATCACCCCGGAGTCTGCCAGAGGGCGCCGCAGTGGCCCGGTTCGCGACTCAGGATCAGCGCTTCTGCTTCGCCACCGGATCGGACGGGGGGGCCTGTTTCGCCTGCGCCGCGGTTTCGAGCAGCTCCTCCGCGTGACCGCGAGCCAGCTCGGAGTCCTCCTGACCGCCGAGCATGCGTGACAGCTCACGGAGCCGGTCCTCACCGTCGACCGACACTGCCGCACTCGAGGTCTCCGACCCCCGGTCGGGCTTCGCAACCACGATCTGCTGGTCGGCAAACGCCGCGACCTGGGGCAGATGCGTGACGACCAGCACCTGAGCCGTCGAGGACAACGCGGCCAGCCGCCGGCCGACCTCCACCGCCGCCCGTCCGCCCACCCCCGCGTCGACCTCGTCGAAGACAAACGTCGGCACCGGGTCCGCGCCGGCGAGGACGATCTCGAGCGCGAGCATCACCCGGGAGAGCTCACCACCCGAGGCCCCCCGGTGCAGCGGCCGGCCCGGGGCGCCGTCATGTGCAACGAGTCGCAACTCGACGTCGTCGACGCCCGCCGGCCCGAACGCGACAGTCGTCCCCTCGACCGAGATGCCATGCGGGTCGTCCCGCCGCGCGACGACGACCGGCACCGACGCGTTCGGCATCGCCAACCCGCTCAGCTCCTCCGACACCGCGGTCTCCAGCCGGGCCGCCGCAGCGACACGAGCGCGCGAGAGCCGCCCGGCACTGTCGGTGAGACGCGCCAGCACAGCATCGCGCCGTTGGCCCAGGGCGACGACCAATCCGTCATCGTCGGCGAGGCTCGCCAACCGCTCGCGCGCCTGCTCGGCCCAGGCGAGCACGTCGGCAACCGTGGCGCCGTACCGCTTGGTCAGCCCTGAGATCTTGGCGATCCGCTCCTGTGTGACCGCAAGCCGCGCGGGGTCGGCCTCGAGCCGGTCGAGGTACGCGCCGATGTCGCTCGCTACGTCCGAGAGCTGGTATGAGACGCCGGCGAGCCGCTCGGCGAGCTCATCGAGCGCCGCGTCATGGCCGCGCACCATCTCGAGGTCGCCTCGCGCGGCTGCCGTCAGCCCCAGCGCATCATTGGCCTCCTCGTCTTCCTCACCTTGCAGCGCCCGTCGTGCGGCGACAGCGGCGGCACGCAACGCCTCGGCGTGGCTGAGTCGTGCCACGTCGGCTGCCAATGCCACGTCCTCGCCGGCGACCGGCTCGACCGCTTCGATGTCCGAGAGCCCGTGGCGCAGCGCGTCGGCCTCGAGGGTTCGCTCCCGACGGCTGCCGGTCACGACGTCGAGCTCCGCGCGCACAGCGGCCAGCTCGGCGAACGCCGCGCGGTACTGCGTCAGCGGCTCGCCGGCGGCGGAGCCGGCGAATCGGTCCAGCACCCCTCGCTGGACGCTGGGCCGCAGCAGGCCTCGCTGGTCGGACTGGCCGTGCACGGTGACCAGATCGTCGGCAAGTGTGCCGAGCACCGAGACCGGCACGCTGCGCCCACCGACAAAGGCCCGCGACCGGCCATCGGCGGAAATGGTGCGGGCGATCAGCAGCTCATCGCCGTCGAGCTGGCCGCCCGCCTCCTCCACGAGCGCGGCAACGGGACCACCAAGATCGACGCGAAACCGTCCTTCGACCTCGGTCCGCTCGTGGCCGGCACGCACCAGGGCGCTGTCGGCGCGACCGCCGAGAAGCAAACCGAGCCCGGTGAGCAGCATCGTCTTGCCGGCCCCGGTCTCGCCGGTGACGGCGGTGAAGCCAGGCCCGAACGAGAGGGTCGCCTCGTCGATCGCGCCGAGCCCGCGCATCCGCAGCTCGATGAGCACGAACGAAGCCTAGGCGGTTGCGATCCCGACGGGGTGGAAGCGCAGGCCGGGGAAAACCCGGGAGATATGGGGGTTGTCAAGCCGATGGGCGACCAGGTCGCCGACCACCTGGCGGTAGTCGGTTGTCACGGCAAGGTCGCCGTAGTCGAGCTTCGTCTCCCCCAGGCCGGGCCAGTGTGTGAATACCTTCCCGCCGTCGATCCCCTTCCCGAGCACGAACATCACGTTGCCGTGGCCGTGGTCGGTGCCGCCTCCGCTGTTCTCCTCGACGCGACGGCCGAACTCGCTCATCACGACGATCGTCGTACGTCGCATCTGGTGGCCGAGGTCGGTGGTGAACGCCACCAGTGATGCAGCGAGGTCTGAAAGGAGCGTGGGCAACACGGCGTTCTGTGCGACGTGAGTGTCCCAGCCACCGATGGCGTCCACGGTGACGGCCTCGGTCTGCTTGACGCCCTTGAGGACCCGGGCGATGTCCAGCAGCGACGCTCCCAGTGGCGAACGCGGGTAGGCCGCACCGTTTCCCGGCGTGTACGGCGCGGCGCGAACCGCGGCGACCCGGCGAAGCGCGTCGAAGGTCTCTGCCGCCGCCGCCGTGGCAGGCCGGCCGCGGTCGCTGTAGAGCCGGTCAAGTGAGTGCATGACACGGTCGTAGGCGGCATCGACGGTGGAGAGCTGGAACCCTGCCAGGCCCGTCATCGCCGTCACATGAGGCCAGCCGACGAGGCTCGCGGCGACGTGCTGACCGACGGACACCGCACGGAACGTGTCGCGGGCTTGCGGGCGACACAGCAGATGCCGGGCGAGCCAGCCCGTTCCCAACCCCGGGTCGTCGGCGCCTGCCTCCATCGTCGCCTGTGCGTCGAAGTGGGAGTAGTCAGCCGTCGTGAGCATCCCGGTCGCGTGCACAATCGCGAGCTCGTTGTGTCGCCACAGCGGTATCAAAGGCTGTAGCGAGGGGTGCAGCCCGAAGCGACCGTCGAGGTCATGCACCTTGTTTGCGGGAATCGCCAGCGTCGGACGGGCGGCGTAGTACGCCTTGTCATGGTGCGGGACGACGAGTGACAGGCCGTCGACCGCGCCGCGCAGGAACAGCACGACGAGGGTTCCCGGTGGTCGCTTGCTGTCCGAGGTGTCTGCCGCGAAAGCAAAGCGCGGAACCACTGACGGCGCCGCGAGCGCGGCCAACCCGACTGCTCCGCCCTTGGCGAGCATTCCTCGGCGCGAGAGCGAGCATTCCTCGGCGGCGCTCACCGGACCGCCATGTATTCGCTGGCCAGGATTCCGAAATGGATCGCCGCGTGCGTGGGCGTACCGCCGAAGCGCCAGCTGGAGCCCGGCTTGGTGGCGGGGGGCAGTCCGACCATGGCTGCAATGGCACGCCGGTGCGCGGGCCGCATTGCCTGGCCGAGAATGCGATGGGCGGCCGCCGCGATGATGCCGTCGATGGTGACGCCGGAGTGCCAGGCGGTCGCTGCCGGCCCGCCGTCCTTCTCGAACGGCCCACCCGTGTTGGCGTCGGACAGCCAGCCGAGCAGCTGCCACACCTGAAGAGTGGTGTTGGAGTTCAGCCACGCCGCGCCGACCTGCGGGTACCCGTTCGGGGGAGACCATTCCGACGGGACATGACCCGCCGAGCGAAGAAACGACAGGTACGCACCCCAACCATGGACTGTCGCGGAGCTGAAACCGCCGAGGTCGGGCAGCTGTGGCCAGGTCCAGCCGAGTCCGCGAACCGCCGCGGCGAAGGTGTCACCAGGGCGACGGGTCTTTCGCCCGCGACTGGCGAAGAACTCGGGCTGCTCGACGATGAACCGCAGGGTCGCGCCGATATCGGTGCCATGGCGCAAGTAGTGACGGGCCACCCGGTCGACCAGACCCGTGGAGGGGTGATCCTCGACATAGTGGACGAGCAGCCGCCTAGCGACGTTGCGAGCTGTCGCCGGACGGTGGGCGAGGTACTCCGCGAAGGACCGTACGAGGTGCTCTCCGTTGGGCGACCGGTTGGCCGCGGTGAATCCGAGGATCTCAAGCCGGCCGGTCCAGTGAACGTCCGTCCGGTATGCGTACTCAGCAGTCTTCGGATCGATCGTGCAGCCGGTGAGCAGCTTCGCGTAGGCCTTGACGTCGCGCTCGGTGAAGTTGCCGAGCCCGACAGTGTGCAGCTCGAGGTTCTCGCGGGCCAGATTCTCGATCGGGTACGTCTTCGTCGAGAGCCACTGGTCGAGATAGGTCAACATCGCGGGTGACCGCAGGACCGCCTCGAGCAGGTCGACGAACGAACCGGCTGCGCGCGGACGAACGACGGCGGTGTCGTAGGTGAAGCGGGACCAAGGCAGGAACGGCTTCTCGACCAGCGAGCAGACGTTGAAATGGTCGAGCCAGACCTCCGTCAGCCGAGCGAGCACCTGGTTCTCGGAGTACATCGAGCGCGACAGCGTCGCCCACTCATATGACTGGACCGCCCCATAGACGTCACCGTTGTAGGCGCTTTCGATCTTGTTGGACGCCATCGACAGGAGCGGGAACATCAGGCCCAGCAGGGTCTCGTGAAGATCGGTCCCACCCGCTAGTTGGTGGTCGAACCAGCCGCTGACCCCCATCTTGCGGACGGTCGCGAGGTCCGCAGGGGTTGGTCCGTAGCCCAGCCGGCGCAGCGCATGGAGCGCGTGGTCCTTCGGCACCGTGACCGGGACATCGTGCAATGGACCCGTGTTGCCGGGCGTTGCGGCGTCCGCCGCGGCACCAGGAACCAGCGCGTAGGCGGTGCCAGCAGCAGCGGCGCCCAGTAGGCCGCGACGGCCCAACGTCCTGCCCTGTCCCGGCATCCTGGTTGCCTCCACGGTCAAGCCTGACATGGACGCCGGCGGACGAGGTCTTCGACCGACCAACGAATCAACCGGCAGCCAGTGACGGTTCTGCCGCGCTAGCGCCCGCTCCAACCCTGCACCGGGAGCTTGAACTTGTCGACCAACCTGTCGGTGAACGGTGCACCACGAAGCCTGACCAGCCGGACCGGCTCGTCGCTCGGCACGATCTCGAGCCTGTCGGCAGCGCGCAGCGGGTGGGTGCGGCGACCGTCACAGAACAGCACAGCGCTCGACGCCGGGTCCGCGAGCTCGATCGCGACTGTTGAGGCCGGTGACACGACCAGCGGCCGTGCGAACAGGGCGTGGGCGCTGATCGGTACGACGAGGACCGCCTGCACGGATGGCCAGACCACGGGGCCGCCGGCGGAGAACGCGTACGCCGTCGAACCGGTCGGCGTCGCACAGACGAGACCGTCGCACCCCCACCTGGACAGCGGCCGCCCGTCGATCTCGAGGATCAGGTTGACCATGTGCTCGCGGCTGTCCTTCTCCACCGAGACGTCATTGAGGGCCCAGTCGCGCAGCACCTCCGCGCCATCTCTCAGCACGCGGACGTCAAGCGCGAGCCGCTCTTCGACCTCGTAGTCGCCGGCCAGGATCTTCGTTGCCGCGAGGTCCAGCGACGTCGGATCTGCCTCGGCGAGAAAGCCCACATGTCCGAGGTTGACGCCGAGCAACGGAGTGTTCTGCGGCCTGGCGTACTCCGCGGCGCGCAACAACGTCCCGTCACCACCGAACGCCACGACCAGCTCTGCACCGGCTGCAGAGCCCGCGTCGTCCGGCACGATTACCGCGCCCGAGCAGCCCACCTCTTCGGCCTCGGAGTCGATCACCCTGATGACGTGCCCGGCGGCGTACAACCGGTCACCGAGCTCTCGCGCCGCCGCGGCGGCGCCGGGACGACGCGTGTGCACCACGAGGAGCACCGCTCGGCCGGCGGCGCTCACTGCGGCCCCGTCGAGACGGCGCCGGCGATGGCCGCGTCATCCGGCGGGTCGGCACCTGCTTGCAACCACAGGAAGTACTCGACGTTGCCGGCCAGCCCTGGCAGCGGGCTCGCAACGACGCCCACTGTCCCCAGTCCCGCATCATTCGCGCATCCGGCGACCTTCGCCACTGCGGCGGCGCGCAACGCGGGATCGCGGACGACGCCGCCGGCCCCAACCGCGTCGCGGCCGGCCTCGAACTGTGGCTTGACCATCACGACGAGGTCGCCGCCGACACCAAGGCAGCCGATGAGCGCACCGAGCACCGTGGTGAGGGAGATGAACGAAAGGTCGGCGACGACAAGCTCGACCGACCCGCCGATCATCGTGGGGGTAATGGTGCGGACGTTCGTGCGATCTAGCACCCGGACCTTCGGATCGCTCGCGAGAGACCACGCGAGCTGGCCGTAGCCGACATCGACCGCGACGACCTCGCGGGCGCCACGACGTAGCAGCACCTGAGTGAAGCCGCCCGTCGAGGCGCCGGCGTCCAGACAGCGGCGCCCGGCGACCGGCAGGGCGGGCCAGTGATCGAGAGCGCCGGCGAGCTTGTGCGCGCCGCGGGAGACCGTTGACTCGCCCTGGACAGCAGCGACGTGGAGCGGAGTCGCGGCGTCGACCGCGGTCGCCGCCTTGCTGGCGGGCATCCCGCCGACCTTGACGCGGCCCTGCGCGACGAGGTCAAGGGCGTCCTGCCGGGACCGCGCCAGACCACGACGTACGAGCTCGACATCGAGGCGGGTCTTCGAAGCCATCGCGAGGACCTGGTTCCTACTGCCCGTCGTCGAGCTCGGCGAGCGCGTCGTGCAGTCGCCGCTGCACATCGTCGAAGATCTCGACATGGGTCTCTACCGGGGCCGCCTCGACATCACGAAGCCGTTCGAGTGCGGCATCCACTGAGGCAACGCCGGTCGCCTCATCGGCCTGTGGCCCTGCGTCTTCCACCCGACGACGGTAGCCGACGTGAGCGCAGGAGCACGGACCCGTTAGCGTGGCCCGTTGTGGCGACGCTCAAGCAGTGCCGCGCGGCGCTCGACCAGCTCGCCGACACGGTCGACGGCGTCGATCCCGCACTGCGGGCCAAGCACATCCCGGATCGCACCGTCCTGTGCCGGGTCCGTGATCTCGACATCGCATTCAGCGCACGTCTGGATGCGGCCGGAGTCCACGACCTGGTCGAGCTGGCACCCGATGCGGACGACCCGGGCACCGACGTCCGCCTTGCGCTCGACAGTGACGATCTGATCGCCCTCGCCAACGGTCAGGAGGACTTCATCACAGCCTGGCTTCGCGGGCGGGTACACGTCTCAGCCTCGATGCGGGACATGCTGCGGCTCAGATCCGTCCTCGGGTTGTGACCCGTAAAATCCCTGCATGACCCAGACCGACTCATCCGGCGTCCCGCGGCCCGATGGCCTCATCCTGGCGCCGTTCCGCGCGCTGCGTTACAGCTCGGCGGCGTCGCTAACCGACGTGCTGGCGCCGCCGTACGACGTGATCGATGCCGACGAGCAGGCCGAGCTCGAGGCACGGGATCCGTCGAACGTGGTCCGGCTGACGCTCCCCCGCGACGACGACGGGCCCGACAGCCGGTACGCCGCCGCCGGACGCCTGCTGGCGGCCTGGCGATCGGACGGCACGCTCGTCCCGGATGACCAGCCCGCGCTCTACATCTACGAGCAGCAAGCCGACGGACACACCCAGCGCGGACTCGTCGGCGCCCTCGGGCTGACCCCTGCCGAGGACCAGATCGTCCTGCCGCACGAGAACACGATGGCGGGACCCGTCGCTGACCGGCTGGCGTTGATGGGCGCCACCGCCGCTGACCTCGAGATGATCTTCCTGGTCTACGACGGCGGCGGTGCCGCAAGCCAGGCGGTCGCCGAAGCCGGAACCGCCGCACCGCTTGTCGAAGCCACGACTCCGGACGGCACCCACCACAGGCTGTGGGCGGTCACCGACCCGGCCGCGCTCGAGGCAATCGCCGCTGATCTGCATCCGCGACGCGCCGTCATCGCAGACGGGCACCACCGCTATGCGACGTTTCTGCGCTACCAGGCGGACCGCCACGCGGCCGGCGAAGGGTCCGGGGCCTGGGACCTGGGGCTCGCGTTTTTGGTGGACGGCTCCGCTTTCGGCCCGGAGGTGCACGCAATCCACCGCGCGGTGCCCGGGCTCGCGCCCGCCCGAGCCGCAGAGCTGGCAGCAGCGGGATTCACGGTCGCCGAGATCGCAGGCGGGGTCGACGCCGCAACCGAAGCCCTCGCGAAGGCGGGAGCTCTCGGCACGGCGTTCGTGCTGACCGACGGCGACGCGGCGTGGTTGCTCACCGACCCGGATGCCGACCGGCTCGCTGCCGCGGTGCCGGCCGAACGCTCCGCAGCGTGGCGCGCGCTCGATGTCGCAGTCGCGCACACGCTCCTCATTGGGGACCTGTGGCAGCTGGAGGACTCCGAGCAGGTCGTGGAGTTCCACCACGACGTACCAGCCGCGATCGCCGCCGCCCGCGCGAGCGGCGGCACCGCGCTGCTGCTCAACCCCACGCCGGTCGCGGACGTCGCCGCGGTGGCGGCGGCGGGCGACCGGATGCCGAGGAAGTCGACGCTGTTCGTCCCGAAGCCTGCGACCGGGCTGCTGATCAGAGCGTTCGCCGACGCCGGCTAGCCGCCCCGGGTCGCGCGGGCCACTTCGACCTCGAACCGGCTGGCCGTCCCCGAGGGCGAGCGCCAGAATCGCCGCCGAAGCGCGCCCTCGACCGCGATCGTCTCCCCCGGTTGCCATCGCAGCGCCGCGCGGCGCACCCGGGCGTTGAACGCCACGCAGTCGACGGCGTCGATCCCGGCACGCTCCGCGCCCGCGGGCCGGTCCACGATGATCCGCCAGGCAACCACCTCGTCACCGCTCGGCAGCTCGCGAGCCTCGGCCATGGCAGAGAGCCGCCCCGTGATTGCCACCTCGTTTCGATGCTCGATCTGAGTCTTCCGTTGCGCCACCCTCTTCGGGGCGGCAGTCGCCGGCGCCATCCAAGTCTCCTTCGTTGTCGGAGTCTCGACGGTGGCGCTGCGCCACGACGCTCCCGAGGGGTCATCGATCGGGCTGTGGATGACCAGGCGCAGACTGAAAGTCGTGGACTCCGAACGCGTGGTGACGGTTGACCTGGGGCACGACGTACATTGCCTGGACACGTTGATGTCTGGGTACGAAGGCATCACCGCCGGCTATTTCATCGCCAGCGATCGGCCTTGTCTCATCGAGACCGGTACGGCGCGATCAGCACCGGCGGTGCAACGCGCACTCGACGCCCTGGGGATCGGGCGCACCGACCTCGCGACGATTGCGGTCACGCACATCCATCTCGACCACGCCGGCGGGGTGGGTGATCTTGCGGAGGCGTATCCGAACGCGGAGATCGTCGTGCATCAGCGGGGCGCCCGCCACCTGGCCGACCCCACGAAGCTCATGAGCAGCGCCCACCGGGTGTTCGGGGACCTGATGGACAGCGTGTTCGGCGAGCTGCGCCCGACCGACAGCGGCCGGATCCGAGCGGTTGACGACGTCGGCGAGATCGATCTGGGCGGGGGCCGCACGCTCACGACGTACTACTCCCCTGGCCACGCACAGCACCACGTCGGCCTGCTCGACTCGCAGAGCGGCGATCTGTACGTCGGGGACGCGGCGGGAGTGTTCATCCCGGAGACCGGGGCGATCAAGCCGTCGACGCCGCCGCCTGACTTCGACCTCGAAACCACCCTGGCCTCGCTGCGCCACTTCGCCGACTTGGCGCCGCAGCGCCTGCTGTTCAGCCATTTCGGCCCGGTCGAGCACGTCGGATCGGCTCTCGATGAGGCCGCAGAGGAGCTCCAGGTCTGGGTCGGCCTGGTGCGCGAGACCCGTACCGACGCTCTCGATCTCGACCATGCGATCACCATGCTGCGCGAACGCACCGCCGAGCGCTACGGGCGGCTCTACACCGACCCGGAGCTCGACGCGAAGTTCGAGCTGCTCAACTCCACGGCCGCCAACATCAACGGGATCAACCGCTGGCTGGACTCCGTCGAAGGCGCGACCGCCTGATCAGCTGAGCCGGTCCAGTTGCTCATCCGCATCGGTCTCGCCGTCGTCATCGATTGCAGAGACTGACGCGAACCACTCCCGCGCCTCGTCCAGTCGCCCGGCATCCTCGAGCGCAGCCGCGTAGGCGTACCAAAGCCTGACGGTCCAGTCGGTGACCTCGCGACGGCGCAGTGCGGGACCTTGCAGCGCGACGACTGCGGCGCTCATCTCGCCGCGGTCCCGGCGCGCACCTGACTCCACGATCGCGAGCTCGACTCGCTCAGCGGCAGACAACCTCCGGGCATCCGGGTCCCGGACCAGCGCAAGGGCGCGCTCGGGGCGCCCCAGGCCGCGCTCACAGTCGGCCATCACCGGCAGGTACGTCGGGTCCCCGGTCATGCGGCGCACCGCGCGCAGCTCGGCGAGGGCGGTCGCGAAGTCACCCGTGTGGTACGCGGCGACGCCGACCGCCTCGCGCACCGATGCGATGCGGGGTGCAAGCGCTCGCGCATAGCGCGCGTGCGTCAATGCCAGCTCAGGGTCCTCGTCGAGCGCCCGTCCGGCAGCAACCAGATGTCGTGCGACCGCCTCAGCGAGTCCGTCACCGAGGCTGCGCAGCCCAGCCATCACGAAGCGGTCGAGATCGCGGGCTCGGATGTCATCGGCCAGTTGTGGCTCGTTGGGCCGCGGTGGGCGCTCCCGCTCGGCATCCGGACGCGGCCGTCGCACCGGACCTCCGCCGGCATTGTTGCCACGGCCGCTTGAGCCGGTCGGACTGCGGCGCGGCGGCGGGGGCACTGCGAGCTCCTTACCCATCGTTATCGGTACGGCGAATGCCCAGACAACCACGAAAGGCCACCCGGGTTAACGGGTGGCCTTTCGTGAAGATGTCCGGCGGCGTCCTACTCTCCCACCCCGTCACCAGGGCAGTACCATCGGCGCTTCAAGGCTTAGCTTCCGGGTTCGGAATGGGACCGGGCGTTTCCCTTGCGCTATTTGCCGCCGAAACTCTATTGAGATGTACAGGTCGGTTTCCCGACCCGGTCGAAAATACCGACCGCATCTCGGGAACCGCACAGTGGACGCGAAGCATAAAGTGTTGTAGTCAAGCCCTCGGCCTATTAGTACCGGTCAGCTCCGAGCGTTGCCGCCCTTCCACTTCCGGCCTATCAACCCGCTGATCTGGCGGGGGCCTTACCAGGTTAACCCTGTGAGAGACCTCATCTTGAAGCAGGCTTCCCGCTTAGATGCTTTCAGCGGTTATCCCTTCCGAACGTAGCCAACCAGCCGTGCCCTTGGCAGGACAACTGGCACACCAGAGGTTCGTCCGTCCCGGTCCTCTCGTACTAGGGACAGCCCTTCTCAAGTTTCCTGCGCGCGCGGCGGATAGGGACCGAACTGTCTCGCGACGTTCTAAACCCAGCTCGCGTACCGCTTTAATGGG
>DATAUF010000074.1:0-61262 GCA_036268405.1 Mycobacteriales bacterium
TCACCGCGGAGAGCCCGATGTTCGGCGTCGAGATCACCGACAGCGCCTATGTGGTCATGTCCATGAAGATCATGACCCGGATGGGCACCCACGTCCTCAAGGCGATGGGTGACGACGCCGTCTACGTGCCCGCGCTGCACAGCGTCGGTGCGCCGCTCGAGCCCGGGCAGGAAGACGTGGCGTGGCCGTGCAACGAGAACAAGTACATCTCGCACTTCCCCGAAGAGCGGATGATCTGGTCGTACGGTTCCGGCTACGGCGGCAACTCGCTGCTCGGCAAGAAGTGCTACTCACTGCGGATCGCCAGCGTGATGGGGCGGGACGAGGGTTGGCTCGCCGAGCACATGCTGATCCTCAAGCTGACCTCGCCGGCCGGCGCCGTCCGCTACATCGCAGCGGCCTTCCCGAGCGCTTGCGGGAAGACCAACCTCGCGATGCTCCAGCCGACGTTGCCCGGTTGGAAGGCCGAGACCGTCGGCGACGACATCTGCTGGATGCGGTTCGGGGACGACGGCCGACTGCGTGCGATCAACCCTGAGGCGGGCTTCTTCGGCGTTGCGCCCGGCACCGGCGTCACCACCAACAAGAACGCCATCGACACCCTGCACGCGAACTGCATCTTCACCAACGTCGCGCTCACCGATGACGGTGACGTGTGGTGGGAGGGACTGACCGACACCCCGCCGGCCCACCTCACGGACTGGAAGGGTCGCGACTGGACCCCCGACTCGAGCGAGCCGGCCGCCCATCCCAACGCGCGCTTCACGGCTCCGGCGTCGCAGTGCCCGACGATTGCGCCTGAGTGGGAAGACCCGAGCGGCGTGCCGATCGACGCGATCCTCTTCGGTGGCCGTCGCGCGAGCAGCGTGCCGCTGGTGACCGAGGCATTCGACTGGGAGCACGGTGTCTTCCTTGCCTCCAACGTCGCGTCCGAGGGCACCGCGGCTGCGGAGAACAAGCTGGGCGAGCTGCGACGCGACCCATTCGCGATGCTGCCGTTCTGCGGCTACAACATGGGCGACTATTTCGCGCACTGGCTGAAGATCGGCGCGTCCGCCGATGCCGCCAAGCTGCCGCGGATCTACTTCGTGAACTGGTTCCGCAAGGATGCCGACGGCAAGTACGTCTGGCCCGGGTTCGGTGAGAACAGCCGAGTCCTCAAGTGGATCAGCGACCGCATCGAAGGCACCGCCGACGCCGAAGAGACCCCGATCGGCCGCGTGCCGTCACGCGCATCGCTCGACGTCGACGGCCTCGAGCTCAGCGACGAGCAGCTCGATGTGTTGCTCACCGTCGATGTCGAGACCTGGCGCGAAGAGGCTGCCCTGGTGCACCCGCACTACGAGCAGTTCGGTTCTCACACGCCGGCGGCGCTGTGGGACCAGCTTGCCGCGCTTGAGCAGCGCCTGTCCTAGCTATTGCAGCGTCCACACCACGGCGAGGTGGACACTCACCGGCTGCTGGCCGGGCCGGATCGCGATCGACTTCGCGGATGCGGCGAACCCGTCTGACTCTCCATACAGAGGTTGCGGTGCCGTTGAGCCGTCGATCGTCTCCTTGACGGTCAGGACCTGACCGAGGTGCTCGCCGGCAAGAGTGGCGTCGCGGGCCGCGGCGGCCTTGGCAGCGGCGAACGCTTTGCCGCGCGCAGCATCGAGCAGTGTGGCGTCGTCGGTGATGTCGAGGGACAGCCCGTCGATGCTGACGGAGTTTCCGGCAGACGTCGCCGCCGCAGAGATGATGCTGCCGACATGGTCGAGCGGATGGATCCGCACCGACAGCGTTTCGCTCGCCTCGTAGCCGTCGATGTGCCCGTGATCGTCGTACGCCGTGTCGAGCGACAGGTCCGTCGTTTGGATGTCGCGACGGGCCACTCCTTGGTGGCCGAGCACGGCAATGACCTGGCGCACATCGGTTGCGGCAGCGTCCAGTGCTGACTGGACGTCGATCGCCTTGTCGTGCACGCGGAAGCTGGCGACCAAGGTGTCCGGTACGCCCTGCACCGAGCCCTCGCCGCTGACCGAGATCGTTCGGCCGGTCGCGGGGGACGTCGCTTGCGCAGGTCCGCCTCCGGAGTCCACCGCGACCACGGTTGCAATCGACGCCGTGATGACGGCGAGCAGCGCGATGGCCACGATACCTAGACGAGAAGCGAGCCGGTCCATGTCAGTCCTGTCTGTCGACGTGTTGTCGATCAGACGTACGGACCTGCTCTGCGGTTTCGCTAGCTCAGCGCGGAGGCCCTGAGCCGACCGTGCTGGTCGATCCACGCGACGATTCCCGCAGCAACCTGTGGGCCGGCGATCGCATAGTTGGCGATGATCGGGAGGGGGTTGTCGGCGCCGGAGTCGTAGGGGCGCAACGTGAAGCTCATGTTCGGGTGGAATCGCAGGGACCGAGGACCGGGGAAGCTCGGGGCACCGTCGGCGCCGTTGCCTGCTTTGTGTTCGAGGACGATGCCGGCATCGCTGAGCTGCCAGACGTTGTCGGCGGTCGGCAGCTCGTTGGTCCCGGTGCCCTGCGCCATGTCCCGATAGAACCCGAGCCGATGGGTGGTGCCCGCGGCGTAGGCGTTCCATCCCACGACCTGGTCGTGCACGAAGAGCTCATCCTCGACCAGGTCGACGTTGGTGCGGACAGTTCGCGCGACACCGGTGTCGAGGTTCTTGAGACGGATCGTCCCGGCGCTGTCCCCGTACGCGAGCCAATGGCCGCTGATCGCGGCACCGGTGACGCTCAGCGCCTGCGTCGTCCGGGTCCTCAGGTTGAGAATTCTTACGTGGGTGGAATCCGTGTAGTACACGACGCGGTGGTCTCCGAGCCCGATGGGCAGATAGCGGTCCACCCCGGTGATCGTCGCACTGCGAGTCGGTGCGACGACGCGAAGTGTCTCGCCGCCGTTCTCGCCGACGGAGGAGTTTGTCAGCGTCGTCGGATAGGCGATCGTGTCTCCGACCGCCGCGATCCCGCCGCGGAGGGCGCGCGAGACAGACACCTCGTGGCTCTTCCCGGTCGTCGTTCCTTGTCCGAAGTCGTGGGGTGCGATTGATCGTCGGTGGACCGCGGCAGGCGCAGTTGACGAGTCATTTTCGATCCACATGATGGTGCCGTTGGTGAGGGAGAAGGCGGTGGCCTCGCTCTCGTCGTGGGTCGCGGCCAAGACGGTCGTGCTTCTCTTGGCGTCGGCGGAGACAAGCCGTCCCGCGTGACGTGACGCGCTGGTGGTGAGGTAGCCGCCGAGACCCGCCAACGGCGCGGTGGCAATCGTCCTGGGCGAGACGGCGGTCGCCCCCTTGCCGATCACCCGCAGCTTGCCCTTGCACGACAGCCATCCGGCATTGCCGCCCTGCATCGTCGCAGCGGCCGGGCAAGCAGTGCTGACGGCGTAGGACGGGGAGCCGTCGAGGGGGTCGACGAACACATTGCGCAGGCCGGAGTTGTCCTCGCCGGTGTCGTAGTACGAGCCACACGCGACTGCGCTCGATGACACCGACCAGCACCGGGAGGTGTTCGTGCCGCCGGGAAGGTTGGTCAGATTCGAGACGTCGAGGGGAGTGACGGCACCGGTCGCAAAAGACACGAAGTCGATCTTGCTGGCATTCCACACGACGATCCCGGTCGGCCCGGACACGCCGCTCACGTCCGCGGCGGTAGCGAACGGATTGCCGAGTGTTCGCGACGCACCGCTGCCGACTGCAATGTCATGGAGCATGCCGGCTGGGTCGACCTCGACCCAGCCGTCCGGCGCCGACGACAGATAGCGATCGTCACCCGCGACGAGGCCCGCTGAGTACGCCCCCCGCGTGGCTCCGCTCCTCGGCTGCCACCAATAGACGCGCGAAGCGTCTCGCCCACTACTCGCCGTGAGTGTGTGTCCGGACAGCGAGAAGTCGCTCATGTCCGGCGTGACCTGGCCGAACACCTGTCGCTTGCCTTCGGCCGTCACCGCGATCAGCTGTCCGGTCGGATCGAGGGCGCGCCCGACCGCGTTGTGTCGCTCGAACACCGCCCAGCGTGATCCGAAGGCCGAGACGTCCGTCGTGCTCGCGACCGGATCGACGTAGGTGTCTGCCGCGACCGGGACGGCCCGGTTGAGCGACGTTTCCGGGGTAGCAGCCGTCGCGGTGGCGGGAACGCCCGTCGCCGCGACGAGGGCAGCGGTCCCGCCCGCAGCGAGGCCGACCTGGACGCGGCGTAGGCGTGAGCGGCGGCCGGGCGAGCAGTTGATCATGTCAATCCAACGTCTCACGCCGAGAAAAGGTTGACGGGCGTAACCTTCGCTCGTGAACGTGCGCGACCTCGTCTACGGCGTGTACGAGCGCCGACTGGTTGCGAACCTCGCCGATGCACCTCGGCCCCGCCACGTCGGGGTGATCCTCGACGGCAACCGGCGCTGGGCCAAGGCGGCGGGTGCCGACGATGTCGCTCACGGCCATCGGGCGGGTGCCGACCACATCACGGACCTGCTGGTCTGGTGCGGCGACGCCGGCGTCGAGGTGGTGACGTTGTGGTTGCTGTCGAACGACAACTTCACGCGGCCTGCCGCCGAGATCGCGCAGCTCCTCTCGATCATCGAGCGGACGGTCCAGGACCTCGCAGCGCCCGAGCAGCCTTGGCGGGTGAATCCCGTGGGCGCTCTCGACCTCTTGCCCGACACCACTGTGCGGGCGCTCAAGGAAGCAGCTGAGTCCACGCGGGACAAGGACGGCCTGCTCGTCAATGTCGCCATCGGCTACGGCGGTCGGCGCGAGATCACCGATGCGGTCCGCAGCCTTCTGCAAGAGCACGCCGCGAAGGGCGCCTCGCTCGAGCAGGTCGCCGAGGTGCTGGACGTCGAGCACATCGCGGACCACCTCTACACCCGCGGCCAGCCTGACCCGGACCTCGTCATCCGCACCTCCGGTGAGCAGCGCTTGTCCGGTTTCCTGCTCTGGCAGAGCGCGCACTCTGAGTTCTACTTCTGCGACGCACTCTGGCCTGACTTCCGGCGGATCGACTTCCTGCGGGCGCTTCGCTCCTATGCGTTGCGTGAGCGCCGCCACGGCGCCTAGCCGCCCGCTCGCCTCCTGCATCTGCTCGTCACCCGACCTCGGGCGTGTCGGTGGCGCGGTCGGGCCCGCACGAGTCGTAACGTCGGCGCATAGCGGCTGACCGCCGGTCGGCCGGGTCCTCGGAGGCCACGTGTCCCCAGTCGCGTCAAGCGCTGTTCCAACCCCTGCAAGGACCTCCTCCGCGAAGCGCCGGAAACCCGCGGCTGCCGACGTCCGCCGCGCATACGTCCTCGACACCAGCGTGCTGCTTGCCGATCCGTCGGCCATCGGTCGCTTCGCCGAGCACGACGTCGTGCTTCCGGTCGTGGTGATCGCGGAGCTCGAAGCCAAGCGCAACCATCCCGAGCTCGGCTGGTTCGCGCGGCAGTCGTTGCGGCTGATCGACGACCTGCGTGCGAAACACGGCCGGCTCGATGAGCCGATCCCGGTCAACGACGTGGGTGGGCTGCTGCGGGTCGAGCTCAACCACAGCGACGCGTCGGTGCTGCCGGCCGGATACCGGCACGGTGGCAACGACTCCCGGATCCTGACGGTGGCCGGCAACCTCGCGGCCGAAGGTGTCGACGTCGTACTGGTCAGCAAGGACATGCCGCTGCGGATCAAGGCGGCCAGCATCGGTATCGCGGTGCAGGAGTACCTCGCCGAGCAGGTGGAGTCGGGCTGGACCGGCATGACCGAGATCGACGTCTCGGGCGATGAGGTGGCGGCGCTGTACGCCGAGGAGATCCTCGATCTCGAAGCCGCGCGCGACCTGCCGTGCCACACCGGGGTCGTGTTGTTGTCAGAGCGTGGCAGCGCCCTGGCGCGCGTGACGCCTGACAAGTCGCTGCGCCTGGTACGCGGCGACCGCGAGGCGTTCGGTGTCCACGGTCGAAGCGCCGAGCAGCGGATCGCACTCGACTTGTTGCTGGACCCGGAGATCGGCATCGTGTCGCTCGGTGGCCGCGCCGGCACCGGCAAGTCGGCGCTCGCCCTGTGTGCCGGCATCGATGCAGTTCTCGAGAAGCGGCTCCACAAGAAGGTCGTCGTCTTCCGTCCGCTCTACGCGGTTGGCGGCCAGGAGCTCGGCTATCTGCCGGGTAGCGAGGCTGAGAAGATGACGCCCTGGGCACAGGCCGTCTTCGACACTTTGGGTGCACTCGTGCCTGACCACGTCATCGACGAGGTCATCCACCGCGACATGCTCGAGGTGCTGCCGCTCACCCACATCCGCGGCCGCAGCCTGCACGACTCGTTTGTGATCGTCGACGAGGCGCAGTCACTCGAGCGCGGCGTGCTGCTCACAGTGCTGTCGCGGATCGGGACGAACTCCCGAGTCGTCCTCACCCACGATGTCGCTCAGCGCGACAATCTCCGAGTGGGTCGCCACGACGGTGTCGCCGCCGTGATCGAAGCGCTCAAGGGCCATCCGCTGTTCGCGCACGTCACGCTGGTTCGGTCGGAGCGCTCGCCGATCGCCGCCCTGGTGACGGAGATGCTGGAAGACCTCGGCAGCTAGCCCCTTCGTTCGAAGTAGCACACAACTCTCGCCGTTTTAGCCGTGCGGGCAGCGATTCACGCGCAGCGGCGCGAGTGAGCGGAGGAGTTGTGTGCTACTTCGGACTTAGCGGCCGTGCGGGTACGCCATGGCGAGTACGTCGAGGGCTTCGTCGAGCTGGGCCTCCGTGACCTTGCCCTCGCCGTCACCGACGAAGCCGAGATCGACCACGGCCTGCCGCACCGTGGTTCCGTCGGCGACAGCCTTCTTGACCACCTTCGCCGCGTTCTCGTAGCCGATATAGCTGTTGAGCGGGGTCACGATCGACGGTGAGGACTCGGCGTACGCCTTGCATCGCTCGACATCTGCGGTGGTGCCGTCGATGCAACGGTCGGCGAGCAGACGTGAGCAGTTGGCGATCAGCCGGATCGATTCGAGCAGGTTGCGCGCAATCACCGGGAGCATCACGTTGAGCTCGAGGTTGCCGGCCGCTCCGCCGAACGCGACGGCCGCGTCGTTGCCGATCACCTGCGCGACGATCTGGCACACCGCCTCGGGAATGACCGGGTTGACCTTGCCGGGCATGATCGACGATCCCGGCTGCAGGTCGGGAAGGTGGATCTCGCCGAGACCCGCACGCGGTCCGGAGGACATCCACCGCAGATCGTTCGCAAGTTTGTATAGCCCGGCCGCAATCGTCCGAAGCTGACCGCTCGCTTCGATGAGTGAGTCGCGCGCACCCTGCGCCTCGAAGTGGTTGCGCGCTTCGGTGAGCGGAAGATCCATTGACTTTGCGAGGCGGTTCACGACGCTGGCGGCGAAGCCGGCGGGGGTGTTGATCCCGGTGCCAACCGCGGTGCCGCCGAGCGGTAGCTCGCCGATCCGCGGCAGCGATGCCTCGAGGCGCTCGATGCCGTAGGCAGTCGCGGCCGCGTACCCGCCGAACTCCTGGCCCAGGGTCACCGGAGTCGCGTCCATCAGGTGGGTACGGCCGCTCTTCACGACGTCAGCCCACTCGACCGCCTTGCGTGACAGCGACGCCTCGAGATGATGCAGCGCTGGGATCAGATCCCGCACGATTGATCGCGCCGCGGCGATGTGAATCGCCGATGGGAAGACGTCGTTGGAGGACTGCGACGCGTTGACGTGATCGTTGGGGTGCACGTCGCGGCCGAGTGCTCGGCTCGCGAGTGTTGCGATCACCTCGTTGGCGTTCATGTTGCTCGAGGTGCCGGATCCGGTCTGGTAGACGTCGATCGGGAACGCATCGTCGTGCTTGCCGTCGGCGACGTCCGTGGCTGCGGCGGCGATTGCCGCAGCGATGTCCTTGTCCAGTACGCCGAGCTCTGCGTTCGTCTCGGCCGCCGCCGCCTTGATGGCGCCGAGCGCGCCCACCAGCGCCGGATCGATCGTCACGCCCGACAGTGGGAAGTTCTCAACCGCACGCTGGGTCTGGGCTCGCCACAGGGCGTCCTTCGGGACCCGGACATCGCCCATGGAGTCGTGCTCGATGCGGTAGTCGTCGTCGCTCATACGACGATTCTCTCTTGCTGAGTCCCAGCTAGGCGACGAGGCCTACGGCGCGAGCTTGGTCGTAGGTCCGCGCTCGTCCATCATGTTGCGCGGGTGTCGTGCGGTCGCGAGCCGGCGAGGGATCCGCTCCGCGACTGTCGCTCGCTGACGCTCGCTCTTTTACGTCGCTCCGCGAATACCTCGCCGCCTCGCGAGTGACGTATCTGGGCAGCACTCCGTTCTCGCCCGTCCGCAAGGGTTCCGGGAGAGGTTCGGGGAGCAGGAAGTGGCGGGGCTTCTTGATGTAGGTGCGGCCGAGATAGCTGGTCCAGGCTTCGGATCCGTCGGGGTTTACGTCGACTTTCCACCACTTCTTGGTCTTCATCTGGTGGTGCATCTTGCACAGCGGTCTGAGGTTGCACCGGTCGGTGCGTCCACCGTCATGACGTTCTTTTCGGTGGTCGATCTCGCAGTGGATCGATGGGCGGGAGCAGCCGGGCATGGTGCACGACGGGTGTGTCGCTTCGATGAGGCGTTTCAGTGCGGCGGAGGGCCGGTAGGAGCGAAGTCCAAGATCGAGAGTGTCACCGGTGAGCGGATCGAACACGAGCCGGCGCAGCATCGAGTCGGCGGCGATCAGACGGGCGGTCTCAGCGGTGATCGGTCCGTAGCCGATGAGCTCACCCGGGTTGTCGTTGAGCCCGAGCAGCGTGGTGAGGTCGATTCGCACGTGGGTCTCGACCCGCACTGACGAGCTGCCCTGACCGGTGTTGTTGAGGACGAGGTCGGCGAGGGCGTCGAAGCGGCGAACGCCGACGTTGCGGCCGTCCCCCGCCCGGCCCATCGCTTCGGCGCGGTCGTTGATCGCGTCCATGATTCTCTGCGCCTTGGTCGCGTCTCCGTTGGCAGCGAGGGAAGACGTCTCATCGGCGCCGGGGTAGAGCTGCACGTCCGCGTCGTCCTTCGCGGCCGCGGCGCGACCCTTCGCACCTTGCGGGTCCAGGGAGATCATCAGCTTGCGGGCGGCCTTCGCGGTCTCGCCGGGCGTCCAGCCCCGCGCCACGGCCAACGCCACCACCTGCTCGTCGACCACCTCGGCGACCCGCGGCGGGCAATGCCGCGTGGCCTTCTCCACGGCCTTGAGGTGCGACATCGTGAACTCGCCGCGGTCCAGCGCCACCCACGAGGCCGGCAGGCACTGCGCGACCCGCTCGACCAGCGCCACAGACGTCATCGCGGTCGGGTACGCGACGTGCGTGGCGCAGGCGAGCTCCTGCGCGGTGAGCATCGCGGCCTCACCCGCGGGTAGGGCGACCGGGCCGCGTATCCCGATGACCGCATCCTGGGTCGCGATCATCTGTTGCGCAGATGCCCACGCGATGACCTTTGCCCACAGTGCATGTACGTCGACGGCGGTGCCAGCATGCATGGGAGCGCTCTTCAGCTCATTCAGGGCGGCGACGAGGGTCGGTCCGACCGGCATCTCCGCAGCGATCGCGACCGCGTTGGCGGTGCGTCGGCGAAGGCGGGCGAGCTCCGGATCCATATATCGAACATACGTTCGAATGAGGTCAAGGTCAAGGGTTAGAAGTTCTTTAGTTGCAACAAAAACCGGACAATCGACGCAGAAGGGAATCGCCGCAGGAGGCGAAAAGCGACGGCCCAGAGCGACGCATGAAAAGCGGCACCCACGGCCCTTGTTGATGCCCGCTTTTCGTCTTTGGATCCGCGGATTTGCGGATTGAAAGGCGTGATTGAAGGCTAGGCGTGGTGCTCGAAGTCGATCGCGGCGTACGCCCGCAGCTTGGTGAGCTGGTGGTCGCTGTGAATGGAGCGGATGGTGCCGCTCTTCGATCGCATCACGAGCGAGTGCGTCGATGCACCGCCGGCGCGATAGCGGACTCCGTCGAGCAGCTCGCCATCCGTCACACCCGTCGCGACGAAGAAGACGTTGTCGCCTTGCACGAGATCGTCGGTCGACAGGACGCGATCGAGGTCCAGACCGGCGTCGAGAGCCTTGCGGCGTTCATCATCGTCACGCGGCCAGAGCTTGCCGAGGATCACGCCGCCGAGACACTTCACGGCGCATGCGGTGATGATCCCCTCCGGGGTCCCCCCGATCCCGAGCAACAGGTCTGCGCCGGCGCCTTCGCGGACGGCCATGATCGCGCCCGCGACATCGCCGTCGGTGATGAACTTGATTCGAGCCCCGGCCTCGCGCACCTCGCGCACCAGGTTCTCGTGACGTGGCCGGTCGAGAATGATGACCGTCACGTCCTCGGCGGAGCCTCCCTTGGCCTTCGCCACGGCGTTGATGTTGTGGTCGACCGGCGCCTCGATGTCGACCAGGCCGGCCGCTGCCGGCCCGGTGACCAGCTTTTCCATGTAGAAGACGGCGGACGGGTCATACATCGCACCCCGGTCCGCCACGGCCATCACGGCGATGGCGTTGGTCATGCCCTTCGCGCACAGCGTCGTGCCGTCGATCGGATCGACGGCGACGTCGCAGTCCGGGCCGCTGCTGTCGCCGACCTCCTCGCCGTTGAACAGCATCGGCGCTTCGTCCTTCTCGCCCTCGCCGATGACCACGACGCCGTTCATCGACACTGTCGAGACCAGCTGCCGCATGGCGTTCACCGCGGCTTGGTCTGCACCGTTCTTGTCGCCGCGGCCGACCCAACGGCCGGCGGCCATGGCGGCCGCTTCGGTGACCCGGACCAGCTCGAGGGCCAGGTTGCGGTCCGGGCGCTCGGCCCCGACCTTGAGTGCGCCCGCAGAGTCAGCGTCGTGGCTCATGCCTCGATCCTGCCATCTCCGTCTACCTCCGTCGCATCTCGCACTGGTCGGCTGGCACAGTGAGCGGGTGGTAACCAGACCGGGGAGCGGGGATCGGGCTGCCGGTCGCGCGGGCGCGACGAGGGCCTCGTTGCTCGCCGCGGCGCGGGAGGCGTTCGCCGCAGGTGGGTTTGCCGACGCCAACATCACCGATGTCGTCACTCGCGCCGGCGCGAGCGTCGGCAGCCTCTACCACCACTTCGGTGGGAAGGCCGACCTCTATCTGGCGCTGTTCGAGGACTATCAGGTTCGCCAGGAGCATCGCGCCGCCGAGGCGGTGCGCAAGGCGAGGGCAGAGGGTGTCGACGACGCCATGCAGCTCTGGCTCGTCGGCTCCGGGGCCTACCTGCGTGGGTGCTGGGAGGAGCGTGACCTCGCGCGTGTGTTCCTCGATGGCGGCGGCCCGCCCGGCTTCGAGCTGATCGCCCGTCGCCGCTATCGCGAGTGGGTGCGGGTCAACGCCGCGTTGCTCAACACCGACGACGAGCCGCTCGGTGAGACCTTGGTCGTCGTGCTCACCAGTGTCGTCGCCGAAGCGGGCCGTGAGGTCGCCGTGCAAGAGACCGAGGAGAGCGCGACGCGACTTGCCGCGGAGTTTGTCGAGCTGCTCGGACGCATCGGCCGCAGTGGTCCCGCGGAGTCACCAAACGCCGCGGTGGACGATCCCGTCCGCGGGTAGCCGCCGGGCTCGAAGGTCACGCCGCGGGCTATCCGGCGCCTCGTGCCCGAAGCACACGACGCCTACGACGTCGTGGTCATCGGGCACGCCGAACTCCTTGCGGAAGGCCGGGATCACCGACGGAGCCATTCCGATGAAAAGCGCTCCCAATCCCTCGTCGACCGCCTTCAGCAGCATCAGCAGTGCCACCATGCCGGTGTCGACATGCCAGAACGGCACCGGCCATCTCGACTCATCCCGGTCGGTCCACCCCTTGTCCTCGCGCGCATACCGATCGAGGTAGGCGCGCTTGCAGGACAGCGTGACCGCCAGCGCCGGCGCCCGCATCACGCCCGCCCGGGTCTCCGGCGGCCAGCTTGCGGTCTCTTGCTCAGTATCCGTGACCGACCAGAACCGCTCGCGATCATCGGGCTCGGTCAGCAGGAGGACCGCGTACCCCTGCGAGAAGCCGGCGGACGGCGCCCGCAGTCCCGCGGCGACCACTCGCTCCACGACGTCCGGGTCCAGCGGCCGGCCGTCGTAGTGACGCACCATCCGCCGCCGGCGCAGCACGTCATCGAGGTCCACGCCGTCATTCCTACCCGGATTGGGCGAAGCGCCGCTCGTGGGCGAGCAGCCACTCTTTCGTGCCGAGCCCGTAGTAGTAGCCGCCGAGAGTCGCGCCGGCCCGAAGGATCCGATGGCACGGCACGATGGGCGCGACGAGGTTCCGTGCGCAGGCGCTTCCCGCGGCCCTGACGGCGGCGGGCCGGCCCGCTCGATCGGCGAGCTCGGAGTAGCTGATCGTCTGGCCCGGCGGGACGTCGCGCATCGCCTTCCATGCAGCCTGGAAGAAGTCTCCGCCAGCCTGCTCGACGGGCAGGTCGTCGAGCGCGGTGACGTCGCCGGCGAAGTACGCCGCGACGGCGCGGGACAGCGGACCGAGATCGCGCCGTGCCGTCACCGGTTCGTCGCCGATCCGTGCCGCCATCTCGTCGATGGGCGCGAACCCGGCCGCGACGGCGACACCGTCCCGGGCAATCAGCGCGAGCCTGCCGGTCCCGGTTGTCAGCTCTGTTGCTTCGAGTGTCATGCCTTCGCCTCCGTCATCGCGAGGTAGTCGAACCAGATGTGCATTGCGGCGTACGAACGCCATGGGCGCCAACGCTCGGTGTGAGCGGGCTCCACCTTTCGCGCCAGGATCAGGTCGCTGCCGGGAAACGCGTCGGGGTCGCCGAGCGCGCGCATGGCGACGTACTCCGCTGTCCAGGGCCCGACGCCCGGCAGCGCCAACAGCCGGACTCGAGCCTCGTCGCGATCGGCGCTGGGATCGAGGATGAGATCGCCCGACGCGTGGGCCGCCGCGGCAGCCCGCAGCGATGTCTGCCGGGATGTCGTCAGGCCGATGTCGTCGAACGTCGCGTCCGCCAGCGCATCAGCCGTCGGGAAGCGGTTCGTCAACGTTCCGGTGGGTGCATCGAGTGGCTTGCCGTAGGCCTGCGTCAGCCGTGCCGCAAACGTGTTGGCCGCTCGTAGTGACACCTGCTGGGCAAGGATCGTGCGGATCAGCAGCTCGAAACCGTCCGTGGCTCCCGGCACCCGCAGTCCGGGGCGGGCGCGGACCATGGGCGCGAGCAGCTTGTCACGTCCGAGCACCTCGTCGACCGCCGTGGGGTCGGCGTCGGCATCGACGAGACGGCGGCAGCGAGTGACGGCATCCGGCAGCGCCCGGACGTCGTCGACCGCCGTGGTCAGCGTCACTGCGCCGCTCTCGATCCGCAGCCCGGCCACGGCACCGGATGGCAGCACGCGCCGGTAGCCGGACGCGTCGATCTCCTCGAGTCCCGCCACCAGGTGGTTGCCCAGCCAGCTGACGAGGGCGTCCGCGGCATAGGGCAACCGCACCCCGAGTCGCAACGTGAGCGCGCCGTTGCCAGGTACGTCACGCGCGGGTCGTCGACGCAGCTCGCGGGGCGGCACTCCGAAGTGCTCGCGCATCGTGTCGTTGAACTGCCGGAGGCTCGCGAAGCCTGCCGAAAACGCGACCTCGCTGATCGGCAGCGCAGTTGCGTCCAACAGCAACCGGGCGGTTTGGGCTCGCCGGGTGCGCGCGAGCGCGAGCGGGCCGGCGCCGACCTCGGTGACGAGGATGCGATGCAGATGCCGCTCGCTGACGTGCATCGACCGGGCCAGCGCGGGGACGCCGCCGCCCGCTGCGGCTGCCTGACCGTCGAGCGCACCCGCGGCAATCGCACGAAGCGCTCGCGCCGCCAGGTCGCCTCGGACGTCCCACTCACGAGAGCCAGGAGCGGCTTCGGGCCGACACCGTTTGCAGGCCCGGAAACCCGCCGCGACGGCGGCAGCCGCGCACGGGTAGAACAACACGTTCTGACGCTTCGGAGTCTGCGCCGGACACGACGGCCGGCAGTAGATCCCGGTTGAGGTCACCGCCGTCACGAACCGCCCGTCGAACCTCGCGTCGCGGCTGGCTACGGCGCGGTAGCAGCGGTCCGGATCCTCGTGCACGCATCCATCGTGCCTCGCGACGCCGACAAATACTGGCGGTATTCGGACATCGCCGTCGGATGGCCGAGACTGGAGTCTGTGACGTCAGCGAGCTCGGAGGCAACTCCGCACGAGGACCTGCTGTCGCGTCGGGCTGACTACCCGATCCTCGCACGGAAGTCGGCGTACCTCATCAACAACTCACTCGGCGCGATGCACCGAGACACGCCGGCGAGGATGGCGCAGTACACGCAGCTGTGGGACACCGACGGCGTCGTCGCCTGGTCAACTTGGTTTCCGGAGATGGGCCGCGTCGCGGATCTCGTCGGCGCCGCGATCGGCGCGAACCCCGGCACCACGATTCTGCGTCAGAATGTCTCCGACGCGATCGCGGCCGTCGCCTCTTGCTTCGACCTTTCGGGCACTCGGCACCGCGTCGTCACCACTGCCGCCGACTGGCCGGGTACGCACTACTTCTGGACCGAGCACTGCCGCAGGTACGGCGGAGAGCTCGTCGTCGTGCCGTATGAGTCAGACGATCGGACCATCGACGCGCAGCGGGTCGCAGACGCAATCGATGACCGCACCTGCCTCGTCTCAGTGAGCCTTGTGCAGTTCCGGACGTCCGCGTTGTTGGACCTCGAGCCGATCCAGGACTCGGCGCGCCGCCACGGCGCACTCGTCGTGCTCGACGCCTACCAGGCTGCCGGCACGGTCCCGGTCGATGTCGCCAGGCGTGACATCGACATCTGCGTCGGTGGCTCGGTGAAGTTCTTGTGCGGTGGTCCCGGCAACGGCTGGCTGTCGATCCGGGCCGACCTCGCGGAGTCGCTGCGGCCGAGCGCCATCGGCTGGATCTCGCATCGCGAGCCGTTCGCATTCGAGTGGAGCGAGGTCGACTACGCGCCGGGCGTCGGCCGGTTCGCGGGCGGCACCCCCAACGTTCCCGCCGCGTACGCCGCCTCCGCCGGCTACCAGGCCATCGTCGACATCGGCGTGGACCGGATCCGCGAGCGGTCGCAGGCACTGACCCAGATCGTGGTCGACGAGGCGCTCGCGAGAGGCTTGGAAGTACGGTCACCCACCGATCCGTCGCATCGCGGTGGTCACGTCACCCTCGATCCAGGAGATGCCGCGCACGTGCACGAGGAGCTGATCCGTCGCGGGTTTGTCGTCGACCACCGACCCGGTGGCGGGATCCGGATCGGTCCGCACTTCTTCACGACGGCTGACGAGTGTCGCGCGGTCGTCGAGGAGATCGAGAGGATCACTCGTGGCGGATGAGTCGGTCGAGGAGATCCCGGTCGCCGGTGACGTGGTCCGGCCGAAGCGCACGGCGGCGACGATCCTCGACATGGTTCGCTCGCTCGGCGTGATGCTCGTCGTCGTCGCGCTGACGCTGATCTTCGTTCCCGGTCTGCTGCATCCGAGCAAGTCCCAACGGTTCGCCCCAGTCGGCTATGCCGACTACGTTGCCGGCTTCCAGCAGGTCACCGGGCTGCGCGCACTTGTGCCGACCGGACTCGCTACACCTTGGTACGCAAACTCCGCGACGCTGCACCACTCGGGCAAGGAGGCTCATCTGCACATCGGCTGGGTCACCCCGACCAACGACTATGCCGCCCTCGAGGAGAGCAACGGGGCCACCAAGACCTTCATCCGCGGCGTCATCGGCGCGAGAGGCCTTCAGGTGACCAGCCAGGTGCAGGTCGCCGGCGCAACATGGGCGCGCTCCGTCTCGGACAGCGGCGAGCAGTCGCTGACCCGCACGACTCTCGGCGTGACGATCGTCATCACCGGTAGCGCCTCAGTTGTCCAGCAAGAGCGACTCGCCGCCACGCTCACTCCTGCGGCTTAGCAGCTTCCAACCTGGTGCGCGCGCCGTCGAGCAGCTGTTGGCATTGCTTGGCGAGCTGCTCGCCCCGCTCCCAGAGCGCGAGCGACTCCTCGAGGGTCGTCCCGCCGGCTTCCAGCTTGCGGACGATGTCGATCAGCGCATCCCGCGCGTCCTCGTACGTCAGGCTCTGCTCGTCGCTCACGTGGGAACCGCCTCTGTCACGAGATGCAGTGTGCCTGTTGCGACGCGAGCCGTGAGCTGTTCGCCCACTGCGACCGCCGACGCGTCGCGTACGACCTGGCTGTCGGTCCGTTGCAGGACGGCGTAGCCACGGTCGAGCGTGGCCTGCGGGGACAACGCGGTCACCTGTGCGGTGAGTGCGGTGATCTCGCCGCTTCGAAGCGTCAGGCCCGAGGCCGCGGCACGCCCGGCACGTTGCCTCAGCTCGTCCACGATGCTTGCCCATCCGTCCAGCACGCCCCACGGGTCGGCAAGTGCCGGCCTGTCCTTCAGCGTGTCGAGCCGGTTCTGCTCGTTGTCGAGTAGTTGGGTGACGCAGCGCCGGGCACGCAGGACCGCTGTGCGGATCCGCTCGGTTTCTTCGGCGTGATCGGGCACTACGAGCTTGGCGGCATCGGTGGGCGTGGAGGCGCGGCAGTCCGCGACGTGATCGAGCAGCGGGATGTCGGTCTCATGGCCGATCGCTGACACGACCGGGGTCAGCGCTGCAGCCACGGCCCGGACGAGCGCCTCGTCGGAGAACGGCAGCAGGTCCTCCATCGACCCGCCGCCGCGGGCGATGACGATGACGTCGACCTCAGGATCCTTGTCGAGCCGGCCCAGCGCCTCGATGACCTCGGTCACGGCGTACGGCCCCTGCACGGCCACCGGCTCGATCTGGAAGCTCACGCCCGGCCAGCGGCGCTGCGCGTTCTCGACGACGTCGTGCTCTGCGGCGCTCGCGCGGCCGGTGATCAGGCCCACCTGGCGCGGTAGAAACGGCAGCGGCTTCTTTCGGTCGGCGGCAAACAGGCCTTCGGCAGCCAGCACGGCGCGGAGCGCCTCGATGCGCGCGAGCAACGCGCCGATGCCGACCGGCCGGATGTCGACGGCCGCAAACGTGAGGGTGCCGCGTGCGGCGTAGTACTCCGGTCGTCCCCAGACGACCACCCGCGAACCCTCCGTCAACGGGGGGTCGAGGTCGTCGATGAGCCGCGCCTTGCAGCTCACGCGAAGGGACATCTCCACGGCGGTGTCGCGCAGGACGAGGAACCCCGTGGCCTGGCCGGGTCGACGGGTGACTTCAGTGACCTGACCCTCGACCCAGACGCGGCCGAGCCGGCCGATCCAGTCCGTCAACGCCTTCGCGACGGTCCGGACGGCGACCGGTGACTCGGCGCTCGACTCGAGGGGCACGAGCGTCAACCTACGATGGATGAGTGACCAGCGACGCATCCCCGCAACTCGGCAAGCGGGTGCTGCTCGCCGCCCCGCGCGGGTATTGCGCCGGCGTGGATCGTGCGGTGCAGACCGTCGAGCGCGCATTGGAGCAGCACGGTGCACCGGTCTATGTCCGCAAGCAGATCGTGCACAACTCTCACGTCGTGACCGGCCTCGAGGCGCGCGGCGCGGTGTTCGTGGAGGAGACCGATGAGGTCCCGGAGGGTTCCGTCGTCGTGTTCTCGGCCCACGGCGTTGCACCGGTCGTGCATCAAGAAGCAGCGGGACGAGGCTTGCGGACGATCGACGCGACGTGCCCCCTGGTGACGAAGGTCCACGGTGAGGCGCGACGGTTCGCGCGCGAGGACCTCGACATCCTGCTGATCGGTCATGAAGGCCACGAGGAGGTTGTCGGTACGACGGGCGAGGCGCCGGACCGCACTCATCTCGTGTCCGGCCCGGACGCCGTCGCCACGATCGAGGTGCGCGATCCCGAGCGGGTCGCCTGGCTGTCACAGACGACGTTGTCGGTCGACGAGACGCTGGCCACCGTCGCAGCACTGCGCGAGCGATTTCCCAACCTGATCGACCCGCCGAGCGATGACATCTGTTATGCGACACAGAACCGGCAGGTCGCCGTGAAGCAGATCGCGGCCGACTCCGATCTCGTGCTGGTGGTCGGCTCGACGAACTCCTCCAACTCCGTCCGGCTGGTCGAGGTCGCGCTCGATGCGGGTGCGCGCGCGTCGTACCTCGTCGATGACGTCAGCCACATCGACGAAGGCTGGCTCGACGGAGTCACGACGGTAGGCGTGACGAGCGGCGCATCTGTGCCGGAGGCTCTCGTCGCCGACGTGCTTGCCTGGCTAGCCGCGCGCGGCTACGGCGACGTCGATGAGGTGACCGCGGCCGAGGAGCGGCTCGTCTTTGCCTTGCCGCGCGAGTTGCGGCACTCGAAGCCGGCTACGGCGTAAATCCGGACCCGAGCGGCTGGGTGTACCCGAGCATGCTGAACCCGCCTGCGGACATGCAGACGTGCCAGCCGTTGAGCTCATGGACCACGACCACGGTGTAGCTGCTCGGCTGCCCGACTACGGGGTAGAGGTCGCCGGTGATCTGAGATGCCGGAAGGTTGATCGGTCCGAGCGACTGGTGGACCGTCGCGACTGACGTCTCCGTCCATCGTGCGAGTCCGCCGCCGAGCTGCAGCAGCGCGCCGTCGCCCGCGGTCGCCAGGTCACCTTCCACGATCTGCGCGCGATCGTCCTGGCACAACGAGTCGTAGACACCGTTCCAGTCGTGGTGCGCGACGTCGCTCAGCGTCGTGTTCACGGCCTGTTTGGCGGCACCTGGATTGGACCGGAAGATGTAGCCCCACAGGAAATGGCCGAGGATCAGGTCAACGATGAGGAGCGCGACTGTGCGCTTCCAGGTGAGCCACTTCGGCCAGCGGAAGCGGCGCTTCTTCGGCTCCTTCTTCTTGGGCACGAGTTCGGCCATCGCCCAGGCCAGGGTGTCGCGCCCCTCGATCGAGGGTTTCGTTCCGCCGTCGTTTAGCCCGGCGAACGGGTCACGCCGCTGGATCGGCTCCCACGGCTCCACGGCTCAAGTATCGGCAGAGCAAGGCCAACTTATGAACCCGTACGACGATCGCGGATCGGATTGCCCGGGTTGATCCCGTAGTCGTCGATCCGGTCGAGGTCCGTGCCCGCTGAGGTGACCGCGCGGATCGTGCGATCCGCTTCGGCGGACTCGACGAGCTCCGGCTTGGCCAGCGGTCGGATCGTCTCCTCGATGCCGTCGATCTCCTTGAGCGGCTCGTCGACGATCTCCATGTCGCTGAGCTTGCGAGCGGTCGACAGGACGTTGCGCTCCAGCGAGCCGACTGAGTCGTTGTAGACCTTGACGGCGGAGGTCAGCGAGTTGCCGAGCTTGCTCATGTGCCCGCCGAACTTGCCGAGGCGCTGGTAGAGCTCCTTGCCGAGGTCGAAGACCGCCTGAGCATTCTTCGCCAGCGCTTCCTGCTGCCAGGAGTAAGCGACTGTCCGCAGCACCGAGATCAACGTCGTCGGCGAGGCGATGTGCACCCGCTTCTCGAAGGCGTAGTCGAGCAGTGCCGGGTCCTGATCGAGCGCCGCGGCAAGGAAGGAGTCGCCCGGAATGAACAAGACGACGAACTCCGGCGTCGGGGACAGCTGGCACCAGTAGGCCTTCGCCGCGAGCGAGTCGACGTGCTGGCGTAGGTGACGCGCATGTGCCGCCAGACGTTCATCGCGCACCGCCTCGTCGGCGGACTCATGGGCCTCGAGGTAGGCGGCGAGTGTCACCTTCGAGTCGATGACGATGTTCTTGCCGCCGACCAGTCGCACGATCATGTCCGGCCGCAGCGCACCGTCGCTCGTGGCAAGCGTGTGCTGTTCGACGTAGTCGCACCGATCAGTCATGCCGGCGAGCTCGACGCAGCGCTTGAGCTGCAGCTCGCCCCACCGGCCGCGTGCCTGCGGCTTGCGCAGCGCACCAACCAGGGCAGCGGTCTCGGAACGCAGCTGCTCGCCGGTCAGTCGCACGAAGCTGATCTGCTCGGAGAGTGTCGCCTGCGCGCCCTCACGCTTCTGTTCGATGTCGCGCAACTGCGCTTCCATCTTGCCGAGCGTCTCGGTCAGCGGTCGGCCGGCCTGCTTGAAGCGGTCGTCGGCAAGGTCGAGGAACTGCTGCCGGTTGGCCAGCAGGGCCTCGGTCGACATTCGGGCAAACGTGTCCTTCAGCTGTTGCTCGGCCTCGGCGAGTGCGGCCAGCCGGGCACCGGTCGCCGCCAGCTCGATCTCGGCGGCGCCGGCTCGCTGCGCCGCGGCATCCCGTTCCGAGCGCAGACCTTCGCGCTCGGCGCGAGCGCCGTCACGCTCCGCTCGGGCGGTGTCACGCTCCGTGGAGGCAGCATCGCGCTCGCGGCGGACCGCAGTCATGCCACTGGAAATACGCGCGCGGGCGACCAGCCAGCCGACGGTGAGACCGACAACCAGCGTGGCAAGGGAAGCGACAACGACGTCCATAGCCGAATCGTGTCGCGGCGTGCCGACAATTTCTCCCACCGACGCGCGTCGGCGGCTCGGCAGTCCTGGCGTCAACGTCCCGTCGACGTGGGACGTTGAGTGACCATGCTGATCATGAAAGCCGCGTGGCCACGCTCGGCGCTCGTTGTGGCGACCGCGTTGCTGGCGGCCGTGATGGGCACGCTGATGCCTGGCGGTCGAGCGCTTGCTGACCCGTCAGGGACAGTTGCGGTCAGCCCGACGACTGGAACCAGCCCTCGCGACCAGCAGATCGACTTCCTTGCCGGTTCTCCGACGTACCTGATCTACGCGCTCGTTCCAGTGGCCGCGACCGGAAGCGCCCCTGGTCAGGTGCAGCAGGAGTACGCAGACAGTGTGGTCGACGCAGTCGACCCGTCCGGTGTTGTCAGGACGCTCGGGCTTTCCGCCAGCAACGGCTGGTCCGTCGAGGGCGACATGGTGACCGCCCAACCTGCGCAGGAACCACTGACCGTCGACTGGCAACGGCTCTCAACGGGTGAGTCAGGCACCGCCAGCCTGCCCGCTGGCGCGAAGTACCTCGGGGCGACACCGGAGGGCTGGGCCTTCCTGCTTGCCCAAGGGGTCTGGACCCAGACGCCGTCGAGCCCGCCCGCGTACCTCGGTGCCCCTCTCACCGGTGTCTACGAGACGGTAGGTGCCGGCGCGGTGGGTCCCGACGGAGTTCTCGTAGGCGACGCCAACGGGAAGCTCGGCTACATCAGGTACGACGATCCCAGCCATCCCGTCGTCCTCCAGTCGTCGTTCATCGGCTCGCCATCGTGCTCGGTGCTCTCTGAGATCGCGGTATGTCAGGTCTATTGGTCAGACGGCGACACCAACCACCTCGGACTGGAGCGAGTGTCACTGACGGGCGGACCGTCGGTTTCGTTCGGTGATCGGCCTGAGCGGCTCGCGGTCGACGAAACCACGACCGCGGGTGCCGACGTCAATACAAACGTCACGACGCTGTACCCCGCCAACGGATCCAAGCCCGTCGAGCTTCCTTACGCCGCGGACCTCATGTCCGCATTCGGCAAGATCGCCATGACCAACGCGAGCGGCACGGCGATCGACGTCATCAGCGCCGCCACGGACACGCCACAGCAGCTGGTGGCGCCCACGCGGTCACCGATTCGAGCGACGTCCTTCGCGGCGACGAGCGGTCGGGTGGTGTGGGCTGATGATCAGGCAAGCGGCTCCGATCCCAATGACAGCGGGATCGACACCTGGTCACGGGCGGTTGGTAACGAGGGCGGCAACGTCGTGACGGGCTCTCCGTCATTGCTGAGTGCGATCGGCAGCCCGGTGAGCCTGACCGCCTCGGCCGCGTCGACCATGTATGCCACGGTGACGGATTCAGACCGCATCCTGCGCCACGTCGTCACCCCGGTCGCCGTCTCGACAGTGCGACAGCCGGTCAACGACGGGTCTGACCTGCAGTTGTCGGGGAACCGCGTGCTTGATGGCCAGCGGCTCACGAATGTCGCGACTGGCAAGTCTCATACGGTGCTGGCCGGCACGAAGTTTGGCAGCGCGATCGCGTTGTGGGGCAACTACCTCGGATATATCAAGGCGGATGGGTCGGTCTGGCGGCGGAATCTCGTGACACATCATGAGGTCCGGTTGGTCAAGCCCGCCACCGATACCCGCAAGGTCGAAGGCCCGGTCGGCTCCGTGTTCCTCTACGGCGACCATGTCGCCTGGCAGTACAACTACCGGGACAGATCACATGGCAACGAGCATCACGTCGATGGCTACGTGGACGTCCGCCACCCATCAGCTGTCACCGGATTGCCCCATGGGTTCGCCGTAACGGCGGCGACCAGCGACGGACTGGTGATCAGCACCGGCTACGCGGCATCGTTCGAGCTGCTCGGCTACCAGAAAGGTGCGGTGCCGGTGCCGGTGCCGTTGGTCGGTCCCATTGACTCCGTTGCCGTTGACTCCTCGGTCATGACCTGGCTCGACGACGGCGTGGTGCGCTCCGCACCACTGCCGATCGTCCCCGATCAACCGCGTGCGTTGGGTGCCCCGATCGCGCCGGCTTCATTGCTCCAGGCCCTCGACAGCGTGTGGGCGGCCTACTTCCCGTATTCAGCGGCCCTCACTTCGTGCAGCCTGACGATCACGCGGGGCTCCACGGTGCTGCGTGTCCTGGCGTGTGATGCCCGAGCAATGACCAGCGGCGGTGCGGTCGTGATCTGGGATGGGCAGAACGCTGCTGGTCACACCGTCAAGTCGGGGAAGGTGACGTGGCGGCTCACTGCGGCCAACGCCGACGGACCCGCACTTGCGCCCAATGGCGCGCTGCACCCGCTCACCGGCACGATCCAGGTCAGGGATTGATCGGCTCCGGCCCGTGACGACTCCGGCGTACCCGACAATGGATGCGTGGGTCTATCGATCGGGATCGTCGGCTTGCCGAACGTCGGAAAGTCGACGCTGTTCAACGCGTTGACCGAGAACGACGTGCTGGCGGCCAACTACCCGTTCGCCACGATCGACCCCAACGTGGGCGTGGTGAACGTTCCTGATGCACGGCTGGACGTGCTCGGGAAGATGTTCGACAGCGTCAAGATCATCCCGGCGACGGTCACGTTCGTGGACATCGCGGGCATCGTGCGCGGCGCGAGCGAGGGCCAGGGCCTTGGCAACAAGTTCCTGTCCCACATCCGTGAAGCCGATGCGATCTGCCAGGTCGTCCGCGCCTTTGCCGACCCGGATGTGACCCACGTCGACGGTCGTGTGGATCCCGGTGACGACATCGCGACGATCAACACCGAGCTGGTCCTCGCCGACCTGCAGACCGTCGACACCCGCCTCGCCCGCCTCGAGCGCGACGCTCGAATGAAGCCGGAGAAGCGCGCCGAGCTCGCCGCTGTTCAGGCCGCTCGCGCCGTGCTCGACGAGGGCCGGCCGATCTCCAGTGACCCGTCGTTGGATCGCGAAGCGCTGCGCGAGTCGTTCCTGCTGACCGACAAGCCCTTCATCTACGTCTTCAACCTCGACGACAGCGATCTGTCCGATGACGGCCTGCGTGCGAAGCTCGCCGATCTGGTGGCGCCGTCACCGGCGCTGTTCGTGAGCGCGAAGCTCGAGTCCGAGCTGATCGGGCTCGACGCGGCCGACTCGGCCGAGCTGCTCGCGGAGTACGGCCAGCCGGAGTCCGGTCTTGCGACGCTCGCCCGCGTGGGATTCGAGACGCTTGGCCTGCAGACCTATCTGACCGCCGGTCCGAAGGAGTCGAGGGCCTGGACCATCCATCGAGGCGACACCGCGCCCGAGGCGGCCGGCGTGATTCACACCGACTTCCAGAAGGGCTTCATCAAGGCCGAGATCGTGTCGTACGACGATCTCGTCCAGGCGGGATCGATCGCGGCCGCCCGCTCAGCTGGCAAGGCCCGGATCGAGGGCAAGGACTACGTCATGGCCGACGGAGACGTGGTGGAGTTCCGCTTCAACGTTTGATCGGACCGGTTTCGATCAACGTGGCTGGAAGGTCCTCAACTAGGACAGCCCTGGACATAAGTCTCGGGAGTCACCTACCCCTTACGCATGGCGACAGCAGAGTGCTGCGGCCACGAGCGGAAGGTGAAGCCATGAAGGCAACTACGGAGTACGTCATTGGGCGCGTCAGGGCGGCGATCGACGGTGATACCGACTCTGTGCATCTACCCGAGGGTTTAACTGCCACGATGACTGTTGTCGACCTACTTGTTGAGCTGGCCGCGGACCTGGCTCGCGAGAACAGTCTCAGGACGGGCCTAGATGCCAGCGAGATCTTCGAGGGGGTCGCGCAACGCTGGTGGTGCGACGCCGGGCGGTAGCTACCTGGTCGGTGCCTTCAGTGGGAAAGGTGCTGAAAGGCTACGAGCGTCTCGAATCGGGCGGACAAGGGCCTCCCGATATGAATCTCCTGCATAGGCGACGTCGGTAGGAGGGATGCACTCTGAGTGCGCGGGATATCGCCTATCGCAAATCGACGCTTCTCTGACAATGCACTGGGTCTCGGCTACGGTTCGTCTGGCCGACCACCGGGGGGGTTACACCTTGACGACGATCCTCGCGAGCAGTTCAGGAGGGTCCTCCGCTGGCGGCACGATCATCACGATTTTGATCTTGGCCGCGATCGCAGCAGCAGTATTCGTCGATCGAAGGAACGGTGGGCCGCAAAGGCGGGTAGCGGCGAAAGCTGCCGCAGACGGCGCGATCATCTGCCCGCATTGCGAGGTGCGTGGCAACGTGACCACGAGAGCGACCAGGGAGAAGCGGGGAATCAGCGGTGGGAAGGCGACAAGTGCGGTGCTCACGCTGGGTGTGTCGATGCTCGCGACCGGACTGTCGCGCAAAGAGAACTTCACGCGGATGACCTGCAATAACTGCGGAACTAGCTGGCTCGTGTAGGCCGAGCCATGCATTGAGGACTCGCCTTAGCCCAGAGATCCACCCTCCGATTCGCGTGGGGTAGCGCGATCCGTTAACCCCAGCGTACGATCGATGCGTGAGCAGATCCGGCGACGTCTTGCGCGAAGTACGTCATCGTGCGGGACTCTCACAGCACGAACTCGCTCGGCGAAGCGGTATCGCGTCAACGCTGATCAGCGCCTACGAAAACGGTCGCCGGGTGCCTGGTGGCGACGCGCTGATCCGGCTGATCGAGGCATGCGGCGGATCGCTTGACCTGAGCACCACGGTCGAGCGCGGGCGCGATGCGGCAGCACAACTCGAGCAAGTCGCTGCCATCGCGATGGCGCTGCCTCGGCGGGAGCCAGGACCGCTGGAATACCCGTCCTTCCGGTTGCTGAAGGCCCGGTGACCACGTCGCCGTTGATCGTCCTCGAACGGGCGGTCGACGTGCATCGGCGGTTGGATCGCGGCGGTGTGCCGCACGCCATCGGCGGTGCGCTCGCCCTCGCCTACCACGTCTCTCAGGCCCGAGCGACGAACGACATCGACCTCAACGTCAGCGCTGACCCCAAGAAGCCGCAACTCGTCTTCTCGCTGTTGCCGCCCGACGTCCCATGGAACGAGGCTGACGTCACCGCCGTACGCCGCGATGGACAGGTACGGCTGCGCTGGCCGGTGCCGGATGGCGGCCCACCGATCCCACTCGACTTGTTCTTCCCGCAGCACGCCTTGCACGATGCCGTCGACGCGCGTGCAGAGCTTGTTCCGATGTTGGACGCGACGGTGCCGATCCTGTCGGCGACGGACCTGCTGGTGTTCAAGGCGCTGTTCGATCGACGCAAGGACTGGGCCGATATCGAGGAGTTGATCAGGTTCGGCAAGCCGGACATTGATGAGGCGAGGCGCTGGCTTGTCAGGATCGTCGGCGCCGACAATCACCGACTCGCTACGTTGAAGCAGATCGCCGACGAGGTCGCCGGCTGACACTTGTCCGTGGCTCCGCGCGCTATAGCCCTCGCAGGCACGGACAACTTCGCAAAGGGGAGTGGCTCATGCTCGAGGGCAAGTCTGTGCTCGTGATCGGTGTGGGTGCCGGTCTCGGCAAGGAGATCGCCAGCGTCGCGATGCGCGATGGTGCCGATGTCTTCCTGGCGGCGCGGCGTGAGGAGAACCTTCGTTCGGTCGCTGAGCAGCTGGACCCGTCGGGCGTCCGGATCGGGCTTCGCGCAGCCGACATGAGCGATCCGGAGCAGCTCGCGCAGCTGATGGACGCGGTGATCGAGCAGTTCGGCAAGCTGGACGGGCTCGCGATCTGTGCGAGTGCCGACAGCGGCATGGGTGGCATCGAGACGACCACGGACAAGCAGTGGCGCAAGACGTTCGAGGTCAACGTGTTCGGTACGGCGGCCGCGGTTCGCGCGGCATTCCCGCTTCTCAAGGAGCGCGGCGGCTCGGTGGTCTTCGTCGGATCGCAGCAGTGGATCTACCCGGCGCGCGACATGCAGCAGCTCGCATATGGCTCGTCGAAAGGGGCCGGCGTCTCGATGATGTACGGCCTGGCCCCCGAGCTCGGCGCGCACAAGATCCGCGTCAACACGGTCGTACCGAGTTGGATGTGGGGTCCGAATGTCGGCCTGTACGTCCAGTGGCAAGCCGGGGTGCAGGGCCGAAGCGAGGACGAGATCCGCGCGGACCTCGACCGCAAGTTCGCGCTCGGTGAGATGGCGACCGATACGGATGTCGCGGAGGCCGTGGGCTTCTTCCTCTCCGACCGGGCGCGGAGCATCACCGGCCAGACGCTCCTGGTCAACGCCGGAGAGTTCGCGCGCTGATCAGAACGACGCGTGGTCCGGTTCGATCCGCAGGGTGCTGATGAACGTCGCGAGCATCGAGTAGTGGCCCGCCAGCAACAGGAACTCGATCGCCTCGGTCTCCGAGAGATGACGGCGTAGCTCCTCCCATCCGGAGTCGGTCAGATCCCGCGAGGCGAGCAGCTCGTCGCTTGCGGCGAGCAGTGCGCGCTCACGCGGCGTCCAGCCGTCGAGGGGCTCGCTGGTCGCGCGGTCGATCTCCTCGATCGACAGGCCGGCCTGCTTGCCCAGCCGTCGATGGTGGTCGAGCTCGTAGTCGCAGCCGCTGCGCCAAGCAGTCCGCAGGATCACCAGCTCGGTGTCGCGGCGTGGCAGCTTTCCGCGCGGCATCATCCGGCCGGCGAAGAACAGCCAGGCCCGGAACAGCGACCGGTGGCGTGCCATCGTCGTGAACAGGTGCGGTAAGCCGCGGACCTTCGCGACCCGCGCGCCCGCCGAGATCATCGTCCAGTTCGCCAGCCCGATATCCGCACGTCCGCCGGGAGCGATGCGCGGCGCGTTCACGTCCACCGACCCCACCCTCCCCCCACCAGCGGAGCCTGCTCCGCGGGCACTATGACTCCGCCTTCATCGCGCGGTACATCCCGGCGTTGGCGATCCGCATCACCAGGTTGTAGACGTGGGGCGTGAAGTGCTTCACGGCGTACAGCAGCCGGATGTCTCCTGAGGTGTAGACCAGGTAGCGCTTGGCGATCACGCCGCGGATGATGGCGTCGGCAGCCTGCTCGGGCGTCACCGCCCGCTTGCGGAAGCGTCCTTGCAGCTTCTGGAACCGCTTGCCCGTCGTGTCGATCCCGGCCACTTCGATCGTCGAGGTGAGCGGTGTGTCGACGCCGCCCGGGCACACGATGCTGACTGCGATCTTGTGACGGCGAAGGTCATAGCGCAGCACCTCCGACAGCCCCCGCAGACCGAACTTGCTCGCGCTGTACGCGCCATGCCAGGGCAACCCCACCAGTCCGGCGGCCGAGGAGACGTTGACCAGATGCCCGCCCCGGCCGGCTTCGACCATCTTCGGCAGCAACGTCTCGATGATGTGGATCGGGCCCATCAGGTTGACGTCGATCACCGCGCGCCACTGCTCGTGACTCATGTTTTCGACGGTGCCCCAGATCGCGATGCCGGCGACGTTCATCACGATGTCGGCGGCCACCGCCTGTTCGTGCACGGCGACCCCGAAACCGCGCACCTCCTCGATCTCACGAATGTCGAGCGCGCGTACGACGCCAACCCGTCCCCCTGCGCTACGGATCGTGTCGGCGGCCTCGTCGAGCAGCGCCGTGTTGCGGTCGGTCAGGTGCACGATCGCGCCCCGATCGGCGGCGGCAATCGCGACCGCGCGTCCGATGCCGCTCGCGGCACCGGTCACGACGACGTGCTTCCCGTCGAAGGTCGGGTGTGGATTCATCGGCTGCCTATCCCTCGAGGTGGAAGGTGAACATCTTCTCCGTCACGATTCGCGCGCCTGTCGCGTCGGAGGAGTTGAGCCACTCCTCGAAGGACGGTCCCTGCAGCGGAAGGTAGTGGTCGAGCATCGCCTGTCGCAGTGCTGCGCCGTGCACCGGATCGGACAGTTCGAACAGCTCCGCGCGACCATGCACCGAAACGGCGAGGGATTCGTCAGGAAGATGCGTCGCGCTCACCGCGGGTCGGGTCTGCAGATGACGCATCCGTACCGAAGTCCGCCCCGAGCTGAAGTACCACGAGCCGTGGATCAGGTAGCCGTCGACGGGACCGACGAGCGGCCTGCCATCCGCGGTGACCGTCGCAACCGCGAGCAACCGCAGACCAGTCATCCGCGCGCACAGCTCCGTCGCCGTCAGTCGTCGTTCGGCGGTGATGATGCTGCTGAGGTGAGGTCCGCCGCCGGCGGCGCTGTCGTCCAGCAGCCGCTGCAGCGCGTCGAGCTCGTCCGCGGTCTCGTACATCCCGTGATCTTCGCAGCGAAGATCGTGGGGTGCTCAGGCCAGACCGCGAACCAGGTCGTCGACGCGGTGCGCATAGTCCACGTCGAGTCGCGTTACGCCCCCCTCGGAATGCGTCGACATCACAATCGTGACGTCGTGTCCGGCGATGTCGAGGTCCGGATCGTGGTTCATCTCACGTGCCAGATGCTCAAGCTCGTCAAGTAGTGCGGGTTGTTCGGAGGCGGGGAGCGTCACCGTCCGTGAGATCGCCGCCCGGTCGCCGTGCCATCCATCGAGGGCCTCCAACGCCGTCCGCAACTCTTGGTCGTCAAGTAGCTCTGCCATGCCGTCCTCCTCGCAGGGACAGGTCCTAGGTTCGACATAGCCTGCCAGCGTGGCTTTCACACCTCCCGAGCGCCGAATGCTGCTCGTCCACGCACACCCCGACGACGAGACGATCGGGACCGGGGCCACGATGGCGAAGTACGCCGCGGCCGGTGCCGGCGTGACCCTTGTGACGTGCACGCTCGGCGAAGAGGGCGAGATCCTCGTCCCCGAGCTGGCCCACCTCGCGAGTGATCGTGAGGGAGGTCTGGGCGAGCACCGGATCGGCGAGCTCGAAACCGCGATGACCGCGCTCGGCGTCACCGACCACCGCTTCCTCGGCGGACCGGGTCGATGGCGGGACTCCGGGATGATCGACACCCCGACGAACGACAACCCCGCATGCTTCTGGCGGGCAGACCTCGACGTGGCGGTCGGCGAGCTGGTGAAGGTGATTCGCGAGGTACGCCCGCAGGTCGTCATCGGCTACGACTTCAACGGCGGCTACGGCCACCCAGACCACATCCAGGCACACCGCGTCGCCGTCGGCGCCTTCGAGGCGGCAGGGGATCCGGAGCGGTATCCCGACGCGGGCGAGCCGTGGGCGCCCAGCAAGCTCTACGAGACGGCTCTTCCCCGTTC
Organism: Mycobacteriales bacterium; assembly: GCA_036268405.1. GTDB lineage: Bacteria > Actinomycetota > Actinomycetes > JAFAQI01 > JAFAQI01 > DASZTV01. Next base: position 29,538 of record DATAUF010000074.1, read on the forward strand.
GGTGCTTGTCACGGCGTACGAAGCGCTGAAGGCGATGGGCGAGGAGGCGCCGTTCGGTGTGGTCTCACCCGACGACCTCAGCTTCGGCACGCCGGACGAGCTGATCACCACAGTGGTCGACGCGCGCGACTACCTGCCGCGCAAGGTCGCGGCGATGCGCGCCTACCCGACGCAGATCGCGGTTGACGGCCAGTTCTTCGCGCTCTCCAACGATGTCGGACAGGGCGCCTTCGGCGTCGAGTACTACCGCCTGGCCACAGGGCCGGCAGCCGTGCCGGGGGAGCAGGAGACCGACCTGTTCGCCGGCGTGGCCTGAGACGCCGTCCGCTGCGCCGAACGGACGAACCAGTGGTGCGCCGGTTTGGGTTGAGTGCGCAGCGGAGACATCTCCTGCACCGGGGGCCCTAGGAGGCGTTGTGGCAACCGGTGAGGCTTCGTCCCTGTTCGCGGCCGATGGCGACCTCATCCCGGTCGGGCACGCCGATGTCGGCTACGACCGTGAGGCACTCCGGCGGCGCCGTCTGGCCCGACTAGCCGCGTGGGTCGGCGTCCCAGCCGCTCTGCTTTGGTGGCGGATCGGCGTCGGGCGTCCTTTCGATCTGCTGCGGTTGCCGCACATCGACTGGCTGGTGGTTGCACCGATCAGCTTCTTCGTCGTCCTCACCGTTGGCTACGTCGCGATGTTTCTGTGGTCGCGGCGGTCCCCACACGTCACCTTCCGTCCCGACCAGCTGGACGTGAGGCTCTCCGATGTCGTCGGGATCCAGCCGGTCAAGGAAGAGGTTGTCCGCTCGCTCAACCTGTTCCTGTCCTCACGCACGTTCTCCGCGGAGATGGGTGGCCGGGCGCGGCGTGGACTGCTCTTCGAAGGCGCACCCGGCACCGGCAAGACCCACCTCGCGAAGGCGATGGCAGCCGAGGCCGGCGTGCCGTTTCTCTACGTGTCCGGCACCTCGTTCCAGTCGATGTTCTATGGCGCGACCGCCGGCAAGATCCGCTCCTACTTCAAAGCACTGCGCAAGACCGCCCTCGCCACCGGAGGCGCGATCGGCTTCATCGAGGAGATGGATGCGATCGGGGGTGTGCGCCACGGCATGGGCATGACGCCACGCACCGTCGTCGACGCGACAGTGCCGCTCTGCGGCTCGGTGGTGGCTATGCCGTCGACGTCCTTCGGTGCCGCGGCGCCCGTGGTCACCAACGGATACATGAGTGAAGGCGTCGGCGGTGTCGTCAACGAGCTGCTGGTGCAGATGCAGTCCTTCGACGAGCCGATCGGCGTGACGAGATTCTGGAACGCCCTGGCCAACGGTCTCAACCTGTTCCTCCCGGCGCACCGGCAGATCTCTCGGCGGCCCGAGCGGAAGGCAAATGTTCTGCTCATCGCCGCGACCAACCGGGCTGACTCGCTCGATCCGGCGCTGGTCCGCCCGGGACGCTTCGACCGCATCCTCCATTTCGATCTGCCCGACCAGGCGGGGCGTCGCCGGCTGCTGGACCACTTCCTGGCAGGCAAGGCGCATGACGAGGAGCTCAACGAGGAAGAACGCCGTGACGCACTCGCAAGCGTGACGCAGGGCTACACGCCGGTCCGGATAGAGCAGCTGCTCGACGAAGCCTTGGTCAACGCGATTCGTCGCGGAGACCGGTCTATGGGATGGCGTGACGTCGAGTCCGCCCGGCTGACCCTCGAAGTCGGGCTCGGTCAGCCGGTTGGCTACACCGATCACGAGAAGCGCCTGATCGCGACGCACGAGGCCGGTCACGCGACTGCCGCGTACCTGGTCGCGCCGCAGCGTCGACTCGAGATCCTCACGATCATCAAACGTCGCGATGCGCTCGGAATGTTGGCGCACGGCGACGCCCAGGAGGTCTACACGCGGTCACGCTCCGAGATGATGGGCCTGATCCAGGTGGCGCTCGCCGGGCAGTGCGCGGAGGAGATCTTCTTCGACGACGTCTCAACCGGTCCAGCCGGCGATCTTCTGTACGCCACCAATGTCGCCGCGCAGATGGTCGGTGCCGCCGGCATGACGGGCACGCTCGTCTCATTCGCGGCGATCCAGGGCAGTGCCTTCAGCGATACCAACATCGTCGGCCGCGTGCTCGCAGATGCGGCGGGCCGTACCCGGGTGGAGCAGCTGCTCCAGGAGCAGAAGACGGCCATCAAGGCACTGCTCGAGGCCAACGCACACCTCGTCGAGGCGTTGCGGGACGCATTGCTGGAGCGAAACGAGCTGATCGGTCACGAGATCACCGACGTGCTCACCGCGGCTGGGCCGCACAATCCGGCGCCGGATGTCATCGACCTGAGGGATCCGGTAGGGGTACCGGCGCCCTAGTCGGCCTGCTACGGGCTCTACTCTCTTTGCGTGCCGGGCGGGTGGACCGATAACGCGTTGCGGTTCGCGACGTACGCCCTTTTCGCCGGATTCGGGATCCTGCTGGGCACCATTGGTGCGTTCCTCGTGCCCGACGGGATCGTCGGAGGCTTCCTCAGCCTCGCAACTCTCGTCGCAGTAGCCGGCAACGTGTTCGTTGGGCTGCTCGGCCTATCCGCCACTGGGTCAGCTGGCGGAGCGTTTGCGGCGCTCGCCGGCTGGTTCGTCGCCGTGGGCGCCTTCGCGACGTTCTCACCTGGCGGTGACGTCGTGATCCCGGGCGGGCTGGCCAACGATCCTGGGGTGGTTCACGCGGGCGTGACGTTCATGATCGCGGGCCTTGTCGGGTCGGTCGTCACGATTGTGCTGACTTCGCGCTACACCGCGCGTGTGAATCCGCCGAAGTCCCTTCCGTGAACGACTCATCGCGGGGCTCGCTCGCTGACGAGCATGCGCCAGGCGACGAGGTCGCTGCAGCGACGGACGCGATCGTTGCCCGCCTGGGCGGCGGACGCTTCGCCGTCGAGCTGTCGAGCGTGGCCGAGGTAGGGCGGGCACCCGGCATCACCCGCGTACCGGGTCTGCCGAAATGGCTCGCTGGCGTCGCCAACTGGCGCGGCCGAATCCTCCCCATCCTCGACATTCGCAGTCTGCTCGGCTCCGACACCGAGCCGCTCGACGACCGTGCGCGACTGCTCGTGCTCGCCGAAGGCTCGATCGTCGTGGGGATGCTGGTCGATGCTGTCGAGGGCACCACGATGCTGGGAAGTGACGTGGCGGCGTTTCCGCCCGTGAGCGCGCCGACCGGCTCCGGCCTGCTCAGCGGCCAGGTGCCGCGCGACGACGGCCCCATCGCCGTACTCGACGTTGCCGCCGTTCTGCGCCTACGGGAGGGCCTGCCGCGTGGCCGCCGCACGGCATAGGCGACAAGCCGGGGAACTGTTAGAGCAGACTTCTGGCGGCACCGAGGACAACTTGGGCCGGGTCGCGCGACGGGGAGGGTCGGTGGACTACAGCAAGCGGCTCACCCAGGTTGCGGCTGGTTCGACCTGGGTCGGCATCGTCCTGGCAGTCGTCGGGGCGATCGTGCTGCACAAGCATCCCGCGGCGGGGATCCACGTCCATCTGCGCGCCTTGTACTACTGGGAAGGCCTCGGCGTCTTCAACGCAGCGCTGATGACGGCACTGCCGGCGCTGTTCCGCACCAGCGCGCACTTCCGCAAGCGGGTCACGCTGTACCGCGCCTTGCTCCTCATCTCGACGATCGCATCGGTGAGCGGTGCGGTGTCTATCACCGGTGGCCTGCGCGGGCCGTTCTGGATCCTCTACCTGCCGGCGTTGTTGTTCGCGGCGACGACGCTGAAGCAATGGCAGAGCGTGCTGCTGGGCGTGCTGACCTCGGGCTCCCTTGTCGTGGCGGCACTCATCGCCCACAGCATCGACTCCTCGACGATCGCCTGGCTGGTCCTCGTCCTTCCGGTGTTTCCGGCCCTGACGTGGTTCAACGGTGCGCTTTCGCAGTCGATCTGGGCGATGCGGGCAATGGCTCGCGCGGAACGTGACGAGCTTCAGGCGCGAGTCGGTGACCTGTCGCAGGTGCTGTCCCGCGCCGCCGACGGGGATCTCACCGTCCAGCTCGCGGGTGCCGACGCCGACCATGAGGCTCTGGAGCTGCTCTCCGGCGCGTTCTCCTACACACTCACCAACCTGCGCAACCTCGTCACCCAGATCCGCAGCGGAGGCGAGCAGATCGGTGCCGCGGCGGGCGAGCTGCTCGCTACCGCCGAGGATCACGCCGCGTCGGCCAGCCAGCAGTCCTCGGCCGTGACGCAGACGACGTCGACGATTGAGGAGCTCGCAGCGACCGCGGCTCAGATTGCCGAGACCTCGGAGGCGGTGGCGCGGTACGCCGCTGAGACGCTTCGTCATGCCGACCAGGGTCGGGAAGCGGTCCAGTCGAGCGTCGACGCCATGGAGACCATCGCCACGCGCGTCGACTCGATTGCCGCTCGCGCGCTGTCGCTCGGCGGGAAGAGCCAGGAGATCGGCCGGATCCTCGAGGTCATCAACGATTTAGCCGACCAGACCAACCTGCTGGCGCTCAACGCCGCGATCGAGGCGGCGCGCGCCGGCGAGCACGGCCGAGGCTTCGCGGTCGTCGCCGCCGAAGTCCGCAAGCTTGCCGAGCGCGCTCAGGAGTCGACCGGTCAGATCGCCTCGATCGTTTCGGAGATCCAGGCGGAGACCAACGCGACGATCATCGCCAGCGAGGAAGGTTCCAAGGAGGTCCGTACCGGTTCTGACCTGGCGCGCGGCGTGGTCGAGGCATTGGAGCGGATCAGCGGCATGGTCGACGAGACGACCACCGCGGCCAAGGAGATCTCGATCGCGACTCAGCAGCAGCGGTCGGCATCCGACCAGGTCGTCTCGGCGATGACCCAGGTGTCCGACGTCTCCAGGCAGTACGCAGTGGGCTCGAAGCAGGCGGCGGCGTCGGCTGCCGAGCTCAACAACCTCGCTGCCGAGCTGAGGGCCTCCATCGCGGCCTTCAAGGTCGCATAGCCAAGCCGGCCAAGGAGTCCGAACCGGTGCTCGACGGCTCGACGACCGCGACAGGTGTGCACCGTCCTGCGGTCACACCGATCACCACCGCGCTCCCGGCCGACGTCGAGCGGCGGCTCGCCGAGCTCGTCGGTGTCGACCCCATCGTCGAGGAGTACGACGAGCCGGATCCCGCGGTGACTGGGCTCTACAGCGAGTACGGCGCGATGCAGTTCCGGCGACGAGTGCTGTCGGTGGCGCAGCAGGTGACTCTCGGTGGCCTGTTGCTGCTCGCTGGCTGCGCAGCGGTTGCGGCGCGGGTGGACTCGAAGTCGCTGGTCGTCCACTCGATCCCGTTGATGGTGTTCGGGGTAGCGGCAGCGATGGCTGCCGTATCGCTCGCCAGCCTGGTCACCGATCCGAGCGTCAGAGCACAGGTCTCGGATGCCAAGCGCAAGGTCTTCGGCGCGGTCCTGATGGGTGCGTTGCTGGTGTCATTGACCGGCATCGTCAGCAACGCTGACGGAGTCGCGGGACCGGCGTGGGTGCTCTTCCTGCCGTTGGTCGTGGTGACCGGCGCGATCCTGGGCGCGACGACAGGGCTGATCGTGGGCGCCCTGGCCGCGTGCGGGATCTACGCCGCCGCCGGCTTCTCGCACACTCTCAACATCGTCGGAGTCGGCCAGCTGATCGTGATCCTGCCGGCCTGTCCGCTGTTCGGTTGGGCAGCAGGCGGTCTCGCCCAGCTCGCACACGACGCCGTGACGGCCGCGCTGCGCCAACGGGCCGGACTGACCGAGGACGTGTCGCGGTTGTCCGCGCTGCTGACAACCGTCGCGACCGGCGACCTGTCCAGGGTGCCGTCGCTGGAGAACCCGGCCGATCAAGGGACCGCGATGCTCGCGGTGGTCTTCGCGGACACCGTGTTGTCCCTGCGTCGCCTGGTGCGGCAGATGTCAGTGATGGCCGATCAGATCGCCGTGAGCGCGACCGACCTGGCACATACCGCCGAGGTTCACGTCGGAACGGTGGAGCAGCAGGCCTCCGCGGTCTCGGAGACCACCAGCACGATCGAGCAGCTGGCGACCACGGCAACGACGATCGCGAGCACGGCCCTCCTGGTCGCTCGCTACGCCGGGAACGCGCGGCGCGATGTCGACCTCGGTATCGGGTCCGTGCATCACGTCAACGACGCGATGGCGGTGATCCGGCGCCGGGTCGCCGAACTCGGCCTGCGGACCGGCCGGCTGGACGAGCGGGTCACCCGGATCGCGGCCACGACTCGGCTGATCGACGAGCTCGCGCGGCGTACGACGATGCTCGCGGTCAACGCCTCGATCGAGGCCGCCCGGGTCGGCGAGCACGGTGAGGGCTTTGCGAGCGTGGCGCTCGAGATTGCCGCGCTCGCCTCCAAGGCAAGAGCGGCGACCGGGGACATCGCCCGGATCGTGGCCGAGCTCGAAACCGAGGTCGAGGCCACGGCGCAGGTCAGCCAGGAGGGCATCGAGGCCGTCGCGATCGGACTCGAGCGTCAGGAGGAGCTCGACTACGCGCTCGGCGTGATCAGCGAGCGGGTCGAGGACACCACACAGGCGGCCGACCGGATCACCGAAGCGACCCGCCAGCAGAGGGTCGCGAGTGACGCTGTGGTCGAGGCGATGCGGACGGTCGCGGGGACCAGCGAGGGCGCGACCTCGGCGACCCGGAGCCACGCGGCCTCGGCCGGCCGACTGCGGGATCTCATGGAATCCCTGCGCCAGACCGTAGGAAGGTTCAGGCTGGAGTGACGCGCGCCGAAGAGATAAGGATGAACGCGGGGAAAAGGGGGCGGAATGGCTGGCTGGGCTGACGACCCCGAGCTGCTCGCGACCTTTCGCGGGGAGGTCGAGGAGCGCGTCGCCTCGCTGCAGGCCGGCCTGCTCGCGCTCGAGGCGCACCCCTCACCGCGACAGGTAGTTGCCAGCCTTTTCCGGGACGCTCACACCGTCAAGGGATCGGCCCGGATGATGGGGCTGTCCGAGGTCCTCGCGGTCGCACACAACGCCGAGGATCTGCTCGGCGCGCTGCGCGACGGCCGGCTCACCGTTCGTCGCGACCTCGTCGACCTGCTTCTCGCGTCCTGCGACGGCATTGCCGGATCGCTTCCCGGCGTCGAGGAACCCGTGCCCGAGGACCACCTGACCGCGCTCGCAGGAGCGATGCAGCGGGCACTGGCCGGCGAGGAGCCGGTCGTGGTTCCGCGTTGGGTGCCCGGTGCGGTCGAGGACGACGACGGTCTTGAGGAGTCGCGACGTCGTGGCGCCGACTCGGTACGTGTCACCACTGCCAAGGTCTACGAGCTGATCGACGTGATCGGCGAGGCCGAGCTCGACGCCCGTCGGCTCGAGCGGGCGAGCGCCGGGATCGACTCGATCGCGACCGACAACTCTCGCTGGCTGCGCACGTTGCGGGAGGCGGTGCACGCGGTCGAGATCGGTGACGAGGCCGGGCTTGCACTTACCCGCCTCACTGCTGTGGACGACCAGTTGCTCGCCGCCTCGCGGGACCTGCGAGAGCTCGCTGAGGACTCTCACAGCCGCCTCGCGGAGGTACGCGACGGGGCGATGGGACTGGCGATGGTTCCGGTCCGGCGCGTCGTCGCCGGACTGCCCCGGGTCGTCCGGGATCTCGCCGCGGCAACCGGCAAGGACGTCCGGCTGATTCTCGAGGGCCAGGACGTCGAGCTCGACAAGCAGGTTCTCGACGGCGTCTCCGACGCCTTGAAGCACCTCGTCGTCAACGCCGTCGACCACGGTTGTGAGCAGCCCGCGGAGCGAGTCGCTGCCGGCAAGCACGCGCAGGCGACGGTCACGGTCGCTGCGCGTGCCTCGGGTGGCACCGTCGTCATCGAGGTCACTGACGACGGTCTCGGCATTGACGAGGACGTGCTCCGTGCTGCCGCGATCGAACGCGGTGTGCTGCTGCCGGACTCGCTGCTCAGCGGGCAGGCATTGATGAACGTGCTGTTCCAGCCGGCGTTCTCGACGGCCAAGGAGGTCACTGAGACCTCCGGACGCGGGATCGGGCTGGACGTCGTCCGCAGCGCCGTCGAGGCGCTCGGTGGGCTGGTCGAGCTTCACACGGTCGCCGGCTCCGGGACGACCTTCGCGCTCACCCTGCCGGTCACCCTCGGCGTGCTGCGCTGCCTCATGGCGAAGGTCGGCGACGAGCGCTTCGCGTTGCCGGTTCCCGGTGTTGTCGAGTCGCTGTCGCTGAAGAACGCGGTCGTGCACGAGCTGGCCGGCCGGCCGGTCGTCGTACGCCACGGCGAGACCCTTCCGCTGCTCGACCTCGGAGCCGCGCTCGGCGTGGCCGGCGAGCGAGATGCCAAGGCCGCCGTCGTCGTGCGGCACGGAGAGCGTCAGGTGGCATGGGCCGTCGACGGCCTCGAAGGTGAGCGCGAGCTGGTCGTGAAGGACCTCGGTTCCTTCCTCGGCCGGCCGCCGATCATCAGTGGCGCGACGATCGACGGTGACGGCAGCGTCGTGTGCCTCGTCGACCTGCGGGAGCTCAGCGAGGACAGTGACTCCGTCGCCGCGCCGGCGTACGCCGCCATGATGGGTACGACGGAGGTCGGCGGCGCCGAGGCCCAGGCTCGCCCGCGGATCCTCGTCGTCGAGGACTCGGTCGGAGTCCGCGAGCTGGAGCGCGCAATCCTCGAGAGCGCGGGCTACGAGGTCATCACGGCGATCGACGGCAGCGATGGTGCCGCGCACCTGCGTGACACCCCGACCGATCTGGTCCTCTCCGATGTCGAGATGCCGGGCATGGATGGCTACCAGCTGACCCGCACCATCCGCCGCACTCGAGGGTGGGAGCACGTGCCGGTCGTGATCATGACGAGCCGGGTGAGCGAGGAAGACCAGCGTGCGGGTCTCGATGCCGGTGCGAGTGCGTACCTGCTCAAGACCCAGTTCGACCAGGAGCAGCTCGTCGAGACGGTTCGCCGCCTCGTCGGGCGCTGAGGCGGAGGTTCGCGACATGCCCACCGTGGTCATCGCCGACGACAGCCCCACGCTGCGTCGCATCCTGACCTCCGTCCTCACCAAGGAAGGCTTCGAGGTCGTCGTTGCGGAGGACGGCGTATCGGCTGTCCAGCAGGTCTTCGCGAACATGCCGGATGCCGTAGTGCTCGACGTCCAGATGCCACGGGTGTCCGGCTACGTCGCCGCTCGCCTGTTGAAGGACGACTGGCAGACCGCTGACATCCCCGTCATCCTGCTGACCTCGCTGGACGCGGCCAGCGATCGCTACTGGGGTGCGCAGACCGGTGCCGATCGCTACTTCACGAAGGACTTCGAGGCGCCTCAGCTGGTGGTCGCGGTCCGCGAGGTGATCCAGGCGGCCAAGGACAACGCCGCCGGGCCGCGGGGCCTGCGCCCGGATCCGGTCGAGCTCGGCGACGACGACGTCATGTCGCGGGTCTGCGACCTGCTCGACCGCAAGCTGTTCGAGACTTCCGTCGCAGCCGAGGTGACCGCGTTGGCGGCGACCATGACCGGATTCGAGCAGACCGTCGCGGGTGTCCTCGATGTGCTTCGGCGATTCGTCGACTACGACCTCGCCTCGGTGGTGCTGCTGGAAGAGCACACTGCGTACGTCGCGGTCGCGCAGGAGACGTCACAGGCGCAGTACGCCGAGCTGTTGGGCGCTGCGGTCGACGCGCTCAACGCGGTGTCAGGAGCTCCGCTCGCGGTCAACGATCTCGAGCTGCGCCTCGCCGATCCCGAGGGTCTGCTCGGCGAGGAGGACGAGCGCGGCATGGCGACGTTCCTGTCCATGCCTCTCAAGGGGCACGGCGGGCACATCATCGGCTTGGTTGCGCTGTCCAGCGGTCAGAAGAACGCCTTCGGCGAGACCGCGCTCTCCACGCTGCGGCTTGTCGACGGGCCTGCGGCAATCGTCATCGACAACGCCCGCCTCGCCCAGGTCCGAGCCGGCGCCTAGCCAGACGAGCTGTCAGGCTCTCGACACGCCCGAGCGTGCTGAGGGGCTGACAAGTTGTGGTGCGGGGCTAGCCGGTGGTGCGGCGGCGGTAGAGGGCTGCGGCGAGCGGCGCACAGATCGCGATGATGACCGCGGACCACGCCAGCGATGCCACGACCGGGTGCTGCATCGGCCAGGTGTGAATCGATGCTGACGGGTTCGGGTTGCCGAGCAGGTCGCGTGCGGCTGCGGTGACCGAGCTGACCGGGTTCCAGTTGGCGACCGTCGCGAGCCACGCCGGCATCCCTTGTGTCGGGACCATCGCGTTGGACACGATCGCCATCGGGAACAGGAAGATCAGGCCGGCGCCTTGCGCGCTCTCCGGGCTCTTGCTCAGGATGCCGAGGCACGCGCATCCCCACGAGAGCGCGTACGCGAACAGCAGCGGGATCGCGAACCCGCCGACGATGCTGATCGCGCTCGCGTCGGGCCGCCACCCGATGGCCAGTCCGGTGACGGCGACCATCGTCATGCACAGCGCCGCCGACAGCACGTCGGACAGCGATCGACCCATGAGCACCGCAGCACTCCACATCGGCAGGGTGCGGAAGCGGTCGATCACGCCGGTGTTGAGGTCGGTGCTCAAACCGACCGCCGTGCCCATGGCTGACGTCGTGAGGTTCAGCGCGATGAGACCGGCAAGGGCGAAGTCCTTGTAGCTGCCGTGGGCGATCGGGACGCCGGAGCCGAAAACGTAGATGAACAACAACGTGAACAGCACCGGTTGCACCGTCGCGTCGGACAGCTGCATGGGCTCGCGCCTGATGTGTACGACGTTGCGTCTGGTGAGTACGACGATGTCGCGCAGCGCGCGGCGGATCGGACCGTACGTCGCGAGGTGCGACGTATCCGCAGCTGCGAGGGCAGTCATTACGCGACACCTTCCAGGTCGGGCTCGGCGTCAGGTGACGCGTCGACAGCAGGGGCGCCGGTGAGGGCGAAGAACACGTCATCGAGAGACGGCGGGTGGACCGCGACGTCATCGACCACGACGCCGGCCGCGTCGAGCGCGCGGATCACGGCCGTGGCGAATCCAGAGCCGCTCGGGACAGCGGCACGTAGCAGCCGGCCATCGGCGCTGACATCGATCGCACCGTCCGTGAGCGGCGACAGCGCGCCGACTGCCGCTTTGTGCGGTTTGGTGAGGGTGACCTCGAGACGTGCGCCGCCGGTTGCCGCCTTGAGCTCGCTGGCGGTGCCGTTGGCGATGACCCGCCCATGGTCGATGACGACGATGCGGTCGGCGAGCGCGTCGGCCTCATCGAGGTATTGCGTGGTGAGCAGCAGCGTTGTCCCGTCGGCGACGAGGCCCCGGACGATGTCCCACATTCGCACTCGGCTTGTCGGGTCGAGGCCGGTGGTCGGCTCGTCCAGGAACAGCACTGGTGGCCGGGTGACCAGGCCGGCGGCCAGATCGAGGCGCCGCCGCATGCCGCCGGAGTAGGTCCGCAACACGCGTTCGGCGGCGTCGGAAAGCGTGAAGCGCTCGAGGAGCTCGGTGGCGCGGGCTTTGGCTGCCGGCCGGCGCAGCCCGCTGAGCTCGCCGACCATGACCAGGTTCTGTCGGCCCGACAGTGCCTCGTCGAGCGTCGCGTCCTGTGCCGTGACGCCGATGTTGCGGCGTACCTGGTCCGCCTCCCGCAAGACGTCGAAGCCGGCGACCTGCGCCGATCCGCCGTCGGGCGTGGCGAGCGTGGTCAGGATCCGCACCGCCGTGGTCTTGCCGGCGCCGTTGGGGCCGAGCACACCGAGCACGGTGCCGCGGGGCACCTCGAGGTCGATCCCGGCGAGCGCCTGGGTGGTGCCGTAGCGCTTGGTGAGGCCGGTGGCCTCGATCATGAGCTGGGTCACGCTGTCTCCCCCGATTCTGAGCGATTCATTTACTTGCCGGACGGTAAGGGACTTACCTGCCGCCCGTCAAGTAAGATGGGGGACGTGCCTCGACCACCGGCGAAGTCTGCGGGCGAACCCGCGACCCGGGAGCAGATCCTCGACGTTGCCCTTGAGCTGTTCGTCGAGCGCGGGTACGACAACACGTCGCTGCGCGAAATTGCCGAGAAAATGGGCTTCTCGAAGGCGGCGTTGTACTACCACTTTCCGAGCAAGGACGCGATCCTCATGGCGCTGCACATGAGGGTGCACGCGCTCGGCCACGACAGCTTCGACCAGCTTGGTGACGGCAGCCTTGAGTCCGAGGACTGGGCCGCGGTCTTCGACGCGATGGCCAACGCGATGCTCGACAACCGACAGCTGTTCCTGCTGCACACTCGTGAGCAGGCCGCGCTCGCGAAGATCCACGAGGTCCAGCACGAGGAGCAGCACGCCGACCTCCAGGAGAAGATTCAGCGAGTCCTCGCCAATCCGGAGTTGCCTCTGGTGCAACGCGTTCGGCTCGGTTGCACGCTGGCCGCGGTGATGGGCGGCATCTTCGCGACGACCGAAGCTTTTGCCGATGTCGAGACCGGCGAGCTGCGAGCGGCGCTGAGCGGGGTCGTCCGGGATCTCGTCGGCCCCGGCGCGATTTAGGTCGCGGCCGCGACGCCCTCGTACAACGCCCCGAACGCCTTCGGCTGGCCGGGTCCGTAGAAGCGGTCCAGCTGCCTCATCGTCAACCCGCCGGCCTCGACGATTCCGCTGATGTCACGGTTGAGGTTGCAGCCCCCAGCGAGACGTTGCTGAAGTCCGTTCAAACGGTTCTGCCAGCGCAGCACGCCAGGCTCGTCCGCACGGCCGTGCTCGACGAAGTGCAGCGTGCCGCCCGGGCGCAGCACTCGACCTATCTCCCGGATTGCAGTGACCGCGTCCGGGATCGTGCAAAGGGTCCAGGTGCTCAGCACGGTGTCGACGCTCGAATCCGGGAGCGGGATCTGCTGGCCGTCCAGGCCGATGAACTCGACGGCGATCGGGCTCGCCTCGATGCGGTCGTGGGCGAGACGCGCCGCCCCGCCTGACGGGTCGACCGCCTTCAGGCCGGTCACGGCGGCAGGCAGGTAGGGGAGGTTCAGGCCGCTGCCGAAGCCGATCTCGAGGACCTCACCGGACAACCCTGAGGCAACCCGCTCGCGAATCTGCCGGGTCTGGCTCGTGTCGAGCACCTTGTTGATCAGGCGCGGCAGCACGCGGTCCTCGTACCAGCCCATTTGCGTCTCCCCTTCGCGTGGCCTTTGTCACATCTTGCCGATGAGCCTTGACCCACCTAACTTACCGTCGATAACTTATCGCTGTTAGCCAAGCCGCTGGGGGAACCATGCTGACTGCAGTCGCCAATCGTGGCATCGCCACCCCGAAGCGGGTCCTCGGCATTGCCGGGATCTTGCTCGTGCTGGCCGTTGTGTTCGGCGCGCCCGTTGCCTCGAAGCTCGGCGCCGGCGGATTCAACGACCCGGGCTCGCCGTCCATCGCGGCACAGAAGCTGCTTGCCGACAAGTTCCATACCGGTGACGTCAACCTCATCCTGGAGCTGCGCTCCCCGGCCGGAGCGGGTGCAACGGCCACCCGTGCGCTCGGCATCCGCGACGAGCGGGCGCTCGCAGATACGCCGAACATCGACAGCGTCACGTCCTACTGGACCGCTCCCCGCCAGGTCGCGGCTCAGCTGATCAGCACCGATCATGACGCGGCCCTGGTGGTCGCGCATGTCGCGGGCAACGACTCGGACGCGCCCGATCGCGCTGCTGCCGCGACCGACTCACTCGTGGGCGTCCACGACGGGGTCACCGTCAAGGCGGGGGGCATTGCGATCGCCTACCACCAGGTCAACGACGACGTGAGGTCCGATCTGACGAAGTCCGAGATGGTGGCCATCCCGCTGACCGTGATCGCCTTGATCTGGGTCTTCGGCAGCTTCATCGCGTCGATCCTGCCGGTTGCGGTCGGGCTGGCGTCGATCATCGGCACGATGGCGATCCTGCGCGGCCTCGCGCTGTTCACCAGCGTCTCGATCTACGCGCTGAACATGACGACGGCCATGGGGCTGGCGCTGGCGATCGACTACAGCTTGTTCATCGTCAGCCGCTACCGCGAAGAGGTCGGCCACGGTCTTGCGCCCGCCGACGCAGTGCGTCGCACGATGCAGACCGCGGGCCGCACGGTGATGTTCTCGGCGCTCACCGTGGGGCTGTCGCTCGCGGCGATGCTGGTCTTCCCCCTCTACTTCCTTCGTTCCTTCGCGTACGCCGGGATCGCGGTCGTCGCGCTGGCCGCGGTCGCTGCGCTCGCGATCCTGCCGGCCGTTCTCATGCTGCTCGGTGAGCGGGTCGACTCGCTCGATCTGCGGGCCTGGCTGCGCCGTAAGCTGCGCCGTCCGGAACCTGTCGCGAAGTCGGTTGAGCAGACCTTCTGGTACCGCTTCGCTCATGTCGTGATGCGTCGCGCCGCACCGGTCGTGGTCATCGTCGGCGCGCTCCTCGTGTTCGTCGGACTGCCGTTCCTGCACGTCAAGTTCGGATATCCCGACCCGCGGGTGCTTCCGCCGAGCGCCTCGTCCTACCAGGTGGGCCATGACGCGGAGACAGAGTTCCGCGCCGGAGCAGGCGCCACCATCGACATCGCGGTTCCGTCTGTCGAGGGCCGACCGCAGCAGATCGGGCCGTACGCCGCGAAGCTGTCAAGGGTGGACGGTGTGACGGCCGTGCAGTCCGCCGCCGGTGTCTATGTCGGTGGCAGACACGTCGCGGCCGGCAACGCCGCCATGAGGTCCGGCGATGCGACGTACCTTTCGCTCGCCGCCACCGGAGACCCGCAGTCTCAAGGCTTGAAAGATGCGCTCCGAGCCTCCCAAGCCGTGCCGGCCCCCTGGCCGGTCGAGGTCGGCGGGCAGACCGCTGAGGATCGCGACAGCCTCTCTGCGCTCAGTCGAGCGATGCCCTACGCCATCGGCATCATCGCGCTCGCGACATTGATCCTGCTGTTCCTGTTCACTGGCAGCGTGGTGATGCCGGTGAAGGCGTTGATCCTCAACGCGCTGTCCCTGTCGGCAACCTTCGGGGCGATGGTGTGGATCTTCCAGGAAGGTCATCTCGGGTGGCTGTTCCCCGATCTCACGGTGACCGGGTTCCTCACGCCCACGATGCCACCGCTGATGTTCTGCGTCGCCTTCGGCCTGTCGATGGACTACGAGGTGTTCCTGCTCTCTCGGATCCGTGAGGAGTGGCTGGCGTCGGGAAGAACCACAGCCGACAACACCCACTCGGTGGCACTCGGGCTCGGACGGACGGGCCGGATCGTCACCGCTGCTGCGCTTCTGATGGCGATCGTGTTCGCGGCGATCTCGCGTTCGCAGGTAGCGTTCATCATGCTTTTCGGGACCGGCCTGACGTTGGCCGTCTTGATGGACGCAACGATCATTCGCGGCACGTTGGTGCCGGCGTTCATGCGACTTGCCGGACGCTGGAACTGGTGGGCGCCGGCGCCGCTGGCTCGGTGGCACGCACGATTCGGTTTCTCGGACGAGCACGTCGTCCAGACGCCGAGCCTTGAGCAGCCGGTGGCGGTCGGATGACCGCGAGCACGGCGAGCACGGCTGCTCGGCGCCCGCGCTCGCAGCGCGGCAGCGGCGACCAGCTGCGTGCCGAGATCGTCGCCGCCGCGAAAGAGCTGCTCGCCGCGGCCGCGTCGGTCGACGACGTGTCGATCCGCGCGGTGGCCGACGCAGTCGGCGTCACGCCGCCGTCGATCTACCTGCACTTCGCGGACAAGAACGACCTGGTCGCCGCTGTGGTTGCCGATGTGTTCACCGAGCTCGATGCCGCGATGCTCGACGGCGCGGCATCGGCTGCCGGACCGATGGAGAAGCTGCGCGACCACGGCATGGCCTACGTGCGCTTTGCCGTCGAGCACCCCGAGCACTATCGGATCGCTGTGATGGATCCGTGTCCACGCTCTGATGTCGACGACGTCCTGGCATCCTCGGCGTTTGTCCACTTCAACGCCACCGTGGTCGAGTGCATGGAGGCGGGGATCTTTGCCAACGGCGACCCTCTGCCGATCACCCTCGACCTATGGGCCGCAGCGCACGGGATCGCCTCGCTGCTGATCACGAAGCCGTTCGTGCCGTGGGGAGATGTCGATGTCGCCGCGGAGCGAGTGCTGTGTGCTGCCGCGCTCGGTCATGCGGCGGCGGGCCTGGTCGGGGAGCCGCTGACCCCCGAGCGCACCACACGATGGGTCAAGTCGCGACGAGTTCGGCGTACTCCTGGTGGTTCTCGATGAAGGCTCGAACGAACGGGCACTCCGGGACGACGCGCATCCCCTCAGCCCGGGTCGCGTCCAGCGCGCCGCGGACGAGCTTTCCGCCGAGGCCGTGACCTTCGCGATCGGGGTCGATCTCCGTGTGGATGAACGTCCGCACCCCGCCGGAGTCGTGGTACCTGCTGGATCCGGCCTCCGCTCCGTCGACGAGGATCTCGTAGCGGTGCCGTTGCGGGTTGTGCCGGACCTCGACGTCGTCATCACCCATTGCTCAATCATCGTTCACGACCCTCGGGACCCGGGCGTCAGGTGCGGGCGCCGAGGGTCTCCTCGAGGCCTTCACCGATGAAGTTGAAGGCGACGACCGTCAGGACGATCAGGATCCCCGCGGGATACAACAGCCACCAGGATCCGGCCGCCGCGTAGTCGACGCCGTCATTGAGCATCGTTCCCCAGTTCGTTGCGGGCGGCGCCACACCGAAGCCGAGGAAGCCCAGGATCGCAAGCGTCAGGATCGCGTCCGCGATCTGGAAGGTCGTGTTGACGACGATCGTGCCGAGCGCGTTCGGCAGCAGATGTCGCAGGACGATGCGGATGTTGCCGGCGCCTTGCAACCGCGCGGCCAGTACGAACTCGCGAGTGCGAAGCGTGAGGCTCTCGCCCCGGATCAGTCGTGCGGGCACCAGCCAGGCGAACAGTCCGAGGACCAGCACGAGACTGTCGAAGTTCGGCCGGATGATGGAGAAGAGCACCAGCAGGAGCAACAGCGAGGGGACCGCGAGCAGGGTGTCGATGAGCCGCATCATCACGCCGTCCACCAGGCCGCCGAAGTAGCCCGCGATGCCGCCGTAGACCGTCCCGACCACGGTCGCGAGCAGCGCCGCGACGAAGCCGATCTCCAGCGCCGACTGGCCACCCAGCATCAATCGGCCGAGCTCGTCGTAGCCATTGCCGTCGGAGCCGAGCAGGTGGTGCGCATTCGGGTGTCCGAGGATCTCGTTGATGTTGGTTCGGACCTGCTCGGTCTTGTAGATCAACGGCCCGACGAAGCAGAACAACGTGACGACGGCGACGATGCCCGTTCCCCAGCGCCCGAGACCAGTGCCGAACAGCGTCGTGCGGAGGACATCGAAGCGCCGGGGCGGCTTGCCGACGCGGGCGGGCCGCTCCGGGCCGTCCGCGTCGAGGTCCACCACCAGCGGAAGATCGATCCGGTCGCTCACCGCAGCCGCACCCGTGGGTCGAGCAGACCGTACGCGAGGTCGGCGACCAGGTTGCCGACCAGCGTGGTCACGCCGACGATCACAGTGATCGCGAGCTCGACCGGATAGTCGCGGTTGAACGCCGCCACGAAGGTCTCGAGGCCGATCCCTGGATAGTTGAAGACCTCCTCCGTGATCAACGCGCCGCTGAACAGGCCGGGCAGGCTGAGCCCGAGCAACGTGACGATCGGGATGCCTGCGTTACGCAACGTGTGCGACCACAGCACCCGTCCTCCGGACGCGCCCTTCGCGCGCACCACGCGGATGTAGTCCTGCCCGAAGACGTCGAGTGCGGATGACCGCATGTAGCGGCTGAAGATGGCGATCGACGTGAGCGTCAGTGTCGCGATCGGCAGCACCATGCCCTTGGGTTGTGTGAATGCCTCGGTCCACGAACCCTGCGGACCTTCCGTCGGGAAGAGGTGCAGCCGGATCGCAAAGATGTCGATCAGGATCAGACCGAGAAAGAAGTCCGGCATCGCGTAGAGGATGAATGCTGTGCCGGTGAGCGCGTGGTCCGCGATCGAGTTGCGGCGGATCGCCTGAAACAGCCCGGTCGAGAGACCGATCACGAGGGCCAGGACCGTGCTGACGCTGACCAGGACGAGGCTCTTCGGGATCTGCTCACCGAGGATCGCGCTGACGCTCTGGTTCTGCTTGTACGAGAAGCCCAGGTCGCCGTGCAACAGCCGGCTCAGGTAGTCGCCGAACTGCACGAAGACCGACTTGTCCAGGCCGTTCGCCTTGGTGAACGCGGCGAGCTGGGCGGACGACGCACGTCGCCCGAGAATCGCGCGCGCAGGACCGCCGGGCAGGCTGTGAAACAGCAGGAACGTGAGGAACGTGAGCAGCAACGTCACGACGATCGTCTGCGCGATCCGTCGCGAGATGAAGCCGATCACGCGTCTCCTGGTCGCCCGTGGAGCCTGGTACGTACGCCGTTCGTTACGACGATACGAGATGGGCTCCGGCTATCTGGCATGTGCTGGAATGAGACCTTGCCGCTCCTTGAGGTCGCCGGACTCACGACGAAGCTCGTGCTGAAAGACCGCACGGTGCACGCGGTCGACGGGGTCTCGTTCTCGATCGATGCAGGTGAGGCCCTCGGACTGGTCGGCGAGTCGGGCTCCGGGAAATCGATGACCGGATCGTCGGTGATGCGACTGCTTCCGCCCGGCGGGCGGATCACGGCCGGCTCGGTCTTGCTCGACGGCCGCGACCTCACAACGCTCTCCGAGAAGGAGATGCGACTTGTCCGCGGCAAGGACATCGCGATGGTGTCCCAGGACCCGATGACGGCGCTCGACCCCACGATGACGATTGGCCGGCAAGTAGCCGAGTCACTTGTGATCCATCGGCTCGCCAAGCCGAAGGAGAGCCGCGACCGCGTGCTCGAGCTGCTCGCGATGGTCGGCATCCCACGGCCTGAGGAGCGAATCGACAGCTACCCGCACCAGCTGTCCGGAGGGCTGCGGCAGCGGGTGTGCATCGCGATGGCGATCGCCTGCGAGCCTAAGCTCCTCATTGCGGACGAGCCCACCACCGCGCTCGACGTGAGCGTGCAGGACCAGATCCTCACGTTGCTTCGCCGGCTTCGACAGGACCTCGGCATGGCAATGCTGCTGATCACGCACGACATGGGGGTCATCGCCGAGCAGACAGACCGGGTGCTGGTGATGTACGCCGGCCGTATCGCGGAGTCCGCATCGACCCGTGCGCTGTTCCGCGCAACTCGTCATCCCTACACCGAAGCGTTGCTGGGTGCGCTCCCTCGGGTCGACCAGACCGCCACCGAAAGTCTCTACAGCATTCCCGGGGCGCCACCGTCGTTGACGCAGATCGACCCGGCCTGCCGGTTTTCGCCTCGCTGTCGCTATGCGACTGAGAAGTGCCGCACCGTCGCACCCGCCACCGAGGTCGCTCCGGACGGCCACACCTGGGAGTGCTACCACCCTCGTGACGGCGTGCGGGTGGTGGCCGCGCCTGCGCCTCAGACGAGCGCCGTCGCACGACAGGCCGGTGAGCCGATAGCCGTGCTCAGCGAGGTCGTCCGCGAGTACCCGGTTGGCCGGTCGATGTGGTCGCGAGGTGCGCTCGGCACGGTCAAGGCGGTGTCCGGCATCTCCTTCGAGGTCTATCGCGGCGAGACCCTCGGTGTCGTCGGGGAGTCCGGCTGCGGCAAGAGCACGGTGGGCCGGATGCTGGTCGGCCTGGAACCACCCGACTCCGGCTCGGTGACGTTCGACGGAAAGCTGGTTCGGGCCAGCCGCGGCAGCGCCGAGCGGAAGCGGCGTAGCCGAGACGTGCAGATGATCTTCCAGGATCCGTACGCCTCGCTCGACCCTCGGATGCGAGTCGGGTCGATCCTCGCCGAGCCGCTGGTCATCCAGCGCACCTTCAGCCGCAACGAACGCGCCGAGCGCATCGCCGACCTGCTGCGTGACGTCGGGCTCGACGAAGCCGCGGCGCGGCTGCTGCCGCGAGAGTTCTCAGGTGGCCAGCGGCAGCGCATCGGCTTCGCGCGCGCACTCGCACTGAGGCCGCGACTGATCGTCGCCGACGAGCCCGTCTCGGCGTTGGACGTCTCGATCCGCGCTCAGCTGCTCAACCTGATGCGCCGGCTCCAGGGCGAGCATGACCTGACGTACGTGATGATCTCGCATGACCTGTCAGTGGTCCGCTACCTCGCGGACCGGGTGGCGGTGATGTACCTCGGCAAGCTGGTCGAGATCGGAGCGACGGCGGATATCTACCAGCGGCCGGCGCATCCCTACACCGCCGGCCTCCTCACCGCCGTGCCGGTCCCCGACCCCGAAGCGGCCGAGGGTCAACATCGAGTCGCGATCAGCGGCGAGCTCCCGTCAGCGATCGACCCGCCATCGGGATGTCGCTTCCGGACCCGATGTCCCCGCGCCGAGGCGGTCTGCGCGGAGCAGGAGCCGTTG
Source organism: Mycobacteriales bacterium (assembly GCA_036268405.1). Taxonomy (GTDB): domain Bacteria; phylum Actinomycetota; class Actinomycetes; order JAFAQI01; family JAFAQI01; genus DASZTV01. The sequence goes on from DATAUF010000074.1 coordinate 49,881, forward strand.
CTGCTGCCGTTCGCCGGCGCGGGGCACCTCGCCGCCTGCCACTTCCCGCTCGAGCAGGCTGTGGCAGGCGCCGAGCTGGAGTCGGCTTCGACCTAGCTCGGGAGGTGGCCGGTGTAGTACCAGTCCTCTGGGGTGATGTTGCCGAAGACGTTGAAGGGCGTCGTCCCCTGCAGGTTCTTCGTGACCTCGATCAGGTTGTAACCCGTCTCCTGCCAGATCACCGGCAGCTGCTGCGAGAGGTAGTCCTGGTAGGCGTCCAGAGTCGTCTTCGGGTCACCCGGCAGGGTCGAGGCCTCGATCAGCTGGTCGGCCTTGGGGTCGGAGTAGCTGCCGAGGTTGTTGCCGGCGCCGGTCTGGAAAAGTGCCTCACCCGTCGGGTAGTAGTCCGGAGCGTAGATCCAGCCGCCCGCCGCGCTGAGCTGCCAGTTGCAGGAGGACTGACTGGGCTTGCAGGCGACCGTGTCGCCGTAGAGATCATTCACCGACACCGTCTGAAGCACGATGTCGACGCCTGCCGCGGCCGCGTCGGATTTCTCCTGCGCGATCGTCTTCGGATACGCCACTCCGACGTTCTCGTAGATCAACGTGAACTTCAGCGGAGCCCCCTTCGCGATTCCCGCACCGCATTGCGTGGCGCCGGTACCCGGACTCGCGCACGTGCTGACCCCATTCGGTACCACGGTCCAGCCATGCGACTTCAGCAGCGAGATCGCACGGTTTGGGTCGTAGCCATAGATGCACTTGGAGTCGGTCTCGTCGGCGAAGGAGTTCTTCGGGACACCCGGGATCGGCCCGCAGCCCGGCACTGTGGTGTTGGAGTAGTAGTGCTCCGAGATGCCCTTCTGGTTCTGCAGCAGCTGCAGGGCCTGCCGGATGTAGAGCTGCTTGAACATCGGACCGGCTGTGGGGTTGTTGAAGTTCATGTACTGGTAGGCGATCGAAAAGCTGTACTGCTTCTGCTGGGTGTAGCCCTGCCGGTCAAGCTGCGATTGGGAGTTGAGCTCGACGGGGGAGATGAACCCGACGTTGGGACCGTTGCCGCCCAGTAGCGCGTTGTACTCGGCATCGGTCGTCGTGTAGTCCTTCTCGGTGAAGCTCGCCAGATGCGGCTTGGTGCCGACGTACTTCGGGTTCGGCACCATCGTCAGGTTGCCGTTGGACGCCGTGTACTTCGTGAGCTTCCACGGTCCGTCCACGGTCTGCCACAACGGGTTGCTGGCGTACGTCGAGAGCTTCTTCGCCTCGCCGGCGAGGTAGTTGTAGACAGCCTTGGCACCCGCGGTCGTCTCGTCGTAGTTGCCATCCGGTCCGGATGCCGACTTCTTGTCCCAGGCTTGCTGCGGGAGCGGGGTGATCTGCGACAGCTCGTTGTAGGTGAACCAGTTGGTGTCGTAGGCCTTGGTGAGCTTGAAGCGGACGGTGGTCGGGTTCACGGCGGTCGCCGACGCCACGTTGTCCGGGTAGTCGCCGGGCGTGTAGTCGGCCCAGTTGTCCTTCTCGGCCTTCATCAGGTTTTGCCAGAAGATCACGTCACGCGCGGTAACCGGGGTCCCGTCCGACCACACGTAGTGGTTGAGCGAGATGGTCACGGTCTTGTTGCCGTTGCTGTAGACCGGCGCCTTGGCGATGGAACGGCTGTAGTCGATCGTCGTGTCGTTACCGTTGCCGTACCAGTACAGCGGTCGATACATCAGCTGCTGGAGGTCGCTGATATTCGTCTGGAGAAAGTACTGCGCGCTCGCCAGCGGGAAGATGTAGTTCGGGCCGCCACCGATGTTGTAGTAGGACGCCGTCCCGCCCTGGAGCGGTGTTCCGCCGCTCGAGTTGTTGCCCCCTGAGCTACTGGAACCGCTACACCCCGCGATCGCCACGACGGCGATGATGCCGGCGGCCGCCGCGAGCCTCGAGCGTCGAGCCAGGGGACGGAACATTCGCTACTCCAGTCGTTCGGTGAGGTGCCTGAGGCACGCAGTGTTCTGCTCGCGTTGGGCCGGTGTCAACGAAGCGCGGGCTTCGTGACCGGGTTGTTGCGTACTCCGATCGCACCCGTGAGCCCGCCCACGGCGAGGCACAGCGCGGCGGCGAGCACCGCCTGGTGGAACGCGTGCACCGATGAGGCGGAGCGGGTGAAGGCGTCGCCGACGAGGGTGTGCGCGACGACCACGCCGACGATCCCGATGCCGACCAGACCGGCGACGCGTGCGACGGCGTTGTTGATCGCCGATGCGATGCCGGCGTCGCTGTCGTCTGCCTCGGCGAGAACCGTGGTCGTCAGCGGGGCGACCGTGATCGACAGCCCTACGCCGAAGACGACCAGTGCCGGAAGCACCACGGAGACGTACGACGTGTGGAGGCCGGCCCGCAGCAGCCAGAGCGTTCCACCTGCAGCGATCAGCGGGCCCATCCCCATGAACAGCCGTGGCCCGAACCTCGTCGACAGCGCGCCGAAGCGGCTGGACAGCGCGAACATCAGGATGGTGACCGGCAGTGTGGTGAGGCCGCTGCGCAATGCGGAGTAGCCGGCCACCTGCTGCAGGAAGATCACCAGGAAGAAGAACAGGATCGACAGGCCGGCGTACATCGTGAGGGTCTGGAGGTTGGCGGCGGTGAAGTTGCGCCCGGCGAACAGCTCGAGCTTCACCATCGGCTCCGCGGCGCGGCGCTCGTATCCCACGAAGACGACGAACAACGCCACGCCGCCGGCAAGCAGGATGTCGATCAACGGGCTGCCCCATCCTCGATGCGGTTGTTCGATGAGGGCCGCCATCACGCCGCCGAGGGAGATTGCACACAGGGCGGCGCCGGCGATGTCGAGCTCTCGTTTGGCGCCGGGCTCCACGCGGGGCACGGCGAGGACGACGAGTGCCATCGTCGCGATGACCAGCGGCACGTTGATCGCGAAGACCCACCGCCACGACGAGGCGTCGATGATCCAGCCGCCGAGTAGTGGTCCGGCGACCGTGCTCACTCCGGTCCAGGCAGTCCAGCTGCCGATCGCGCGACCGCGCCGGTCAGGCGGGAAGGCAGCGACGATGATCGCGAGCGAGCTGGGTGTGACGAGTGCGCCCGCCACGCCCTGCAGGGAGCGGGCCGCGATCAGCGTGCCGGCGTTCGGCGCCACGGCACAAGCGAGGGAGCACACGCCGAAGGCGGCGACGCCGGTACCGAACACCAGCCGTTCGCCGTAGATGTCACCCAAAGATCCGCCGATGAGGATGAACGATCCGAGGAGCAACAGGTAGGAGTTCGCGACCCACTGCTGAGCAGCCAGGCCACCCCCTAGGTCGCGCTCGATGGCAGGCAGCGCGACGTTGACGATCGAGCCGTCGAGCATCACGACGCTGGAGCCCGCGATCGCGGCGATCAGGGTCAGTCGCTGAGTGCGGGTCACTCGGGACAGTCTGCGGCATTTCGCCGACAGCGGAACCGCCTCAGACGGGAAGCGCGCGGTCGCCCGCGTTGTTGAGTCGCAATGACTCAAGGAGTGAGTGATGGCTGAGACTCTGAACTTGCCTGTGTTGCCCTTGGCGGACGAGGTTGTGCTGCCCGGGATGGTCGCGCCGGTGACGCTCGACGGCGAGGCCCAAGCCGCGGTCGACGCCGCTCGCTCGGCAGCGGACGGCCAGGTCGTTCTCGTGCCGCGGATCGACGGCTCGTACGGCGCCCACGGCGTCGTCGCGACGGTCGAACAGGTCGGGCGGCTGCCAAACGGCGAACCGGCCGCCGTGCTGCGGGGCACACAACGCGCGCAGATCGGCACCGGTGTCGCGGGAGCGGGCGCCGCACTGTGGGTCCAGGTGACCGTGGTGGACGAGACCGCAGCGAGCGACCGGACCCGTGAGCTGGCTGCGTCTTACAAGTCGCTCGCGGTGTCGATCCTGCAGCAACGTGGTGCGTGGCAGTTCGTCGACTCGGTGCAACGCATCTCCGACCCGGCCTTGCTCGCCGACACCGCCGGCTACGCGCCGTACCTCTCCCTCGAGGACAAGCTGTGGCTGCTGGCGACAGCAGATGTCGATGCACGGCTCGAAAAGCTGATCGAGCTGGGCCGTAACCACCTGGCGGAGCTCGAGGTGTCCGAACGCATCCGCGACGACGTGCGCGAGGGCATGGAGAAGAGCCAGCGCGACTTCCTGCTGCGTCAGCAGCTCGCCGCGATCCGCAAGGAGCTCGGGGAGGGTGAGCCCGACGGCGCCGATGACTACCGGACCCGGGTCGAGGCGGCAGATCTGCCGGACAAGGTTCGGCAGGCCGCGCTCCGCGAGGTCGACAAGCTGGAGCGCAGCAGCGAGCAGAACCCGGAGGCGGGGTGGATCCGCACTTGGCTCGACACCGTCCTTGAGCTGCCGTGGAACGTTCGGACGACCGACAGCTCCGACGTCGTCGAAGCGCGGGCGGTGCTCGATGCCGATCACGAAGGCCTCGACGACGTGAAGGACCGCATCATCGAGCACCTCGCCGTGCGATCTCGCAGAGCCGAGCGCGGCCTCGAGCTGGTCGGTGGTCGTGGCAGCGGAGCGGTGCTCGCGCTGGTCGGGCCGCCTGGCGTCGGCAAGACGTCGCTGGGTGAGTCGGTCGCCGGCGCCTTGGGCCGGAAGTTCGTTCGCGTCGCGCTCGGTGGCGTACGTGACGAAGCAGAGATCCGCGGCCACCGGCGTACCTATGTCGGTGCGCTACCGGGTCGGGTGGTCCGTGCCATCCGCGACGCCGGCTCGATGAACCCCGTCGTGCTGCTCGATGAGGTCGACAAGGTGGGCTCCGACTTCCGCGGCGATCCGGCGAGCGCGTTGCTCGAGGTCCTCGACCCGGCGCAGAACCACACCTTCCGCGACCACTACCTCGAGCTCGAGCTCGATCTGTCAGACGTGTTGTTCCTGGCGACTGCCAACGTCGCCGACACGATCCCGCCGGCGCTGCTCGACCGGATGGAGGTCGTGACGCTGGACGGCTACACCGAGGACGAGAAGGTCGCGAGTGCGCGCCACCACCTGCTGCCGCGCCAGCTCGAACGAGCGGCGTTGAGTCCTGACGACGTCTCGGTCGAGGATGCCGCGCTGCGGCTGGTTGCCGCGGAGTACACCCGAGAGGCGGGCGTCCGGCAGCTCGAGCGTGCGCTGGCAAAGGTGATGCGCAAGGTTGCCACGGCACTTGCCGCGGACCCGACCGCGACACCGATCCAGGTGTCCGCGGAGTCGCTGGTCCGCTACCTCGGTCGTCCGCGGTTCACGCCCGAGAGCGTCGATCGTACTGCGGTGCCCGGTGTCGCTACCGGCCTTGCGGTCACCGGTGCCGGCGGCGACGTGCTGTTCGTCGAGGCGACGGCGATGCCGGGCGTGCACGGCCTGACCTTGACCGGCCAGCTGGGCGACGTCATGAAGGAGTCGGCCCAGATCGCGGTGTCCTATCTGCGGTCGCATGGTCGCGATTTGGGTGTCGATCCGAGTGAGCTGGACCGCGCGATCCACGTGCACGTTCCGGCGGGCGCCGTGCCGAAGGACGGGCCGTCGGCTGGCGTGACCATGGTGGCCGCGCTTGCATCGCTTGCCACGGGCCGAGCGGTGAGGTCAGACGTTGGGATGACCGGAGAGGTCACCCTCAACGGCCGGGTCCTGCCCATCGGGGGCGTGAAGCAGAAACTGCTTGCTGCGCATCGAGCGGGCTTGAAGCTGGTCTTCATCCCGGCGCGCAACGGCCCGGATCTTGACGACGTCCCAGCGGCCGTGCGTGATGAGCTCGAGGTCCGCCTGGTCAGCGATGTGGCTGATCTCGTAGCGGAGGCGTTGGAACCGGCGGACGTGTCATCGGTCCTCGTCGCCTGACGTACGGCTAGCTGTCGTGCGGACTCGCCGCAGCAATGCGAGCGAGTCTGCGCGCGGCGACGCCCAGCGCCCAGCGGGTGACGGGAGTTCCCAGTCGCTCAAGCGCGCCTTGCAGGCCGGCTGTCTCCGGGATCTCCTGCCAGGTGAACCTCGAGCGGCCTCCGGGCAGCTCATTGACTTCGAACACGCCGCGGCCGGTGACGATCCGGCCGCGGTGCACCACCTCGCATCGGCGCGGCGGCGCCCAGACGTCGACCTCCATCGGGTCGACGATCGCCACGGGACCGAAGCCGGTGCGAGCCACCAGTCGGGCCCCGAGTCCGCTCGGTGAATCGGCCTCGGGCCGGACGGTGGTCATGGGGATCCAGGCGCCCTGCGCAGCCCAGTCCGTGACGACCGCCCACGTGCGTTCCACAGATGCGTTGACGTCAACGGACACGGACATATCCACTCGGGAGTTGGCCACCACAACAGTCTGGCCAACTTCACCTCGTAGCAGGGAAAGTCAACGTCGACCTTGCGGGTCTCGGCCCTCGGGGATCGCGGCCGAGGCCTCGAAGGCGGCCTCACTGGGCCAGAACAGCTCGGCGACGAGATAGGGCGTGCCGCCCTGCGGGTGACTGAGCTGGATGCTGCCGAGCTCGGGAACGGCTTTGACGTACGTCAAGTCTGTCCCCTAGTCATCGGGCCGAATGGCCTGCGTGGCGTCGTCCGTCGCACTCACGATCCGGGCGTTCGCCAGTGCGCTACAGGGCTGCAGGGGACGATCCGGTGAGACTTCAGTAGCTGAAGGTGACGGCGTGATCCTCGCCGATCCATTGCCACAACGGAATCGTGCCGTTCAGCTCCGCGTTCTCCAGCAGCTCATCCTTGTCGAGCCCACGGGAATCAAAGCAGATCGGACACACGAAGTACTTCCCGCCGGCAGCGGCGAATCGAGTCAGAAGCGTTGAGAGTTCTGGGCATCCGTCACACGCGCTGGCATGGCCGAATCCCTGCGTAGCCAGTCGCACTGCTTCCTTGGTGAGGAATATGACGGTCTCGCGACCCGTTTCCGCGGCCCCCACCGCGACTAGGAATGCCACCGTCACTTTCTCGGAATCTTCCAGTCCTGTCGTGAGGCTGATAACTGCCTTGTTCGTAGTCATGTAGGGAGGACACCTCTCTCGCTGGATTTGTGACATCAACTTCGCAATACCCGCGACGTCACGTGATGGCGGTTCCCGCGATGTGGGTGTTGAAGGGGACGAGGCCGGAGTGGATCCGGTAGGGCGTGATGTCGACTGTGGCGAATCCGGCGGACCTGATCAGGCTCGTGAGGTCTCGTTCGCAGGAGCAGCCTTCGAAAAGCCATGCCCACGGTCGCCGGAGGACGCGCTGAAGTAGGCGGGTCATAGTGCGCGGTCTCGCGACGACGTGTTCGGCGAAACTGAACCTCCCCCCAGGCCGCAGGATCCGTTTGATCTCTGCGAGAACCGCAGCTGGGTCGCTGACGGTGCACAGCACGAGGCTCGAGATGACGGTGTCGGTGCTCTCATCGGGCAGGTCGATTCGCTCGCCGAGCACGCTGCGGATCTCCAGCTCGATTCTGCGCTTGTGTGCCGCGCGCCGAAGCCGCTTGTGCATGTACGGGTTGGGTTCAATCGCCGTCAGCCTCGCCCCGGCCGGCAGGTAGCGAAGGTTCGCCCCGACGCCCGACCCAACCTCGACAACGTCGGTCGGGAGATCGGCAAACGCCGTGCGCTTGCGTTTGCGCATATTGAAGTCGATGAAGCCGCCCATCACGTGGAAGAACGCTGAGTTGAACCTGCCGCGGGCCGGGTTAGCCGCGAACTCGTCTGGTACTCGGCTTCCTACAATCGGACCGACGAGCTGTTGTGCTGCAGAAGTTGCCATGGTCTAAGGCTGCCGGATGATCACCTACTGGTCAGCAGTAGAAATACTGCACTTCAACGCGAAGTCGATGCAGACGCCGCAGCCGTGGCGACGTACCAAGCTGCGATCTGCGCTCGGGACCGGAAGCCCAATCGTGTGCGCATCCGCTCGACGTGGGATTCGGCAGAGCGCTCGGTGATGACGAGGTGGGCTGCGATCTGCCGGTTCGACCAACCTTCGGCGACCAGTGCTGCGACCTGCATCTGCCGGGGCGTCAGCGCGGGCGGGGCGACGGGTTCGAGCGGTGCAAGGTTCAGGCCACGGCGTATCGAGTTGAGTACCGAGTGTGTGTCTCCGGCGAACGGGATATGAGCTCGGCCGGGTAGCACGGTCAGGGTGGCGCCTGGAATACCGGCGGCCAATCGCTGCCCTTCGGCCAGTGGTGCGGCCCGGTCACCCTCGCGGTGGACGACGGTGGTGGGTGCCGAAACTCGATCGAGATCGTCGCTCACGTCGAGGTCGTAGCACGCTGCCAACAGTCGCCGGGCCTCCGCTGCGGTTGCCGCCTCCCTTTGGTAGCGCGCGAAGCCTGCACGAAATCCTGGGTCCGCCTCGGGCGCGAAGATCTCGGTCAGCACGTCGGAGGCGAGTCCCCAGTGTTCGTCGACGAGGCCGAGGATGTGCTCACGCACCGCCGGTGCGGCCACAGCTCGGCCGTCGACCCAACCGCCGTAGAGCACCAGACGCGAGACGGTGTCCGGTTGACGGGCTGCCCAGCGCACGGCAAGTGGCGCGCCGAATGAAGCCCCGATCAAGTCGAAGCTGGACGCGCCGACAGCGGCAGCGACCCCCCCGATGACATCGAGTTCAAGCTCCACAATGTCCAAGCGGGTGGTGGGCCCGGACATGCCACAGCCCGGCCGGTCGTAACGCACCAGGGTGCGGTCGACTGCGAGGCCCTCATAGAAGTCCCGCTCCGCCGGCAACGCCCAGCCAAGCTCCAAGTGCGAGACCCAGCCGGGCACGTAGATCAGGACCGGGCCAGAACCTGCAGCAGCGAACTGGACCCTCGTCCCGTCGTTCAGGCTCACCTCGCCGAGCCGCTGCTCCACGCGTCACATTTTGCAACATGACCGCAGGAACGCCTCTGCGGCGCGAGTAGACGTTGGCAAATGAGATGACAGTGTGGTTGCACGTTCGCCGGTCCATTCGGCCGAAGTGCGGTGTTTCTACGGCTGACAGGCGGATACCTCGGCCGAGATGGTGTTCGCTGTGAGCAACGAAGTCGTTCGGGTGGGATGTGCTGTTCCGGTCACGCCGGGCACTCAGTGGTCGTCTGGCGGTCATCGTGAGGCGATCGCTCGGATCGCGGGGGCCGGCTTGGATCACGTGGTGTTTGGTGATCATGTCAGTTTCCTCGGCGGCGCGGGCACGGACGGCCTGTTGCATGCGGCCGCCGCGCTTGGCCAGGAGCCGGAACTGCCCGTGTTCGTCGCCGTCTATCTGCTGGCGCTTCGCCATCCGGTAGTTGTTGCTCGGCAGTTGGCTGACCTGGATGTGTTGGCCCCCGGACTGCTGACGTTGGGGATCGGACTTGGGGGTGAGGATCGGCACGAGTTCGAGGTGTGCGGGATCGATCCGGCAACGCGGGGACGCCGCACGGACGAGTGCCTGACCGTGTTGCGCGGCCTGCTGGCTGGTGAGTCCGTGACATTTGCAGGACGGCACATCGGTGTCGACTCCGCGACTGTCACGCCGGCGCCTTCGCGTCCAACAAAGATCATCATCGGAGGCCGGTCGGACGCCGCTTTGACCCGGGCGGCGAGGTTCGGCGACGGCTGGATAGGAATCTGGTTGTCGGCGAACAGGTTCGCCGACGCCGTCGCCGCGATCCAGGGACGAGCGTCCGCCGAGGGGCGCACCGTCGATCGCTGGTCACACGCCCTGAACGTGTGGTGCGGTCTGGCCGGCACGAAGGAGAAGGCCGAGTCGGCGATCGCCAACGGGATGCAAACCTTCTACAACCTTCCGTATGAGAGGTTCGCCCGCTGGTCGCCGGCGGGCACGCCCGACGAGGTGGCCGAGTTCCTTGCCCCGTACATCGAGTCCGGCTGCACCACGCTCAATCTCATCCCGTGCGGTGATGAGATCGAAGAGACCGTCGAGATGGCGGCGAAGGTCGGCGCCCTGCTACGGACATAAACCCGATCGCCATCCAAGATCAGCTGTACCCGCGGGGAGCCTGTTTCGTCGCGGCAAGAATGTCGGTCGGAGGTTCAGACTTCGACACCCCGAAATCCCACATGACGCGACGAGCACGAGGCAGACATCCGGCCCCGGAACGTGTCACCCAGTCTTGACTCGCCCCGGGCTTAGTGCGTAGTCAGTTGTCCCGCGAGCTGGTGCTCGGCTGGGGCTTGTGTCGAACGGTACTCAGCTTCCACGACAGCTGGGGTCTGATAGTCCAAGGCTTCGTAGAGCCGGGTGTGGTTGAACCAGTCGATCCATCCCAGGTCGGTGAGCGCGTAGTAGGTCCTCGGGGCGATCTTGCAGCCGTGCTCGGTGAGCACTCGGCAGATCGGCGCGACCCCGAACCTGGCTTTGTGGTCGTCGATGAACTCGGCTACCAGGGCAGTCGGGGGTCGAGCTCCCGCGCGAAGAAAGATGACGCGGCGAGCAAGATCTCATTCGCCCTTTTCAGCTCCCGATTCTCCGCCTGGAGCTGCTTGATCGTCGCCGCGTCCGACGTCGTCGTGCCCTTGGGGACACCCACGTCGACCTGCGACTGCTTGGTCCAGCCGCGCAACGTGTCCGGGACCACCCCGACCCGTTCACCGATCCGGATCACCGCCTGGTTCAGCGACAACGACGGATCCTCGGCCATCGCCTCGTTCACCAACCGCAACGACCGGTCACGCAACTCTTGGGAATACTTCCTCGGCGCCGGCATGCTCCAACCTCCTGATGAGATCAGACCACGCATCAAACCTGGGGCGGTTCATAATGACTGCCACAGCCACTTACACAAAGAATCTGACAGTCCCTTCTTTCGAGAGCAGCGGATGGAACGGCCCAGGAGTGGTCCAGTGCCTCGCGACCGACCTTCCGCTTTCGACCGTCTACGCGAAGATCGATCTACTCGCACGCGCGACCGGGTGGAGTCCCGGGCCAAGGAACTCGCCGACGCAACTAGCAGACATCTGGTCCAAGCTAGGTCCGGAAGGAGTGGTCGAACATCTGGACCTAGACCAGGTGTCCTGCCCAGCGACTGCTTCGGGTGGCAACTACCGCCTCCAAGCGGGGTAATGCCGACCAGCCGAGGACGCTCCACTCACCAGGATGACGGGCAACAGATCCCCTAGCCGCTGAATGCGACACCCGCAGTTCGTTCACCCCAGCACCGACGATCCGCTTCTGCATGATCTCATCAGGCGTCTTTGTGCCGTGCCGCAGATCGCTCAGGGTACGTCCGCGCCGGGTTGAGCGGGATCGAACCGCCCTTTACCCGCGTGTCGCGTAGCCCTTGCTTTTCAGGAACAGATATTTGGGCTATCAGTCATGACCCACGAGATGACGGTCTCACGCCGGTGCCGGTCACTGCCGCTCGCTGCAAGCGACGTCACCCACACCACGCTGAGGAGGTGGCATTCACCGGAACGCCACCGGAATGATCGGCAAGCAGGTCAGG
>DATAUF010000075.1:0-3949 GCA_036268405.1 Mycobacteriales bacterium
GGCGAAGCAGCGCGGGCTGCCGCGCACTGCCGGGCACGAACAGGGTGAGAGCTCCCTGTTCGACGTCGTCGAAGGTGCCATCGAGGTCGGGGTGAAGTGGCTGTCGGCGTACGCCTTCTCCACCGAGAACTGGCGGCGCTCGCCCGAGGAGGTTCGCTTCCTCATGGGCTTCAACCGTGACGTGATCCGGCGCCGCCGCGACGACATGCACGCGATGGGCGTGCGGGTGCGATGGGCCGGTCGCCGCCCGCGGCTGTGGAAGTCGGTGATCTCCGAGCTGGAGACCGCGGAGGAGATGACGCGGCATAACCGCGTGCTGACCCTGACGATGTGCGTCAACTACGGCGGACGAGCCGAGATCGCGGACGCTGCGGCGGCGCTTGCCCGTGACGTGGCTGCCGGGAAGGTCGACCCGGACCGCGTCACGGACAAGGTGCTGGCGCGCTATCTCGATGAGCCGGAGATGCCGGACGTCGATCTGTTCATCCGCTCATCGGGCGAGCAGCGCACCTCGAACTTCCTGTTGTGGCAGGCGGCGTACGCCGAGCTCGTGTTCCAGGACCAGCTGTGGCCGGACTATGACCGGCGGGATCTGTGGGCCGCGATCGAGACGTTCGCGCGCCGAGACCGTCGATACGGTGGCGCATTGTGAGTGCCGGCAGCCGTCGCCACATTTGGGTGACGGGCGGGGTGGAGGATGTGAACTCGGTGCGGTTGCATCATGTCAACGTGGTCGTGCGCCCGGGAGAGACCGAGACGGTCGCTCGGTTCTACGTCGACGTACTCGGTCTCGTGCCGGCGGTGAAGCCGGCCGAGGGGACCAGCGCCGGCGGTGCCTGGTTCGACATCGACGGCGCGACCCAGGTGCACATCTCCGAGCGCGCGGACGCGGTGATGCACGACGACATGCACTTCGCCCTCGTGCTCGACGACTTCGACGGCGTGCTGGCGCGGCTTGCCGAGGCAGGCGCCGAGTGGCGCGAGCAACCGGATCTGTTCGGCGGCCGTCGTGGCTCGACCCGCGACCCGGTGGGCAACCGCATCGAGCTGCTGGAGCGAGCCGGCAAGCTCGCCTGACGCCGCTAGCCGTGGACGAGCTTGACCACGGCGAGGACCGCGATCGCAACGATGATCACGATCCGAAACGGCCGGCCTTGTGGGCGGACCTGATCCCAGACGATGCGGGTGAGGTTGATCAGCATTGCGTCGGTGACGAGGAGGAGTGCTCCGCCTAGCCGCCCGTGAAGGAAAAGGCCCGCTACGAACATCGCCCCAACAGCGAGCGCGGCGACAACGATCCCGAGGCGGCGAGGCACGTCGGACATGGTCGCACTACGCTGTTGCCTTCCCTCGCCGACCGCCAGCCGGATGGAGTGCCGCAACAATGGCAAGCAACCCCGCGTCCCGTGACGCCGCGCGCATCGAAGAGCTCGTCGGCCTCTGCAAGCGTCGAGGCATCGTCTTTCCGTCGTCGGAGATCTACGGCGGCACCCGCTCCGCGTGGGACTACGGCCCGTTGGGTGTGGAGCTCAAGGAGAACATCCGCCGACAGTGGTGGCGGGCGATGGTGCAGACCCGCGACGACATCGTCGGCCTGGACTCCGCTGTCATCCTCGCCTCCGACGTCTGGAAGGCATCCGGTCATCTGGATGCGTTCGTCGACCCACTGGTCGAGTGCCAGTCCTGCCACAAGCGATTCCGCGCGGACCACCTTCAGGAGGAGTTCGCCGAGCGCAAGAAGATCGACGACCCCGAGACCGTGAAGCTCGCCCAGATCCCGTGCCCCAACTGCGGCAACAAGGACACATGGACCGAGCCGCGGATGTTCAACGGCTTGCTGCGCACGCACCTTGGTGCGACCGAGGACGAGGGCTCGCTGCACTACCTGCGCCCCGAGACCGCCCAGGGCATCTTCGTGAACTTCATGAACGTCATGACCGCAGCGCGCAAGAAGCCGCCGTTCGGCATCGCGCAGACCGGAAAGTCCTTCCGCAACGAGATCACGCCGGGCAACTTCATCTTCCGGACGCGTGAGTTCGAGCAGATGGAGATGGAGTTCTTCGTCGAGCCCGGTACCGACGAGGAGTGGCACGAGACCTGGCTGAAGACCCGATGGGACTGGTACGTCGATCTCGGGCTCAACCCTGAGGACATGCGGTTCTTCGAGCACCCCAAGGAGAAGCTGTCGCACTACTCCAAGCGCACCGTCGACATCGAGTACCGGTTCCGGTTCGGTGGCTCGGAGTGGGCGGAGCTCGAGGGGATCGCCAACCGCACGGACTTCGACCTCAAGACACATTCGGAGCATTCCGGCGTCGACCTGTCGTACTTCGACCAGGACAAGGGCGAGCGCTGGACGCCGTACGTGATCGAGCCGGCGGCCGGCCTGACCCGAGCCGTCCTGGCCTTCCTGCTCGGCGCGCTCACCACGGATGAGGCGCCGAACTCCAAGGGAGAGATGGAGAAGCGCACCGTGATGCGGCTGGATCCGCGGCTTGCCCCGGTGAAGGCCGCGGTGCTGCCGCTCTCGCGCAACGCGGACCTCTCGCCCAAGGCCCGGGACCTGGCTGCGTTGCTGCGTACCCGGTGGAACGTGGAGTTCGACGACGCCGGCGCGATCGGTCGCCGCTACCGCCGACAGGACGAGATCGGTACGCCGTACTGCATAACCGTCGACTTCGAGACCTTGACTGACGACGCGGTGACCATTAGGTCCCGGGACACGATGCAGCAGGAGCGAGTGGGGCTCGACGCGGTCGAGCGCTACATGCTCGATAACCTCCCGGCCTGCTAGCCCTACCGCGCGAGGGCGGATATGTGGTCATAGAGATGACCGCTATCCCGCCCTCGCGATGACCTCAACGCCTTCGGGCATGCCCCGGCCCTCGTACACGAGGTGGCATTTCTCAAGCTGACCGATCACGTCGTCTCCTGACCGAAGGACGCGCCGAGGCGCGTTGTGCAGCACGGTCAGGCCGCTTGCCGTGAGCGCGTCGTGGCGTTCCTGCATGTCCTCGAAGAGGTCTTCGCGAGCGTGCGCGATGCGGCCGTTGATCTCGTGAACGACGGCGGAGGACTGGATCAGCGCATCTACACACAAAACGCGCCCACAACGAAGCCGGAGCCAGACGTTGAACTCGAGTGGAGGGAGGATCTTGCTCTTCGCAGCGATTTTCCGGAAGTCCGCCTCGGCTACGGACAGGATGCCGTGGCCGAGCTGCTCGAGCGCTTCCCCGGCAAGCCGTGAGTTGCGAGGCGGGCCGTCGAGGTGTGCGCCCAGCAACTCGTCATATGTCGCGAGGTTGCGCTGCAGAACGTCGCTCAACGCGGCAAGGATGGCTCGGGGGCGTGACATTCGCCGAGCGGCGGAGATCGCAGCGGTCGCAGGATCGACGTAGCGCAGCATCGTTGTGGACTCGGTGGCGATCAAACTGCCGGTTTGCCGGACAATCACGAAGCCGGTCGACCGCGCCGTCGCACCACGAGGGACCGCGACGTGGACGAAGTCCTCATCGTGGGTAATCGCTCTGAGCCCATGAAACCTGCAGGCGTCGACTCCGTCGATCGCGGACCCAGTTCCGGCGTACAGCAAGGCGGCCACGAGCATCTGGCGCCGGCTCGGATCGCCCGGTCTTGCCAAGTAGACGGCGGGGAGCAATGCATTCCATTTCCGCGCGCGAAGCTTGTAGCGAATCGCCTCTGCCGTGAGGCCCGCTTCAAGGGCTTGGTCTCGGTGGATCACTTGATCCTGGGCTTCAAGAAACGAAAGCAGCAACGACGAGGGGATGCATCTCCTTGGCATCCGCTGACCCTGCGGCTTCCAGCCCGCTCGAGGTCGCGATCCGGCCGACATGTGGACTCACATGCCGCGAGGGCAGATATGTGGTCATAGATGACCGCTATCCCGCCCTCGCAACGAACTGGTCGTGACCTAAGGAGCCGTGGCGGT
>DATAUF010000076.1:0-16182 GCA_036268405.1 Mycobacteriales bacterium
GGACTCCGTGTAGATCTTGCGGACACTGCGCTTCGCGTCGATCAGGTCGTACATCAACGGCTGGGTGAAGCTGGGCTCGTCGACCTCGCTGTGCCCGCGTCGGCGGTAGCAGAGCATGTCGATGACGACGTCCTTCTTGAATGCCTGCCGGTACTCATAGGCCAGCTCGGCGACCCGCACGACCGCTTCGGGATCGTCGCCGTTCACGTGGAAGATCGGCGCCTGAATCATCCGCGCGACATCGGTCGCGTAGACGCTCGAGCGTGCGCTCGCCGGTGACGTGGTGAACCCGACCTGGTTGTTGATGACGACGTGCACGGAGCCGCCGGTGCGATATCCGCGTAGCTGGGAAAGGTTCAGCGTCTCGGCGACGACACCCTGGCCGGCGAACGCGGCATCACCGTGGATCAGGATCGGCAGCACGGTGAAGCCACCCTCGCCACGGTTGATCATGTCCTGCTTCGCGCGCGCGATGCCCTCGACGACCGGGTCGACCGTCTCCAGGTGAGAAGGGTTCGAGGCGAGCATGACCTTGACGGTCTCGCCGTCGAGCGCGGTGTAGGTGCCTTCGGCGCCGAGGTGGTACTTCACGTCGCCGGAGCCGTGCGCCGTACGCGGGTCGAGGTTGCCCTCGAACTCCGAGAAGATCTGGCCGAAGGACTTGCCAACGATGTTCGTGAGCACGTTCAGCCGGCCACGGTGTGCCATCCCGACGATGACCTCGTCCATGTCGTCGTGCGCAGCGGCCGAAACGACCGCGTCGAGCAGCGGGATCACGGACTCCCCGCCCTCGAGTGAGAACCGCTTCTGCCCCACGAACTTCGTCTGCAGGAACGTCTCGAACGCCTCGGCCTGGTTGAGCTTGCCGAGGATCCGGATCTGCTCCTGTCGGTCAGGGCTGGAGTGCGGCCGCTCGACGCGCTCCTGGATCCAGCGTCGCTGCTCCGGGTCCTGGATGTGCATGTACTCGATACCGACGGTGCGGCAGTAGGAGTCACGCAGTACGCCGAGGATCTCGCGCAGCTTCATCAGCGCGTGCCCACCGAAGCCGCCGCAGGGGAACTCTCGGTCGAGGTCCCACAGGGTCAGGCCGTGCGTCACGACGTCGAGGTCGGGGTGGCGCCGCAGCTCGAACTCGAGCGGGTTGGTGTCCGCCATGAGGTGCCCGCGCACTCGATAGGCGTGGATCAGCTCGATGACGCGGGCCGGCTTGCCGACCTCCTCGTCATGGCTGACCGCGATGTCGGTCGTCCACCGGATCGGCTCGTAGGGGATCCGCAACGCCGCGAAGATGCCGTCCCAGAACTCGTCGCCGAGCAACAGCTCGTGCATCTTGCGCAAGAACTCGCCGGACTCGGCGCCCTGGATGATCCGGTGGTCGTACGTAGAGGTCAGCGTGATCACCTTGCTGACCGCGATCCGCGCGAGAGTCTCGGCCGACGCGCCCTGGTACTCCGCGGGGTACTCCAGAGCGCCGACGCCGACGATCGTGCCCTGCCCGCTCATCAGCCGGGGCACGGAGTGGACGGTGCCGATCGTGCCGGGGTTGGTCAGGCTGATCGTGGTGCCGGCGAAGTCATCGGCGGTGAGCTTGCCGGTCCGCGCCTTGCGGATGACGTCTTCGTACGCCGACCAGAACTTCGCGAAGTCCAACGTGTCGGCATTGCGGATGCACGGCACCACAAGAGTGTGCGAGCCGTCGTCCTTCGTTAGGTCGATCGCGAGTCCGAGGTTGATGTGCTCGGGCTCGATGACGGTCGGCTTGCCGCCGGCCTCGGCGTAGGAGTTGTTCATCACGGGCATCGCCTCGAGGGCCTTCACGAGGGCGAAGCCGATCAGGTGGGTGAAGCTCACCTTGCCGCCGCGACCGCGGCGCAGGTGGTTGTTGATCACGGTCCGGTTGTCGATGAGCAGCTTGGCGGGCACGCCTCGGACGCTGGTCGCCGTCGGGACGTGCAGGCTCGCTTCCATGTTGGCGACGGTGCGCGCCGCCGCGCCCTTCAGCGGCCGGCCGGCCGGCGCGGTCGGGGTCGGGGTCGGGGTCGCAGGTTGGACTGCGGGGGCCGCATCGCTCGCCGGAGGAGCCGCGACCGGCGCCGCCGGGCTCGCCTCGTCGGCAGGTGCCGGGTCGACCGCATCCGGGGGCGGCGACGGGTCGGTGGGACGAGCGCTCTCGACCGGCGTCGCGCCCGGCGAGTAGTCGGCAAAGAAGTCCCACCAGGCCTTGTCGACCGAGTTGGGGTCCTTGAGGTACGACTGGTACATCTCGTAGACCAGCCACTCGTTGGGGCCGAACCCCGCGAACTTCTCCGCCTCGACGGTCACGCCGACGTCGCCTCTTCCAGCTGAGCGTGTGTGTTGCTTCCAGGCTAGTGCCGCGCCAGGTCGCTGAGGACGCGCTGTGCTGCGTTGTGGCCGGCGGCACCGATCACCGAGCCGGCCGGGAAGCACCCGGCGCTGGCGGCGTACAGCCCGTCGACTCCGGTGGCGTAGGGCATTCGCTGGTCGAAGCCGAACGAGTTGTCGATGTGGTGGATGTGCCCATGCCGGATCCCGAAGTGCTCCTCGATGCCGGGCGGCGTGAGGGCGTAGGTATCCGCGACGAGTCCGGACGTTCCGGGCGCGAAGCGGTCGCAGATCCCGAGTAAACGCTGGACGTAGCCGTCGATCTCCGCATCCCAGCTCGATCCGGCGGGCTGCCACGGCACGGACTGGACGAACAACGCCGAGGAGTGGTGTCCGTCGGCGTCCTGCAATGTCGGGTCGGCGGTGGTGTGGAGGTACCACTCGATCGTCGGGAAGTCCGGCAGTCTGCCGGCCTGCACATCCGCCCACATGTCGCGGACGGCCAGCATCGGCCGGTCCTGCGCGAGCAGGTGAATCGTCGATCCGAACGGCGATGGCGCATCGTCGGGCAGGCACGAGAAGCGTGGCAGGCCGGACAGCGCCAGGTTGACCTTCAACGTCGTGCCTGGGCGCCGCACCGCTTCGAGGAGATCCAGAATCGGCTGCGGCAGCGCCGCGAGCGTCGACAGCGTGAAGGGGTCGCACGCTGCGACCACCACATTCGCACCGATGCTTTGGCCGTCATCGAGGACGACGCCCGCCACGACCCCCGCGTTCACCGTGATCTCGCTGACGGAGACGCCGGTGACGATGCGGGCGCCGTGTGCTCGGGCGCGATCCGCGATCGTCGCGCTGACGGTTCCCATCCCGCCCTCGACGATCATCCAGGTGCCGTCGGCACTGCGCCCATCTCGATCGCGCAGCCGGCACATGTTGTGGACCAGGAAGTTGTGCCCGGTGCCCGGGTCGTCGGGCCCGGCGTGCAGCCCCGACAACCCGTCGGTGACGGCGTACATCGCGACGACCAGCTCGCTGGCGAAACCGAAACGGTCGAGGTAGGAGGTGACATCGCCGCGAACCAGGTCGATGAACGCCTTGCGGAGCGGCCGGCGGATGAAGCGCTCGGCGGTCTCCTCGACAGACATCGGCTCGACCAGCCAAGCGGGCGCCAGGTCGTCTCGCAGCATCGCGAGCTCGGCAGCGAGGCGGTCGTCGGCGTCGGCGTCCGCGGCGCTGAAGAACTCACTGAGCTGTCGCCGGCTTGCCGCGCGGTCACTGCCCATCACGAGGTAGCGGTCGGAGGTGGTCGGCAGGAAGTAGTGCGGGTTGCGGCGCACCAACGGGAGCCGCAGGTCGAGCAGCTGTTCGATCTCTGGCGGCATCAGCCCGAGCAGGTAGGACCCGGTCGACTGCCGCAGGCCGGGCACGCGCGAAAAGGGTTGTTCGGTCCGCGCGGCGCCGCCGATCACGGTGTCGCGCTCGACCACCACCACATCAAGGCCGGCTTGCGCGAGCAGGGTCGCAGCGACCAGACCGTTGTGGCCGGCGCCGACGACGACAGCGTCGCACCGCGACGGAAGCGCGTCGGGAGAACTCACCGAGGGGTTCTCCGCCGGACGAATCGCAGCGCGCCCCAGGTCTCGTCGATCGCCGCGATCTTCACATCGACCAATCCGGTCGCGAGTCCCGCTGCCCGGACGTCGGCCTCACCGATGTCGGTGCGGACCCCGCTCGCCCGCTTCGGCCAGGCAAGCCACAGCCCTCCCTTGGGAGCGAGCCTGGTCGGCAGGTTGTCGGTGTGTTTGTCGAGCGCCGCGCGATCGGGACAGAACGCGACGATCACGTCGTACGGAATCCTGCCTGGCCGACGCTGTGGGTCGAACAGGGTCTGCACAACGGCCTCGGGAGCAGGTCCGACCACCCGGCATCGGTTCGACTCGCTGACCCCGAGTTTGGCGGCCAGTGGCTTCGGCGTGGGCTGGGCTGATTCAGGTTGCGTTGGAGTAGTACGTCACTGTGAGGTTGACATCGAGGTTGGGCCGGGCAGTGCCGCTGATCGTGCCTGCGGCGCCTTTGTAGTCGCCGCTGCCTCCAACCACCGATCCCTTGATGGTGCCTGCGGTGGTATTGATCGTCTCGCGTACCAGCAGGATTCCTCCGGTCAGCCCCAATGCGCTGTTGCAGCCGTAGACGCCGACAGTCCCGGCCGAGCGGACGCAGCTGTCCACACCGGAGCCGATAGTGCGTCCGCCACGGCTCAAGTCGACGGCGATGATGAGCTGGTTCTTGCTCGGTGTGTGCGCGCCGCTCGTGTGGCTCAGCAAGTGGATCGTCCTGGTGAGATGCAAGTTCGTGGCCGGTACGGCATCGACGGCGTGCTGGGGCACTGATGCTGCGCCAGGCGTCGTGACCGCGACGGCAATCGCACCTCCGACGGAGATCGTGGCCGCCGCGCTGGCGAGCTTGAGCAGGGTGCTTCGGGCGGACACGGCTTGCCCCTTTCGTCGTTGACGGCGCGGGTCTGGGGTGCTTCTTCGTGACCGTTGTACGCGGTTCCTGCCTCCATCATGCGTGATGACCGACTCCCCGGGAAGTCCGTGGCTGGTTGGATTGCGGTCATGGACCCGGCTGGTCAGTCGGCGGGGGTGGCGGCGCCGTCGCGGCCGTCCCCGCGGCAGAACGTCGCGCTCGCGGTGATTGCTGCCGCTCAGCTGATGGTCGTACTCGACGCCACGATCGTGAATATTGCCCTGCCGCACATCCACCGTGCGCTGCACTTCTCCGGAGCCGGTCTTGCGTGGGTGCTCAACGCCTACACGCTCGTGTTCGGCGGACTCCTGTTGCTCGGCGGCCGGGCAGGGGACCTCTTCGGTCGCCGCCGCATGTTCGTGGTTGGCGTCTTGACGTTCGCTCTCGCGAGTCTGCTCGGCGGTCTGGCGACCGACCAGGGGTGGCTGCTCGCGATGCGCGCGCTGCAGGGCGCGGGTGGCGCGATCGCCTCACCGACAGCACTTGCGCTCGTCGCAACGACGTTCGAAGAAGGTCCGGCTCGCAATCGTGCGCTTGGGGTGTACGCCGCGGTGTCGGGAGCGGGTGCCGCGATCGGTCTCATCCTCGGCGGCGTGCTCACCGAGGCGCTGTCGTGGCGGTGGGTGCTGTTCGTGAACGCACCGATCGGGTTGTTCATCGCCCTGGCGGCCCCGCGAGTCGTCCCCGAGAGTCCTGGCCGGGGGGCGGATGCGCTCGACCTACCCGGCGCGTTCACCTCGACGGTCGGCATGGGGGCTCTGGTCTACGGCTTCATCCATGCGGCGAGCGACGGCTGGCAGGACCGGACCACCCTGGCTTCCTTTGCCCTCGCGGCGATGTTGCTGACCATGTTCGTCGCGGTGGAGGTCGTGTCGTCACGACCACTCATGCCGCTGCGGCTGTTTTCCGATCGCACGCGGGTCGGCTGCTACATCGTGATGCTGGTTCTGGGAGCGGCGGTGTTCGCGATGTTCTTCTTCCTCAGCCAGTACGTGCAGCTCGTCAAGGGCTTCTCGCCACTGCGGGCCGGATGCGCGTTCCTTCCGGTCAGCGTGGTGATTGTGGTGATGGCGCAGTTCGCGAGTCGTACGGTCGTGCGGCTCGGTGCGCAGACGTTGATCGTGAGCGGCACGTTGCTCGCCGGCTTCGGTCTTCTCTACCTGTCCTCGCTGACGCCTGACTCGTCGTACGCCGTCCATGTGCTGCCCGCAATCCTGCTGATCGCTGCGGGAATGGGATGCATCTTCGTCCCGATCACTCTCGGCGCCGTTTCCGGAGTGCGCGCAGAGGATGCCGGCATTGCCTCGGCGATGCTCAACGTCGGACAGCAGATCGGCGGGACGTTGGGACTGTCTGCATTGGTTGCAGTTGCTGGTGCGGCAAGCCGGCATGCGGTCAGCCACGCATCGGCGTTGCACCATCCGTCG
Source organism: Mycobacteriales bacterium (assembly GCA_036268405.1). Taxonomy (GTDB): domain Bacteria; phylum Actinomycetota; class Actinomycetes; order JAFAQI01; family JAFAQI01; genus DASZTV01. The sequence goes on from DATAUF010000076.1 coordinate 6,303, forward strand.
ACGCAGCAGATCTTCACCAAGGGAGCCGACGCCGCGTTCAAGACGGGGGCGGGCTTCGCCTTGGTCGGCCTGGTCGCCGCGATCGTGCTGATCCGGGTCGTTCCGGGCGGCGAACCACTCGGCGATGGAGTGCGGGGATGAGCGGCGCGTCGAGCTTTCTGCTGCGGCTGCGGCTTCCCGACCAGCCAGGTGTGTTGGGGCGGGTGGCCTCGGCGTTGGGCAATGTGGGCGCCGATATCGAGAGCATCGTGGTCGTCGACCGTGCTGAGGGCTACGCGGTCGACGACCTGGTGGTTGGGCTCGCGGCCGGATCGCTGGCCGATCGGCTGGTCTCCGCAGTCGGGTCGGTTGATGGCGTGATCGTCGAGACCTTCCAGCGCCACCACGGTCGCCGTCGGGTATACGACGACCTCACCCTGCTCGACGCTGCCTCCTCCAGCGCCGAGCCGCTGACCGCCCTGGTCGATGGGCTACCCGAGCTGCTGCAGGTCAGCTACGCCCTTGTCGTCGGGCTCGAGGTCGGCGCTGCGCGGGTCGATGCCGCCAGTCCCGGCGCTCCCGACGCACCGATGCGAGCGTGGCTGCCCGTGATGACGGCCGCAACCGTGGGAGCCGCCGACGTATGGACGGACCCCATGGCCGCGGGACCGGACTGCGACCTGGTGGCGGTGCCGTTTCGCCGAGGCTCGGCGATCCTGCTCGGCAGGATGGGCGGTCCGGCCTTCCTGCCCGCAGAGATCACCCGGGCTGCGCACCTCGCGCGCGTAGCCCAAGCCCTACTGGTGGAGGATGCATCGTGAGCACGCGACGGCGCAGGGAGTGGGTCTACCGGCCTGTCATCCGGTTCGTTCTGCTGCTGTTCCGCGTCCTCGGCTTCCGCATCACCTACCTCGGCATCGAGAACATCCCGACGTCGGGCGGCGGTGTCCTGGCGTCGAACCACGTGAGCTACTTCGACTTCATGTTCGTCGGGCTTCCCCCGCACTACCGGGCTCGCCGGCTGGTGCGCTTCATGGCGAAGCAGGCGGTCTTCGACAACCCGGTGTCGGGGCCGTTGATGCGAGGGATGCACCACATTCCCGTCGACCGCTCCGCCGGGCTCGCGGCCTACCAAGCCGCGGTCGATGACCTGCGGGCGGGCGAGCTCGTCGGGGTGTTCCCCGAGTCCACGATCAGCCGGGCCTTCGTGCCGCGCACCTTCAAGAGCGGTGCGGCCCGGATGGCACTCGAGGCCGGAGTTCCGCTGATCCCCGTCGTCGTCTGGGGCGGACATCGGGTGTGGACCACCGGTCGCAAGCCGGTCCTGCGTCGTGGCGTACCGATCGTCATCGAGGTCGGGCAGCCGCTCGATCTCCCCGACGGCATCACCCCGGTCGATGCGACCGAGATGCTGCACGAGGCGATCACGTCGATGGCCGCGAAGGTGCAGGCCGCCTACCCGCTGCCCGAGTCGGACGACGAGCGCTGGTGGCAGCCGTCATTCCTCGGTGGTGCCGCGCCGACGCTGGAGGAGGCCAAGCCGATCGAGGCCGCCGCGGTCGAGGCGCGAGCCGCGCGCAAGGCGGAGAAGCGGCAGAAAAAGAAGCGGAAGTAGCCGGCCTGAGCTTCGCGGCAGGTCAGCGGTTGCGGAGCATGCGCAACAAGATCAGTGAGATCAGGATCGGGGCACCGATCATCGGCCACATGATCGCGTAGCCGTGTGTAGCCGGCAGCGCCGAGCTGGAGGCGCTGATCGCCGCGCCCACCAACGCCGGCCCGACCACGACGCCGACCCCGCGTGAGAAGTCCACCAGCCCAGCGGCTGCGCCCTGGCCGGAGTCTGGTGCGAGGGTGAAGGCGAGCGCCTGCGGAAGTGTCATGAGGATCGATCCAGCGACTGCGCCGAGCGGGAGCACCACCAGCATCGGCGTGAGGCTGGTCGCAAGGACGCCGAAACAGAGGATGGCGCCGTACGCGGCCGCGGAGACCTCCATCACGCGGACCATGCCCCAACGCTCCGCCAGGAGACCGGCGATGGGCGCGCCTACGACATACGCGACCGCGACGATGGCGATCATCGCGGACGCGACCGGTTTCGAGTGGCCGAGCCCCTTCGTGATGTACAGCACGATGAACACCTTGAGTCCCGCGAAGCTGTACTCCCAGATGGCATTGGCGATGGCGAAGATCTGCATCGAGCGGTTGTGGAGGAACAGCTCCCTCGTCGAACCGCCCGTTTCGTCGTCGTGGCGGGACGGTGCGTCCCGCTGCAGGCGGACCACCGGCCGAAGCGCAAGCGTGCCCACGCCGAGCATCGCCGCCCCGAGGACGAACGGCAGCGGCGTCCACGCTGACAACAGCAGTCCGCCCGCGATCAGCGCCACGCCAAGTCCTGCGCCTCGCATGACGGCTTGACTGGATTGCGCACGCGGCAGCAGTCGCTTGGGCAGCAGGTCGGCGTACATCGCGCGGTATGGCGGGTAGTAGACGTAGTAGCCGACGAAGAACGCCAGGACCGTGAGACCGGCCAGCTGATAGTTCGGCGCGAAGGGCAGCAGGATGAGGCCGGCGCCCGCGAGTGGGCCACCCACCAGGACGAAAGGCAGCCGTCGCCCGAACCGGCCCGTTCCGGCCACTCGGTCGGAGAGCGCGCCGGAGATCAGCGGGACGATGAGGGCGAAGGCTCCCTCGCCACCGATCAGGAACCCCACCTTCGCCGGCGAGTGTGCGACCGACAGCAGGACAGTCGGCCCGTAGGTGGTGAGGATCGTGATCGCGAAGGCCAAGCCGAACGTCGGCAGGCCGAGGGTCAGCAACAGCGGCCGCGCGTCGTGAGACGTCGTGTGTTCGCCCGGAAGCTCTAACCGGAAGAAGTGCCGAGAGATACGGAGTGAGGACTTCGCGGCGGTTCCTGCGGCCGCCGTGGCCTCAGACCCCGGCAGCGGTCCCTCGCGAGACGACGATGTTGGTGGCCTCGCAGACGAGTTCACCCGCGGTGGTGCGGATCTCCATGCGCATGGTCATCAGCTCGTTGGCGCCGGCATCGCGAATGTCGTCGATGAACGTCTTGGCGGTCAGCTCGTCCCCGGGTCGGACCGGCCGGTGGTGGACGAACCGCTGCTCACCGTGCACGACGCGGCTGTAGTCGAGGCCGAGGTCGCCGTCGGCCATCGCGCCGCGGCCGCCCATCGAGAAGCCGGCGGTGGTGAGAAAGGTCGGCGGAGCGATCACGTCAGGGTGGCCGGCCGCCTGAGCGGCTGCCTTGTCCCGGTAGATCGGGTTGTTGTCGCCGATCGCGTCGGCAAACCGGCGGATGTGATCGCGGCCCACCTCGAAGGTCCGCTCGGCGTCGTAGGACCGCCCGATGAAGTCGCGGTTCAACGGCATGGCGATCCTCCTGGAAACCCCGGTCCTGACAGCAGCATCGACCGTAGCAGCGCGCCGTTGGCGCGATGTGTAGCGTTTCCGATTGTCATGAGGCAGCTCTCCGGCGTCGATGCGCTGCACGTGCTGGAGGAGAACTCCTCGCAGCACATGCACACGATCAAGATCGCCGTCCTCGGACCTCGTGACGGGGTTGCCGTTCCCGCTGCCGAGGTACGCGACTGGGCGCGTGAGCGGTTGCCCCGCATTCCGCCGTTTCGCTGGCAGGTCCGCAAGATCCCGCTCGGTCTGGGCCGCCCGGTGTTCATCGATGCCGGGCCGTTCGACGTCGACCCGCACATCACCGTCGAGTCGCTGCCTGCACCTGGGAGCGACGAACAGCTCGACGAGGTGGTATCCCGGATCGCGAGCGCACAGCTGCCGCGGGATCGTCCGCTCTGGGACCTGACCATCGTCGAGGGCATCCCGGACGGCCGCGTCGCGCTGGTCTTCAAGCTGCACCACGCGATCATGGACGGCCAGGCCAGTCTTCGTTTTCTCGAGGTCGCCTTCGACGGCGGTGCCGACGTCGAGCTCGGTCAGGTGCCCGAGGTCGCCGAGCCGCTGCCGACGCGCGGTCAGCTGCTGCGCTTCGCGTTGCGTGCGCAGGCACTCCAGTACCGGCATCTCCCCGCCGTCGTACGGCGATCAGTCGCGTCGATTCGCTTCAACCGCTCGCACGCGAAGTCCGGAGCGTCGCCCGTCGTCAACCCGATGTCGGGTCCGTCCACCCGCTTCAACAAGCGATTGCTGCCGGAGCGCATCTATGTCGACGTCACGGTGCCACTGGCGAACGTCAAGAGGCTGTCAGCCGCTCTCGGAGCGACCGTCAACGAGGTCTTCGTGACCTTGTGCGGCGGGGCGATCCGCCGCTACCTCGCCGAGCACGGCGAGCCACTCGACCGCAGTCTCAACACCTCCCTGCCGATCTCGCTGCGCAGCCCGGAGGAGATCGACATCTACGGCAACCGCACGTCGTACTGGTATGTCTCGCTCGGCTCGGATATCGATGATCCACTCGAGCGACTGGCCAAGGTCAAGGACAGCCTCGGTGCGGCGCGGGCGTGGGCGCAAGGAGACGCCGAGCTATTCGGCGTCTGGCAGGACTACTACCTGTTGTTCGGGAAGCTCACCCTCAAAGCGCTGGGGGTGATCAGCCGAATCGTGCAGCGGCCGCTGTTCAACGCGGTCGTGTCGAACGTGCGAGGACCGCGGGAGCTCTCGTTGGCGGGAGCTCCGGTAGTTGCGGTCCGTTCGATGGGGCCGATCACGTTGCTGCTCGGACTGAACATCACAGCGTGGAGCTATCGCGAGGACTTCTCGATCGGCATGCAGTCCTGCCGCGCGTTCATGCCCGATCTGCGGCGGCTCGGTGAGCACCTGAAGGATGAGCTGGCCGACTTCGAGCGCGCGGCCGTGGCCGCCTCTGCAGCTTCTGGCTAGTGCAGGACGACGGCGTCGCCCGCGTCGCGGTGACTCTCGAGAGCTTCGCCGAGCTCGGCGAGCAGCGCTGACGCGCCGCCCAGGAGCAGCTCGATCTGCTTGCCCCACAGGAAGAAGCGGTGAACCGGATAGGTGATGTCCGCGCCCATGCCGCCGTGCAGATGCTGGGTCAGGTGGACCGCGTGCTGGCCGGCCTCCGCTGCCCACCACGCGGCGGTCAGTACGTCGAGCGACGCGTCGTGAGCTGAGTCGAGGCGCTCTGTCTCAAGTGACCAGGCGGCCTGCCGGGCGGCGGCCCGGATGGCGGTTGCGTCGAGGTAGGCATCGGCCGCTTTCAGCTGGACTGCCTGGAACGTCGACAGCGGCTTCTCGAACTGCTCTCGCGCGGAGGTGTACGACGCGGTCAGCTTGACCGCACCGTCCGCGACGCCACCTGAGGTCGCGGCGAGTGCGGTGAACCAACGCTGCCGTAGCCAGCGTGCCGTGCCTGCGCCGCCGATCTGCTCGGCCGACACCTTGTCGAACGTGAGGTCGAGCGCGACCTCACGTGCGGTCGTCAGCCCGCGTTCGTGCCTGGCTCCGTCCGCGGAAGGGTCAACGATCACGACGGTCTCGCCGACCGGTACGAGCAGCAGGTCCGCGGCGTGCGCCCATGCGACCCCGAGCAGCTGCCCGGACAGTCGACCGTCTTCGAGCCGTGCCTCGAGCACCGACTGGGCCGGAGCGATCGCCGCGACGACGCTGCCGTCGGCGAGCCCAGGGAGCCAGCTGTCGCGCTGCTCGGCGCTGCCGTGCTCGGCGATCAACATGGCGGCGCACAGCGTCGCGATCAGCGGGACCGGGGTCACCGTTGCACCGAGTTGCTCGCAGACGAGCGCAACCTCGATGACGCCGAAACCCAGACCCCCGTGGTCCTCGGGGATCGGCGTACCGAGCAAGCCCGAGGCCGCGAGGTCGGTCCACAGCTCGCGGTCGAATCCGTCGACGCGCTCCTCGGCCATCGTGATCTCGTCCGCCGCACCGTGCCGTGCGAAGACCGCTGTCGCGAGGTCGGCGATCTCACGCTGGGTGTCGCTCAGGGTGGAGATCATCGTGCGCGCCGCGCCATCTTCAGGCCCGCTGCGGCGACGATCTCCCGCTGGATCTCGTTGACCCCGCCGCCGAAGGTGTTGATCTGCGCGCTGCGACCGGCTCGCTCGACCGCACCGCGGAGCTCGGCGCCGGGTGATCCGGTGCGCAGCCAGCCGCCGGCGCCGAGGATCGCGAGCAGCTTTCGATAGACGAACACGTGCGTCTCGGTGCCGTAGAACTTCGCGACCGACGCGTCCTGTGGTTGCAGCCGCTCGCCGTGCACCGCTTCGACGAGCTGCCAGTTGATCAGCTTCATCGCCTCGAGCCGCGCGTAGCACTCGGCGAGGTCGGCGCGCACCCACGGCAGGTCGATGGTCCGGCCGGTTCCGCCGGGCGGGGTCGACTCGCGTGCCCACTCGCGGACCTCGCCCCACAACCGCCAGGCGAGCCCGCCGAGCGCCGCGAGACCGACGCGCTCGTGGTTGAGCTGCGTGGTGATCATCCGCCAGCCGCCGCCGCGCTCGCCGACGATGTTGCCGGCGGGGACGTGGACGTCGTCGTAGTAGGTCGTTGTCGTCACGATGTCGCCGACGGTCACGATCGGCGTCCATCGGAAACCGGGCGATGACGTCGGCACCATGATGATCGACAGGCCGGCGTGCTTCGGCTGGTCGGGATCGGTGCGGCACGCCATCCAGATGAAGTCGGCCTGGTTGGCGCCGGAGGTGAAGACCTTCTGGCCGTTGATCACCCATTCGTCGCCGTCGAGCCGCGCCGTGCTGCGCAGCGAGGCGAGGTCGGTCCCCGCCTGCGGCTCGGTGTAGCCGATCGCGACGTTGAGCTCGCCGGCGAGGATGCCCGGCAGGTACGCCGCCTTCTGCTCCTCGGTGCCGAACCGCATGATCGTCGGGCCGACGGTGTTGATCGTGACGAACGGGAACGGCACGCCGGCGCGCTGGATCTCGTCGAAGACGATGTACTGCTCTGTCGCCGAGCGACCCTGGCCGCCGAACTCCTTCGGCCATCCGAAGCCGAGCCAGCCGTCGGCCCCGAGGCGGCGGATCGCGTCGCGGAAGGACTGCTCGTCCGTGCCGGGGGCGGTCAGTCCCTCGCCGTCGCTGGCGGGCCCGAAGGTCGAGAAGTACTCGCGCAGCTCCTTGCGGAGGGCGAGTTCTTCAGCGGTGTCGGCGAAGCGCATCGTGATAGATACATTATTACGAGACTCGAAATGTAATTGGCCAGACTCGGTATGAGCTGGCACCCGGCATGGGTCTCCCCTGAGGAGGGGTCAGGTGTCTGACGATCTGCTGACGCGGATGCGCGCCCTCGTGGGCAGCAAGAGCGAGCCGAGGGTTGCCCGCCACGCGGTCGGCACGCCGGCGATCGCCGATTGGTGCGACGCGATGGGTGACGACAACCCCTGCTACACCGACGCCGAGTACGCCGCGAAGTCAGTGCATGGCGGGCTGGTTGCGCCGGCCGCGACGCTCGACATCTGGGTGCGGCCTGGCCTGCCCGCGCAGAGCCCGGAAGGTCGCCGCGGCGATGACCCGCAGAGCCACGTCATCACCATGCTCGAAGCCGAGGGCTACGTCGGGGTCGTCGCGGTCAACAGCGAGCTCGAGATCGCGCGCTACCTGCGCCCGGGCGAGCTGATCCAGGGCGTACAGGTTCTCGAGGAGGTCTCCGAGGAGAAGCAGACCGGCCTCGGGATCGGCCACTTCCTCACCACCCGCACCCGCTTCTCCAACTCCGACGGCGAGCATGTCGGCGACCTGCTGTTCCGGATCCTGAAGTTCAAGCCTGGGACCGGTGCATCACCGAAGTCGGCCGAGTCGGACAAGCCGGCCCCGCCGCCGAGCGACCCGTCGATGCGGCCGCGACCGGCGATCAACCTCGACAACCAGGTCCTGTGGGATGGCTACCGGAAGCATGAGCTGCGCCTGCCGCAGTGCAAGAGCTGCCAGCGCGTCTTCTTCCCGTCCTCGCCACGATGCGCCGAGTGCGGGTCGTTCGACATGGGCTATCTGGTGTCCAGTGGCAAGGGCACGCTCTACTCGCATGTCGCAGTGAACTACCCGCAGGTGCCCGGCTTCACCTATCCGATCGCCGTGGGCCTGGTTGAGCTCGAGAACGGCGCCCGGATGGTGGCGGACCTGGTCGGCGTCACCCCCGAGCAGCTCACGATCGGCATGCCGCTCGAGGTCGACTGGCTCGACAGCCACCCGGCTCTCGAACCGGGTGCGACTGACTCGCAAGGTCCGATCACGTTGCCCCGTTTCCGCCCGGCCACGCCGTCGCGGCGTACCGACACGGTGAAGGCGAGCGAGATCAGCGAGGGCGACCAGTTGCCGGTGTGGGTGCTGCCGGTGACGCCGACCGGGATCACGGCGGGCGCGCTGTCGACTCGTGACTTCCAGGACGTCCATCACGACCGCGACCTCGCGCACCGGAAGGGTTCCGCGGACATCTTCTTCAACATCAACACATCGGTCGGGCTGATGGAGCGATACGTCACCGACTGGCTCGGACCCGAGACGCTGGTGCACGCGCTGCGAGTGAAGCTGGGTGCCCCGGCGTACCCGTACAACCACCTCACCTTCGCCGGGTCGGTGCAGTTGATCGACGCCACAACAGGGCGCGCTGTGGTCGAGGTGTCCGCGACCAACAAGCTCGGTAGACACATCGCCGGGACCGTGGAAGTGGAGTTGCCGCGATGACCAAACACACATACGCGGGGCAGACCGCGATCGTCGGCATCGGCGCTACGGAGTTCTCGAAGGCGTCCGGTCGCAGCGAGCTGCAACTGGCCCTTGAGGCATGCGTCGCGGCGTGCGAGGACGCCGGCATCGAGCCGTCGCAGGTCAACGGGCTGTCGACGTTCACCATGGAGACCAACCCGGAGTCGGAGATCCTGCGTGGTCTCGGCCTCCCGGAGCTCACGCACTTCAGCCGGATCCACTTCGGCGGTGGGGCGCCGTGCGCCACCGTGCAGTACGCCGCGATGGCTGTCGCCTCCGGCGTCGCCGACTACGTGCTCTGTTACCGCGCGTTCAACGAGCGCTCGGGCCGGCGCTTCGGGTCCGGCGTGCAGGGACGCCCGGCCGGTGTGACGGCGGAAGAAGCGCAGTTCTCCTGGACGTCGTCCTACGGATTGCTAACTCCGGCGTCGTGGGTCGCGATGTTCGCCACGCGAATGATGCATGAGTACGGCGTCACCAGTGAGGATTTCGGTCGGGTCGCGGTCGCGGACCGTCGTCACGCAGCGAACAACCCTGCCGCGCACTTCTATCAGCAGCCGATCACGCTGGAGGACCACCAGAACTCGCGCTGGATCGTCGAGCCGTTGCACCTGCTCGACTGCTGCCAGGAGACTGACGGCGGCCAGGCCATGCTCGTCACTTCTGTCGAGCGCGCACGTGATCTCAAGCAGCCGGCGGTCGTCATCGAGGCGGCGGCGCAGGGCATGGCAGACGACCAGCACATGATGCGGTCCTTCAACCGGGACTCCATCGTCGGGCTGCCGGAGATGGGCACCTGTGCACGGCAGATCTGGGAGACCTCGGGCCTCGGTCCGGATGACATCAAGACCGCTGTGCTCTACGACCACTTCACGCCGTTCGTGCTTGCGCAGCTCGAGGAGTTCGGCTTCTGCGGAGCCGGCGAGGCGAAGGACTTCATCGCCGACGGCGCGATCGAGATCGGCGGACGACTGCCGATCAACACCCACGGCGGACAGCTCGGCGAGGCGTACCTACACGGGATGAACGGTGTGGCCGAGGGCGTCCGTCAGGTGCGCGGCACGTCGGTCAACCAGGTCGATGGTGCCGAGCACGTCCTCGTGACCGGTGGAACAGGCGTGCCGACATCTGCGGTCATGCTCGGCGCGGCGAGATAGAGGGTCATGGTCAAGCAGCTGGTTCCTTCATTCGCAGGCGATGAGCTCGCCGGTGGGGTTGCGGTC
>DATAUF010000077.1:0-97758 GCA_036268405.1 Mycobacteriales bacterium
GCACGTCGCTGGTCAGCGCGCCCCGGCTGTCGACGGTCCGCGAGGCCGATCAGATCCGGGTGGTCGACGACGGCCGAATCGTCGAGCGCGGCACGCACGACTCTCTGGTCGCCGAGGGCGGGCTGTACGCCGAGCTGTCCCGCACCCAGTTCGGTGCGCCGGTGCGGAGTGCCGCACCGACGGCCTAGGCGTCCAGCAGCGAGCGCAGCACGTACTGCAGGATGCCTCCGTGGCGGTAGTACTCCGCCTCGCCGGGGGTGTCGATCCGTACCGTGGCGGTGAACTCCTTGTCGTCGGCCTTCACCGTGATCTCGCGGCCGATCTTCTCACCTTCAAGGCCGACGATCTCGAACGTCTCCTCGCCGGTCAGTCCGAGCGACTCGCGGGACTCGCCGGCCGCGTACTGCAACGGCAGCACGCCCATGCCGATCAGGTTGGACCGGTGGATCCGCTCGTAGGACTCCGCGATGACGGCGCGTACGCCGAGCAGCATCGTGCCCTTCGCCGCCCAGTCCCGGGAGGAGCCGGAGCCGTACTCCTTGCCGGCCAGGATGACCAGCGGGACGCCGTCGCCGATGTACGACTCGGACGCCTCGAAGATCGACGTCTCGGCGCCGTCGGGCAGGTGGCGGGTCACGCCACCCTCGGTACCCGGCGCGAGCTGGTTGCGCAGCCGGATGTTCGCGAACGTGCCGCGGATCATGACCTCGTGGTTACCGCGACGCGACCCGTAGGAGTTGAAGTCGCGCTGGTCGACGTCGTGCTCCGTGAGATAGCGGCCGGCGGGGGAGTCCTTCTTGATCGAGCCGGCCGGAGAGATGTGGTCGGTGGTGACGCTGTCGCCGAGCACGGCAAGCACCCGCGCGCCGGTGATGTCCTTGATCGGCGCGGGCTCCGCCGGCATCCCGTCGAAGTACGGCGGGCGCCGTACGTAGGTCGAGGACTCTGCCCACTCGAAGGAGTCGCCCGACGGAACGTCGAGCCCCTGCCAGCGCTCGTCACCGGCGAAGACCTCGGCGTAGGAGCTCGCAAAGCCCGACGAGGCGACGGTCGCGTTGATGACGTCCTGGATCTCCCGTGGCGAGGGCCACAGATCGGCGAGGTAGACGTCCTTGCCGTCGGGGTCCTTGCCGAGCGAGTCGGTCATCAGATCGATGTCCATCGTGCCGGCCAGCGCGTAGGCGACCACGAGCGGCGGTGACGCGAGGTAGTTCATCTTCACGTCCGGGTTGATCCGGCCCTCGAAGTTGCGGTTGCCGGAGAGCACGGACACCGCCGCGAGGTCGTTGTCGTTGACCGCCTTGGACACCTCAGGGATGAGCGGTCCGGAGTTGCCGATGCACGTCGTGCAGCCGTAGCCGACGAGATCGAAGCCGAGCTTGTCGAGGTATGGCGTCAGGCCGGACTTGTCGTAGTAGTCCGACACGACCTTCGAGCCGGGTGCCAGCGAGGTCTTCACCCAGGGCTTGCGGGTGAGCCCGCGCTCGACCGCCTTCTTGGCGAGCAGCCCGGCGCCGATCATGACGAACGGGTTGGAGGTGTTGGTGCAGGAGGTGATCGCCGCGACCACGACTGCGCCGTGGTCGATCTCGAACGTCTCTCCGTCAACCGTGACGGTGGCCGGGTTCCTGGGCCGGCCGTCGGCGCTGCCCGGCACCGCGGGCCCGTCGTGGCTGCCGTCGTGGCTGACCGCGGGCGGGTCGCTAGCCGGGAACGACTCCTGTGACGCCTCGTTGGCGCCGTTGCCTGCGTCATCCTCGGTGTAGTCGGCGAGTGCGGCACGGAAACCGGACTTCGCGGACTTCAGCGGCACCCGGTCCTGCGGGCGCTTCGGACCGGCGAGCGACGGCTCGACCGTCGAAAGGTCGAGCTCGAGCTTCTCGGAGTAGTCCGGCTCGTGTTCGGGGTCGTGCCACATGCCCTGCGCCTTGGCGTAGGCCTCGACCAGCTCGACGGTCTCCGCCGAGCGGCCGGTCAACCGCAGGTAGGTCAGCGTCTCTTCGTCCACCGGGAAGATCGCACACGTCGAGCCGTACTCAGGGCTCATGTTGCCGATCGTCGCTCGGTTGGCCAGCGGTACGGCCGCGACGCCCGGGCCGTAGAACTCGACGAACTTGCCGACGACGCCGTGCTTGCGCAGCATCTCGGTGATCATCAGGACGAGGTCGGTAGCGGTCGTTCCTTCCGGCTGCTCACCGTGCAGCTTGAAGCCAACGACCCGCGGGATCAGCATCGACACGGGCTGACCGAGCATCGCGGCCTCGGCCTCGATCCCACCGACCCCCCAGCCGAGCACGCCGAGCCCGTTGATCATCGTGGTGTGCGAGTCGGTGCCCACCAACGTGTCGGGGTACGCGACGCCATCCGAGTCGAAGACCACACGTGCGAGGTACTCGAGGTTGACCTGGTGGACGATGCCGGTGTCCGGGGGTACGACCTTGAAGCCGTCGAAGGCGTTCTGGCCCCACCGCAGGAACTGGTAGCGCTCCTGGTTGCGCTCGAACTCCAGCGCGGCGTTCTTCTCGAACGCCTCGGGAGCACCGAAGACGTCGACGATCACCGAGTGGTCGATGACGAGCTCCGTCGGCACGAGCGGGTTGATCTTCGTCGGGTCGCCGCCCAGCGCCGTCATTGCCTCGCGCATCGCGGCCAGGTCGACTACGCATGGCACGCCGGTGAAGTCCTGCATGACGACACGCGCGGGCGAGAACTGGATCTCGGTGTCGGGCTCGGCGTCGGCCTTCCAGCCCGCGAGCGCGCTCACCTGTTCGGCGGTGACGTTGTGCCCGTCCTCGTTGCGGAGCAGGTTCTCCAGAAGCACCTTGAGGCTGTATGGCAGCCGTTCGCTGCCCTCGACCGCTTTGAGCGAGTAGATCGTGAGGTCACGACCTCCGACAGAGAGCGTGGTCCTGGCTCCGAAGCTGTCGTTGCTCACTGCGGTCTCCTTGCACTCGGTGATGGCGCTTCGTTCGGGGGTGTCTCACGGACTGACTGCTCGGCGAGGTCGAGGATCGCCTCGAGGTGCTGGACCGGCATTCCGGTTGCCAACTGGGCAACGAGACCGTCGTAGACGAGCAGCAGGAACGCCGCGAGCGTCTCGACAGGGACATCATCTCGGACGACTCCGGCGTCGCGTTGCCGGGCCAGGCGCGCCTGGGTCGCGCGGGTGATCGCACGGAGGTGATGCGACCACAGGTTGGCGAACGCGGGGTCGGTCCGGACCCGACGCGAGACCTCGAGCTGGACGCCGAGCCAGCCGGCCTCCTTGTCCCGCAGCTTGTGCATCGCGCCGACCAGGCCGAAGTCGTCGACCAGTGTCGCGACCTCCTCGGCATCCTCCTCGGCAAGCGCGAGGAACAGCGCATCCTTGTCCGCGAAGTGATGGAAGATCGCGCCTCGCGACAGGCCGGTCTCCTCCTCGAGGCGGCGCACCGTGGCGCCTTCGTACCCATTGGCTGCGAATGCCCGCCGCGCGCCATCGAGAACCCGACGGCGGGTGGCCGCCATGCGTTCGGGCGAGACCTTCGGCACAGCCGGAACATACCAAACCGTACGTCCGTCTTGCAATGGACGACGGCTAAGAAGAAAGCTGATTCTTCAGAAACACGATGTCGGCGGGTGCGGCCCTTCGCCAGAAGCCGACATCGTGACAGCCGGAACCGATCTGCCCAACAGCGCCAGGGATCTTCGAAATGAGTTGGCGGGCGGTTGCGACGAAAGGGTCTTCGTTTCCGCAGTCGATCCGGATCGGCACCGCACCCATCGATGAGAGGTGCTGCCACACGCCGTTGACGTCCCAGTCGGTCTGCGAATCGAACGTGCCGGAATGACCGGTGATCGCAGCGCTGTACGACGGGAACACAGCAGGGCTCGCGGCGGCGGCAGCGCAGAACATCTCCGGTCGCCGCTGCGCGATGAGCAGCGCCCCGAAACCGCCCATCGAATAGCCGTAAAGCCCACGCCTGTCGCGCGAGCCGCCGACCGGGAAGCTCTGCTCAACGTGCGGCACCAGCTCGTCGACCAGGAACGCCAGCACGTCCGTGCCGTCGGTGCGCGGGTGGTAGTAGGACGAACGGACATCGCCGGGCGAGACGACGCATGCAGGCAAGCCCCCTGCCGTCGCGAAGGCCTGCAAGCCGAGGTGTTGCGTAATGCTTGTGGCTGATCCGCCCTCGCCGGGAAGCGCCAGGATCAAGGAGGTGCGAGAGCCGAGATCCGGCCCGAACGCGACGGCATCCGGAAGTGCGACGGTGAACGGCATCGACCGACCCATCGCCTTTGATTGGATCGTGTGGGTCAGGATCTGGTGCTGGGTGTCGTGCGGGACTGGTGGAGTGCTGCCACAGCCGAACAGCCGCTCGCGCAGTGACGGGTGCACATTCAACTCGTGCTTGCCGAGGACGGCCCCGCCACCAAGGACTACCGCGGCCCCCGCGGCGCCGGTCAACAGCGTGCGTCTGGTGAGTCCTGCGTCCGTCATGGCCTCGAGTTCAACGACTAGGGGATGAGCAGGGTGCGGCCGCCGTGACCGGCGCGCATCTCCTCGAATGCCTCATCGACGCCTGAAAGATCCGTCCGGTTGGTGACAAGCGCCTCGAGATCGAGCTGACCGCCTCGCCACGCGTCGATCAACCTCGGCACGTCGATGTCGGGATCGGTGCTGCCGTAGACGCAGCCGGTCACGGAGCGCGCGAAGTAGAACAGCTCCAGCGCCCCGAAGTCGACGCGGTCGTCGTTGCCGCCGACCCCGACAATCACGGTGCGGCCGCCTCGGCGTACGCACGACCAGGCCTGACGAATCGTGGTGCTGCGACCGACGCACTCCAGCGCAACGTCGACGCCTCGTCCGTCGGTCAGTCCGCGAACCTGCTTGGCGAGGTCGTCGCCGCCCACGACGAAGTCGGTCGCGCCGCAGTGTCGCGCCATGGGCTCCTTGTCGGCGCTGACGTCTGCGGCAATGACGCGCCCGGCGCCGGCCAGCCGAGCGCCTTGCAGGGCGGACAACCCGACGCCGCCGAGCCCGATGACGAGTACCGACTCGCCGGATGTCACGCGTCCGGAGTTCTGCACGGCGCCCACGCCGGTGAGGACAGCGCAGCCGAGGAGCGCCGCGACCTCCAACGGGATGTCGTCGGGAACCGGGATGACCGCAGCGGCCGGGACGACCGTCGCTTCGGCGAACGCGCCCGTGCCGATCGCCGGGAAGACGTCCATCCCGTCGAGCTGTGCGTGCGGCTGACGCGAGGCGGCGGCGGAGTTCTCGCACAACCACGGCTCGGCGTGGGTGCAGAACCAACAGGTCCGGCATGGTGGCGCCCAGTTGAGGACGACCCGGTCGCCTGGCGCGACATGCGTGACGTCGGCCCCGACCGCCTCGACCGTTCCAGAGCCTTCATGGCCGAGAACGACGGGAAAGGTCTGCGCGAGGGTGCCGTTGCCCAGTGAGAGGTCGGAGTGACAGATGCCGGCGGCGGCGATCTTGACGCGTACGTCGGTGGGCCCGAGGTCGCGAAGCGTGATTTCGCGGACCTCGTTCCGCCCGTTGACCTCGTTCAGCACCGCTGCCCGCACCATGTCGCAAACGATAGGGCCCGCGTAAGGTCAGAACCACGGACCAAGATCGGGAGGCGACATGCCCACACGCACCGCGCGGACAGCATGGAACGGAACCCTGGCCGAAGGCTCGGGCCAGGTCGAGCTGACGAGCAGCGGCGTCGGCACCTACGAGGTCAGCTTTCCCAAGCGAGCCGCCGACGAGTCGCCCGGGACGACCAGCCCGGAAGAACTCATCGCCGCCGCACATGCCGCGTGCTTCGCGATGTCCCTCTCCAATGAGGTGGCGCAGGCGGGCGGTACGCCGCAGTCACTTGAGGTGACCGCTCACGTCACCCTCGGTCCGGATGCCGAACGCGGTGGTTTCGCCATCACCGGGATCAAGCTCGAGGTCGAGGGTGAAGTCGATGGCCTCGATGAAGCGGGATTCCAGGCGGCGGCTGCGACGGCGAAGGCCGGATGTCCGGTCAGCAAGGCGCTCGCGGGCACGACGATCACCCTCGACGCCAGCCTCGCCTGACCGTGCCGAGCGGCATACTGTCCGGCCATGAAGGTGCCGCTGATCACATCGGACTTCCTCGACCGCGCTGAAACGGTCTACGCCCGGCGGGTAGGCGTGATTGACGAGCCCGGTCGGCCCGACTCGCTCGGCGAGCTCACCTACGGCGAGGTTGCGCGACGGGCCCGCGCCCTGCACGCCGGGCTCGACGAGCTCGGCGTCGGGGCAGGTGAGCGCGTCGCCGTCGTCTCGCCGAACTCGGCACGGATGCTCGAGCTGTTCTACGCCGTACCCAGCTCCGGCCGGGTGCTCGTCCCGATCAACTTCCGGCTGCGCTCCGAAGAGGTCGAGTACATCGTCGAGCACTCCGGTGCGACCGTCCTGCTCGTCGATCCGGAGACCCACGAGGACATTCCGACCGTCACCGCCAAGCACCGGTTCCTGCTCGGCGCCGAGAGCGACGCTGCGCTGCTGCGGTTCGACCGCGAGCCGGAACCGTGGGCGGAGGCGAGCGAAGACGCCACTGCGACGATCAACTACACCAGCGGCACAACCGCACGACCCAAAGGTGTCCAGCTCACGCATCGCAACCTCTGGCTCAACGCGGTGACATTCGGGCTGCACACCGGCGTCAGCGACTGGGACACCTACCTGCACACGTTGCCGATGTTCCACGCCAACGGCTGGGGAATGCTCTACACGACCGCGGGGCTCGGCGTGCCACAGGTCGTGTTACGCAAGGTCGACGGCACCGAGATCCTGCGCCGCGTCGGCGAGCACGGCGTCACTTTCATGTGCGCCGCGCCCGCGGTGGTCAACGCAGTCCTCGATGCAGCGCCGAGCTGGGACGGGGCGGTCCCGGGCGGTGACCGGGTTGCTCGGGTCATCTGCGCGGGTGCGCCGCCGCCGTCGAGGACGATCGAGCGAATCGAGGACGAGCTCGGCTGGGAGTTCTGCGAGATCTACGGCCTGACCGAGACCTCCCCGCTGCTGACGATCAACCGTCGCCGTCGTGAGCAGTCCGGGCGACCGATCACCGAGATCTCGAAGGACCTGAGCCGCGCGGGCGTGCCGGCGATCGGCGTGCGGCTGAAGATCGACGACGAGGGCGAGGTCCTCGCCCGTAGCAACGTGGTGCTCGAGGGCTACTGGGAGCAGCCGGCAGTGACCGCCGAGGCGCTCGAGGACGGCTGGTTTCACACCGGAGACGGCGGGACCATCGACGACGACGGCTTTCTGTCGATCTCCGACCGCAAGAAGGACGTCATCATCACCGGCGGTGAGAACGTCTCCTCGATCGAGGTGGAGGACTGCCTTTTCGCCGCGGACGGGGTCGCCGAGTGCGCGGTGATCGGCGTACCTCACGAGAAGTGGGGCGAGACGATCAAAGCAATCGTCGTTCGGACCGCCGGCTCCGAGTGCACCGAGGCCGATCTGATCGCCCACTGCAAGCGTCACATCGCGGGATACAAGGCGCCGACATCGATCGATTTCGTCGATGCCATCGCGCGGACCGCCACCGGCAAGGTGCAGAAGTTCAAGCTCCGCGAGCCCTACTGGTCGGGCCGCGATCGGCAGGTCAACTGACGACCTGTCCGTGGCTGCACGGGCCATGGCCGGCGCAGCCACGGACAAGTTCGGTGGCGGGCGCTCAATATGCTGACCGGCGTGCCGCCCACGCCTTCGTTCCCGCTCAGCACCCACACCCTGGACAACGGGCTGTCGGTGATCATCAGTGAGGACCGGCTCGCCCCGGTCGTCGCGGTCAACATCTGGTACGACGTGGGGTCGCGCCACGAGCAGGCAGGTCGTACGGGCTTCGCCCATCTCTTCGAGCACCTGATGTTCCAGGGCTCGAAGAACGTGGCCCGCGGCGAGCACTTCGCCGCGGTCAACGCGGCCGGTGGCACGCTCAACGGCACGACGTGGTGCGATCGGACGAACTACTACGAGACGGTGCCGTCCCACCACCTCGCGACCGCGCTGTGGCTCGAGGCGGACCGCATGGGTGGGCTGCTCGACGCCCTCGACCAGGACAACCTCGACAACCAGCGCGACGTGGTGAAGAACGAGAAGCGCCAGACCCGGGACAACCAGCCCTACGGCGCGTGGCTCGATCTGCTGCACGAGCTCGGCTATCCCGAGGGCCACCCGTACCACCACTCCACGATCGGCTCGATGGCCGACCTCGACGCGGCGCTGCTCGAAGACGCACGGGCGTTCTACTCGACCTGGTACGCGCCGGACAACGCGTCGCTCGCAATCGTCGGCGACGTCGACACCGACGAGGCCCTGAAACTCGCCGAGACCTACTTCGGTGGCATCGCTTCCAAGGGCTCGTTCCCCGAAGCGCCGTCGACCGCGATCGAGCCGCGCATCGGTCGTGAGATCCGGGACGTGGTCACCGATCGGGTTCCGATCCCGCGCACGTTCGTGGCCTACCGAACGGCTCCGTTCGGTACCGCGGAGTTCGACGCGATGCAGGTCGCGGCGACGGTGCTCGGCGGCGGGCGTGGCAGCCGGCTCTACAAGTCCCTCGTGCTGGATCAGCAGCTGCTCCAGCCCAGCGACGCCGTGGTCGACTCGTGGCCGTTCATCGGCGGCGCGACCCTGACGATCGCCGACCTCCCGGCGCGGGAAGGCGTCGAGATCGAGCGTCTCGAGGCGGCGTACCACTCCGAGGTGGATCGACTCGCGAGCGGTGTGACGGACGAGGAGATCGCGCGAGCGAAGGCACTCATCACCAGCCAGTGGCTGCACCATCTTGCATCGGTTGACGGCCGCGCCGACACGTTCAACGAGTACGCGACGCTGCTCGGCGACCCGGCGTTGGTCAACGAGGCGCTCCCCACGATCCTTCGGGTGAGCGCCGAGGATGTGAAGGCCGTGGTGGCCGACGTGATGCGCCCGGACAACCGGGTCGTGCTGACCTTCATCCCTTCGGAGTCGGACGAGCAGGAGGCAGCGGCGTGACGAGTGCAGCCGCTCGCCCCGCTCCAGGCGCCCCCCGCCCGTGGCACTTCCCAGCGTTCGAGCGCCGCACGGTTGCCGGTGGCTCGCTGATGTCGGCTCATCTTCCGGGCCGCCCCTTGGCGGTAGCGGCCTTGGTGATCGACGCCGGAGCCGCGCTCGAGCCGCGGGGTCAGGAAGGTGTCGCGGAGATCGTCTCGCGTGCGCTGGCCGAAGGTGCCGCAGGTCGCGACTCGTACGAGTTCGGGGTCGCGGGCGAGCGAATCGGCGCCACCTGGCGCTCGTCAACCGACTGGGACTCGCTGCGCATCGGGTTCGAGGTGCCCGCTCCGGACCTCGCAGCGGCGACGGCACTGCTCGCCGATGCCGCCCGCTCCGCCGACTTCGCCGACGATGCTCTGGACCGGGTCCTCGACGAACGCATCGACGAGATCGGCATCGAGCGGAGCCAGCCGGCGGTGCTGGCCGGTGAGGCGCTCGCGGCCGCGATCTTCGCTCCCGGCAGCCGCTACGCGGCATCTGACGGAGGAGACCCGGAAAGCCTCGACGCGCTGGGCCGCGACGACATCCGCCGCTACCGGGATGCGCGGATTCGCCGGGACGCCGGGACGCTCGTCGTCGTCGGCGATCTCGAGGGCGTCGACGTCGACGCCCTCGGTCACACCGTCTTTGACGGCTGGGACGGCACGCCTACGGCTGGAAGCGCACCGGACGTGGCGCCGCGAGGAGCGGGACGCCGGACGGTCGTCGTGGACCGCCCGGGGTCGGTGCAGTCGATCGTGATGGTCGGACACGACGGGCCGCCACGAGCGATCGACGACTACGTCGCCATGACGACCATGGCTCTCGTGCTCGGTGGGATGTTCTCGTCCCGGCTGAACATGAAGCTGCGCGAGGAGAAGGGCTATGCGTACGGCGCCTTCGGTGGCTTCGACACCCGAAAGCACGGCGGCGTGTTCGCGGCTCGTGCAGCCGTCCAAAGTGAGGTCACGGTGCCTGCCCTTGCTGACATGGTCGCCGAGATCGAGCGCGTGCACCGTGACGGCCTGACGGCCGACGAGCTGGAGCAGGCCCGGGCCTACCGCGCCGGGGTGTTCCCGGTGAACTTCGCCGGGGTGGGACCAGTGGCCTCCGGACTGGGGGACGTCGCCGTTCACGGGTTCGCTGACAACCACTTCGATGCGCTCCGCGCGAAGATCCTCGAGGTCACCCTCGACGAGGTCAACGAGACGGCCCAGAAGTATCTGCGTCCGGAAGACTTCGTCACCGTCGTGGTCGGAGACGCAGCCGGCTTTGCCGACGACCTCGGTTCGCTAGGGCTCGGCCCGATCGAGATCGTCCGCGACGGGCAGTGATCGCTCGCCGGGTCGCGGCCCTGCTGTTCGGTGTCGCGGCCGTTCTGGGTCTGGCAATGCCCGCGGCATCGGCCGTACCCGCCTCAGGGCCCGTCGTTGTGCTGGTGGCGATCCCGGGCTTGCAGTGGTCGGATGTCGCGGCGATGCCAACGCTCGCAAGGTTCGTGAGCGGTGCGGCGGTCGGCGAGCTCAGCGTGAAGACGGCGGGCGGCGTCACGCGCTGTGCGGCGGGCATCCTCGCGGTCACTGCAGGCAATCGCACGGGTGACTCGGACGGGAACTGTCCGATCGTGCCCGAGACGTGGCCGGTGTTGAGCCTCAACAACCACCGGAGCAAGTACCGGACGACGCTCGGGCTGCTCGGCACCTCATTGCGGCAAGGAGGGGTGCCGACGATCGCGGTTGGAGCCGGCGCCGCACCGCTGCTCGCGGACGAGGCGGGCAGTGTCGGTTCGACGGCTGTCTCGTTGCCGGCTGCCCTTGCACACGCGCGCGAAAGCACGGCGGGCGCGGTGATCGCGACGCTGGACCCGGGCATGTACTACCTGCTGCCGACGAGCCCTCGGCCGACGGCGGCTCGCGCGGTCGACCGGCGTCTTGCGACCACGCTGGGACAGGTTCCGCCCGGCGCGACGGTGATCGTCGCGGGCATCAGCGACATCGCGACCGGGCTCGCTCACCTGCACCTGCTGGCGATCTCTGGTCCGGCTTGGCGCCACACCGAGCTCCGCTCGTCCGCGGCCGGCCGCGCGCCGTACGTCCAGCTGATCGACATCGCGCCCACGATCCTTTCGATCGAGCACCTGCCCATCCCGCCCGGCATCGTCGGGCGGCCGATGCAGCAGAGCGGCGCCCGGGTCCCATCGGTGGCCAAGTTCGTCGACGATGACCGGCATGCCTACGACCAGCGAACCCTCGGTCAGCGCGCGTTCCTGACTCTCGGTATCGCGGCGATCGTGCTGATCCTTTTGACGCTGCTCCCGATGCGGAGCGCCCGTCGAGGGGCGCGTTGGCTCGCCCGCCTGCTCGCGCCCGCGCCGATGCTCGTGTTCGTGGGCAATGCCTTCCCGTGGTGGCGGTGGGGGCAGCCGGTCTACGCGCTGCTCGTTGTCGGTGGTGCGGTCCTGATCACGGTGGCGACGACGGTCGTCGGCCGACGCGACACGGCCCGGGCGGCGATGGTCCCGCTGGCGGCGACGCTCGTCGCGTTGATCTGTGACCAGCTCACCGGCGCGCACCTTCAGTTCTCCGCACCGCTCGGTGACAGTCCGATTGTGGCCGGGCGGTTCTCCGGTGTCGGCAACCTCGACTTCTCCGAGATCGCGACGTCGGCGCTGCTGCTCGCCGGCTTGGTCGGGGCCAAGCTGGGCGGACGTCGCGGGGCTTTGGTGGCAGCGGCGATCGCCGGTGTCGCTGTCGTCGTGGACGGTGCCCCGCAGCTCGGTGATGACATCGGTGGCGTGTTCTCGCTCGTCCCGGGTGCCATCGTGCTTGTCGCGTTGTCACTGAACCTGCGGATCACCTGGCGCCGCGCAGTCCTTGCCGGCGTTGCGACCGTCGTGGTGGTGATCGGCGTCGCCCTTGCCGACTACTCAAGGCCGGCGACGTCGCAGAGCCACGTCGGCAGGTTCGTCGGGCAGGTCCTGCACGGCGGTGCCGGCGCCGAGGTGCATCGCAAGCTCGATGCCTCGCTGTCCACGTTCGGCGCCACGGTGGGCACCTTCGTCGCCGCAGTCGCCCTTGCGGCGGCCGTGGCTGCGTGGCCGCGGATCACGGCATCGTTGCGAAGTACGCCGGGGCTCACCGCGGGCGCGGTCGCGGCAACGGTCACCGCCATCCTCGGGGTAGCCCTCAACGACTCCGGAGTCCCGATCGCCGCGATGGCGGCGATCGTCGGGATCAGCGCGATCTACGGCGCAATCGGCGCCCCGGCTAGTGCTCGCGCGCCGGCGGCCGCCACTGGCGTCGCCGTCGCAGCCGACTCGTAGCTCCTGCGCGGACCCGCTCGTCGTGCAGTTCCTGCTCCTCGCGGTCGTCGAGAGGCGCCAGCGTCCCGACGATGCGCCGAAGGAGCTCATCGGCGAGGGCGGGGTTGCGGGCGAGCGCTGGCCCATGGAGGTACGTCGCGACGACGTTGCCCTGCACCGCGCCGTCTGCCGCGCCGTCACCGTTGCCGATGCCGGCAGTCACGCCGCCCAGAGGTCTTGCGTCGGGACCGAGCACGGTCCGGCCACCGTGGTTCTCATAGCCGGTGAGAGTGCCGACGTCCGGGAGAGTGGCCTCGACCAGCAGCTCGCCAACCGCGCGAGGCCCGTCCAGACGATCGGTCCGGCAGTCGATGAGTCCGAGTCCTGGGTGTACCTCGCCGGCGCCGGTGAGCCAGGTCTCGCCGATGATCTGAAAGCCGGCGCAGACCGCGAACACCGTGCTGCCGCGCTCAACCGCTCGGCGCAGCGCTCCGTCGGCGAGCCGGGAGACTGCGAGCGCCTGGGCGCTGTCCTCACCGCCGCCGAGCACGTAGGCGTCCACTTCGCCGGGGAGCGGGTCACCGATCTCGACCGGCACGGTCTCAGCAGCGATGTCGCGCCAGCGCAGCCGCTGCGCGAGGACGACCGCGTTGCCGCCGTCGCCGTACGTGCCGAGCACCGACGGGTAGACCACGGCGATCCGCACCGGGTCGGTTCGTGACGTCATCGGACGACCCGGCGGTAGGTCTGGAAGGCGGTGTAGTTGGCCAGCACCTCGACGGCGCCCCGGTCGGCCGCCCTGGTGAGCGCTGCTGCGGCATCGTCGACGCGGACGTGCTCCACTCCGGCGTAGCGCAGCCTGACCGCGACGTCCCGGGCACGTTCCCCGGTCGCGATCACATGCCGACCGGCGAGTCGCTCGAATGGCACGTCCCACAGCCAGGACGGATCTCGCCCGTCTGCGGCGCGCGCGTTGACTGCCACGACGACGTCGTGAACGTCGTCCGGAACCATCGTCAGCGCCTCGCTCCAACCCGCTGGGTTCTTCGCGAGCAGCAGTCGGACCGGCGTACCGGCGTACATCGTGGCGAGATAGCGGCCCTCGACGGAAGTGATCGCCGACATCGCGTTCAGCGCGACGTCGGCAGGGATGTCCCACAGGTCTGCTGTCGCGGCAGCGAGTGCGGCATTGCCGACATTCACCGCTCCCGGCAGGCCGAGGGTGACCTGGTGACTGCGTCCCTCAGGGTCGGTGATCGTCGTGCCTTCGGCGCTCCACGACGGCGTCGGCCGGCGCAGCCCACAGTCGCTGGACCAGTCGTCGCGGATGCGGCTGATCACACCGCCGCACTCGGGGCAGACCGCCGTGTCGTCATGCCACCGCTGGCCGGCCGACACCCAGACCGGGCGGGGTACGCCGCGGACCGCCCAGACGACGAGCGGGTCATCGCAGTTCGCAATGGCCGCGGGAGCGTCGGGACCGGTGAAGGCATCCCGCCAGATCCCGGCGAGGCGGCGTACCTCGGCGTAGCGGTCGAGCTGGTCGCGGCTGAGGTTGAGCAACGTCACAGCCCGGGGTCGGACGCCGGCGACCACCCGCGGAAGGAAGGGCTCGTCCACCTCCAGCACGCCGCGTCGCGAGGTGCGGTCGCGAGTCAACGCCGCGGTCAGCCCGGTGGGGAGGTTGGCACCGCCGGCGTTGCTGACGACCGGGCCCTGGGTCTCGAGGGCGGCGACCAGGTAGGTCCGCGTGGTGCTCTTGCCGTTGGTCCCGGTGACAAGGGCGAACTCGCGACCGTCGGCGGCATGTGTGAGGGCACCGGGGTCGATCGCGAGGGTCAGCCGGCCACCGATAGTGGTCCCGTCACCGCGGCCGGTGATCCGGGAAAGGGTCGCGGCCGCAGAGCCGGCCGCACGCCCGAGCGCGTAGCGCGCGCTCGTCACCCCTTGACGTTGTAGCGCGCGACGTAGACGAGGGTGGCGTAGCACGCACCGGTCAGCGCGGCAGCGATCGGCCAAACGGTCCGCATCACCTTGGGTGGTGCCGTCGACAGCACCTTTGCGACACCCGTACCGACGATGAGCAGAAGCACGCTGAAGCCGGCCAGCACCAAGACGAACTTGTCCTCGGTTGTCACGCGGCTGATCCTATCGACCCGGGTGTGGCCGGTGGTGATGCGGCTCGCGGCGCGACACCCGACCCACCTTCGAGCCCGTCATCGACAGCGCCCGGGCGGTGTTGACCAGAGGCACGTGACTGAAGGCTTGAGGGGTGTTGCCGAGCTGGCGCTTGCCGATCGGGTCCCACTCCTCGGACAGCAGCCCGACATCGTTTCGGAGCGCCAGGACCCGCTCGAACGTCTCGCGGGCACGCGCGTCCTGCCCGATCAGGTGCAGGTCATCCGCGAGCCACAGGGTGCAGGCGAGGAACGCGCCTTCGGTGCCTCGCAGTCCGTCGCCGGCCTCCGAGGTGTCGTAGCGCAGGACGAACCCGTCGTGGGTCAGGTCACGTGCGATTGCCTCGACCGTACCGATCACCCGGTCGTCGCTCGGAGGCAGGAAGCCGACCTGTGGGATCAGCAACGTCGAGGCGTCGAGCCCCTTGGAGCCGTAGGACTGGGTGAACGTCCGGCGCTCAGCGTCGTAGCCCTTGGCGCAGACCTCCGCATGGATGTCGTCGCGCACGGCGCGCCAGCGGTCGATCGGTCCCTCCAGGCCGAACTTCTCGACGGCAAGGACTGCCCGGTCGAGCCCAACCCACGCCATGACCTTGGAGTGCACGAAATGGCGTGGGTCGCCGCGCATCTCCCACAGCGACTGGTCAGGTGCCGCCCAGCGGCCCTCTAGCTCGTCGAGGACCAGCCGCTGCAGATCCCACGCCCCGTCGTGAGCGCTCAGACCGGACTCACGATCGAGGTGGAGCGCGTCGAGCAGCTCGCCGTAGACGTCGAGCTGGAACTGGCCGGAGGCCTCGTTGCCGACCCGGACCGGCGTCGAGCCTTCGTAGCCGGAAAGCCAGGGGAGCGTGAACTCCGTCAATCGGCGTTCGCCCGCAATGCCGTACATGATCTGCATGTCCTTGGCGTCGCCGGCGACCGCGCGCAGGAGCCACTCCCGCCAGGCTTTGGCTTCGTCGGTGCATCCGGCATAGAGCAGTGCCTGCAAGGTCATTGTGGCGTCACGAAGCCAGCAGTAGCGGTAGTCCCAGTTGCGCTCTCCGCCGATCGCCTCGGGCAGCGAGGTGGTGACGGCGGCGACGATGCCGCCGGTCGGTGCGTAGGTCAGCGCCTTGAGCGTCGCGAGCGAGCGGATCACGGCGTCGCGCCACTCCCCGTCGTAGTGGCAATGCGCGACCCATTCCGTCCACACCGTCTCTGTGTCGCGTAGCGCCTGCTCCGGGTCGATCGCCCGCGGCGGGTGGCGATGCGAGGCCTGCCAGGTCAACACGAACGGGATCCGGTCGCCGGCCCGGACCGTGAAGCGCGCGACGTGGCTGGTCCCTTCGGGGGCGAGCTCGATCGGGGACCGCAGGCACAGCGAGTCGGGTCCGGCGATCATCCGCAGGCCGCCGCTCATCCGGCGTACCCACGGCACGATCGAGCCGTAGTCGAAGCGAACCCGAATCGTGGTCTCCATCTCGACGCTGCCCGAGATGCCCTCGACGATCCGGACCACATCCGGCGCCTCGCCACGCGGCGGCATGAAGTCGATGACGCGGACCGCGCCGCCTGCGGTCTCCCATTCGGTCTCGAGGATCAGCGTCTCGCCGCGATAGCGCCGCCGCGTGCTCTCCGGACTGCCCGCCGGCGCCAGCTGCCAGGAGCCGTTGTCAGCAGTGCCGAGCAGTGCCGCGAAGCAGGCGCCCGAGTCGAACCGGGGAAATGCCAGCCAGTCGATCGACCCACGCCTGCTGACCAGGGCGGCCGTCTGCATGTCCCCGAGGAGCGCATAGCTCTCGATCGGCTCGTGGCTGGGCTGATTCATCTGCGCGTGGGACGCGACCATGTCCGTAGGCTGACAGATGTCGGGGCGGGTCGCATCAGGAGGTTGCTCGGTGGTCGTTCGGCGTCTCGCGGTCGTGCCGGTGGTTGTTGGGCTCGGGCTGCTGCTGTCCGGCTGCAACGACTCGGCGTTGAGCAAGCGCGAGCTGGTCTTCTACTTCACGCCGACAGCCACGCAGGCCGAGCACCAGGCCGCCCTCCGCGCGTGCGCCCATGTCACCTCGGAGGCCACGCCGGAGCCGTTCACCACCAGTGGCCCCGCTGCCGATCAGGTCGGCGACGTGCGGTTCCGGATCGATCATGCTGACGACAAGGCGATTGCCCAGCTGGAGAACTGCATGGACAAACAGCCCGGCATGGCAGGGGTTGACCAGCCAGATCTCACCGACTGATTGCCGCTACGCCGCGCCTCGGATGGCGTCGCGGCTACGCCGCGCCTCGGATGGCATCGTCGTCGAGCAGCCCGAGGGCGCTTAGCAGCTCGCGGGCCTCGTCGGCAGTCTCGGAGCTCTGGCACACGGTCAGCGCCGCCCGCCGGCGCTCACCTGGCGAGAGCGGCATCAGGGTGAAGTCGGTCAGCAGCGTCTCGCGGCGGGGTTCGCCGCTGCGGTCGGTGCGTGCTGTCTGAGTGCTCATGGCCTGACCTTGCTCTGCCCACCTGAGTCGGACCTGAAAACCTCCGATCGTTAGGAAAACGTTCGCTGGTTGGTCGTCTCATCCGTCACATCGGATTCGCTCGTAACCGGCTGCGGCGCGCCGTACCTCCCATGTGACAAACCCGCAGCAACCGTGCCCTACGATCCGCACCACCACGACCGGGAGGACTGGCATTACATGACGACGGTGCAGGAAGACGCGGGCCTCACTGCCACCACGGAGATCCGAGAGGGCGAGTACGGCGAGAAGGTTGCCGTCATCGAGCCCGGAGGTGCGGAGTTCATCCCGCTGAACGAGCGGCACGGCAAGCCGCTCAACTTGTTCTGGACCTGGATGTCACCCAACTTCGAGTTCGCGACTGTCTTCGTCGGATTCCTGGCGATCGAGGCGTTCGGTCTCACCTTCTGGCAGGCCTTCTGGTCGATCGTTCTGGGAACCGTTCTCGGGTCGGTGACCCACGGTGCGCTGTCGGCGCGTGGACCGTCGTACGGCGTCCCCCAGATGGTCCTCTCCCGGATCTCCTTCGGCTACTGGGGCAACACCCTCCCGGCGGGCATCAACTCCGTGATCGCCGGCGTCGGATGGTTCGCGGTAAACAGCGTTTCCGGCGCGCTCGCACTGACGAGCCTCTGGAGCATCAACAAGTACCTCAGCCTGGTCATCATCGTGGTCGCACAGCTCGCGATCGCGCTGTTCGGCCACAACCTGGTGCACCTCTTCGAGCGGTATGCCTTCCCGTTGCTCGTCATCGCGTTCGGCCTTGGCGCGATCTGGACATTCAAGGATGCGCACTACGGAGCAGCTCCGCCGTACCACGGCGGGATCGGGGGCTTCCTGATCTCGGTGGGCGCGACCTTCGGATACGCGTGCGGCTGGAACCCTTACGCCTCGGACTACACCCGTTACATGGCACCCGAGACGAGCAAGAAGGCGACGGCTTGGTGGAGCGGGTTCGGTGTCGCGCTGTCTTGCATCGTGCTCGAGGTGGTCGGCGCGGCGTCAGCCACGATTTCAGGTGGTGCCGGCTTCGATGGTCCAGGCCCGTTCGTCTCGCCGTACCCACGCGTCATCCGCGACCTCGTCCTGCTCTCGATCGCAGTTGGGGCCGTTGCCGCCAACGCGCTCAACATCTACTCCGGGGCGATCTCGTTCACGGCGCTCGGATTCAAGATCCCGCTGAAGCTGCGGCGCGCGCTGATCGCGGGAGTATTCGGCGTCGCGGGCTTCGTCGTCGCGGCGCTCGGGATCAACAACATCGACAAGTACGAGAACTTCCTGCTGATCATCGCGTACTGGATCGGACCCTGGCTTGCGGTCTACCTGGTGGATCAGCTGATCAATCCGGGCAACCACGCGGCGAAGCTGTTCGACCACAAACATGAGAACTGGGCCGGGCCCATCGCGATGGCAATCGGGATGGCGGTCTCAATCCCGTTGTTCTCCAACCAGACGAAGTTCGTCGCTTGGGTTCCTAAGCATCACCCCAAGTTCGGCGACCTGACCTTCGAGGTGGGCTTCGTGGTGGCCGCCGTCGTCTACTTCGTGCTCTTCAAGACTGGTATCGGCACGAAGAAGAAGGCCGCAGCAGCCTGAGGATGACGCTCTCCTTCGACGACCGGCGCTGGCTCGGCGCGGCAATCGCCGAGGCCCGCGCCGGTCGCGACGAGGGGGGCATCCCGATCGGCGGGGCACTGGTTGCCGACGGTGCGCTGCTGGCCGGCGGACACAACCGCCGCGTGCAGCACGGCAGCGCGATCCACCACGGCGAGACCAACGCGCTGGAGAACGCCGGACGCCAGCCGGCGAGTGTCTACCGGCGCTCCACGATGTACACCACGCTGTCGCCGTGCGACATGTGCTCCGGCGCGATCCTGCTCTACGGCATCCCGCGGGTCGTGATCGGCGAGAACGTCACCTTCATGGGGGCGGAGGACCACCTTCGCAGCAGGGGGGTCGAGGTGATCGTCGCGGACGACGAGGAGTGCAAGACGCTGATGCGAGAGTTCATCTCCGCCAACCCCGAGTTGTGGAACGAGGACATCGGCGAGGAGGACAGTTGAACTCCGGCGAAGCCGGTTCAACTGTTGGCCGGCGGGCGGGGTGGAGGTCGTGAGGGTCACCGTGGTCGACCACCCTGTGGTTGCCGCCAAGCTCAGTGCGCTGCGCGACGAGTCCACGCCCTCTCCGTTCTTCCGGCGGCTCGTGGACGACCTGGTCACGCTGCTCGCCTACGAGGCCACTCGCGCCGTCTCCGTCGAGCCAATGCAGATCACGACGCCGATCACGACCACCACGGGAGTACGGCTGACCTCGCCGCCGCCGCTCGTCGTACCCGTCCTTCGGGCCGGCGTCGGCATGCTCGACGGGTTGACCCGGCTGCTTCCCGATGCCGAGGTCGGCTTTGCCGGCCTGGCGCGCGACGAGCGGACCGCGCAACCGTCGTGGTACGCCGACCGGCTGCCTGAGGACGCAGCCGGCCGTGACGTTTTCGTGCTTGATCCGATGCTGGCCACCGGCGGCACCCTGGTGGCGGTGGTCGAGGCGCTGCTCGCTCGCGGAGCCGAGAAGGTGACCTGCGTGTGTCTGCTCGCTGCCCCGGAGGGTGTGGCCCGCGTGCAGGCGGCGTTCCCCGGAGACAACGTCTCGCTGGTGGTGGCCGCCGTGGACGAGCGGCTCGACGAGCGCTCCTACATCGTCCCGGGCCTGGGTGATGCGGGCGACCGCCTCTTCGGCAGCGCCCCCGCCTGACACTGCGCCCGCCTGACACTGCGCCCGCCTGACACCATGGAGGCGTGCGGTACCCGCTGTTCCTTGACCTGACCGGCCGCCGGGTTGTCGTGGTCGGCGGCGGAGCGGTCGCGACGCGGCGGGTGGCCGACCTTGTTGCCGCCGGCGCGCGCGTCGTCGTTGTCGCGCCAGCAGTGGCCGCGGAGATTGCCGCCTCCGGCGTCGAGGTCCGCGAACGGCCGTATGCCGACGGAGATCTGGCGCAGGCGTGGCTGGTGCTCGCCTGCACCGACGATCCGCGACTCAATGCCGAGATTGCCGCTGCGGCCGAAGCGATCGGCATCTGGTGCATCCGGGCAGACGACGCGGACGGCTCCGCAGCCTGGCGCCCTGCGTCGACGGCCGTCGACGACCTGACGGTGGCTGTCTCCGCCGGCGGTGATCCCGGTCGTGCAGCCGAGCTGCGCGACGTGATCGGCAACGCACTGCGTAGCGGCGCGCTGGCTCCTCGACGTCACCGGCCCACGGACGGGCGCGTCACGCTCGTCGGCGGCGGCCCCGGAGACCCGGACCTGCTGACGTTGCGCGGCATGCGGGCGCTGCTCGACGCCGACGTCGTCGTCACAGATCGGCTGGCTCCGACCGGGTTGCTCGACTCGCTGTCGGCCGAGGTCGAGGTGGTCGACGTCGGGAAGACGCCCGGCGGTCATGCGGCGGAGCAGGCCGATATCAACGCCCTGCTGGTGGAGCGCGCGCAGGCCGGGCAGCGCGTCGTACGGCTCAAGGGCGGGGACTCATTCGTCCTGGGCCGGGGGAGCGAGGAGGTCGACGCCTGCCGCGCCGCGGGCGTCCCGGTCGAGGTTGTGCCCGGCGTGACGAGTGCCACCGCCGCCGCCGCACTCGCCGGGATTGCGCTCACCGAACGCGGTACGACCCAGCAGTTCGTGGTGGCGAGCGGACATGTCCCCCCCGGTGACGAACGGTCGACCGTCGACTGGGCGACGCTGGCCGCGACCGACGCCACGTTGGTGTTGCTCATGGCCGTCGGCAACCTTGCGCCGATCGCGGAGACGCTGATCGCGGGCGGTCGCAGCGCGGACTGCGGGGCGGCCATCGTCGAGAACGCCTCGCTGCCGTCCCAGCGTGTCGTGCGCGGTCGGCTAGCGGAGATCGCGGAGATCGCGGAGCGAGAGTCCGTCGTCCCGCCGGCGGTCGTGATTGTTGGCAAGGTCGTCCGGCTGCCCTGATCGGCACGCAGTGTCGGATGCCTGACAGATCGGCATCGATTGAACCCGCTTCGGGCCGTGGGTCGGTCAACCTCGGTACAGCGACAGGAGTGTCGCGACGACCGAGGAGGCTGGATGTACCACCGCATCGTCGTAGGTACGGACGGGTCATCCACCGCGGACTGTGCGGTCGACGTCGCGGGTGGCCTGGCGTTGTTGATGGGTGCCGCGATCCACGTCGTCTCGGCGTACCGCCCGGCGCGTGCCGCAGCCGTTCTCGCAGGCTCCGGTGGAGGGCTGCCGTGGTTCGGCGAGGAGGAGCGCAGCGATGCCGAGGCCGTCCTTGAGGGGGCGACGGCACGGCTGAGTCGGGTGTCTCTCGCAGTGTCGGCGGTCAGTCGGCTCGGTGACGCAGCGGACGTGTTGCTCGCGGTCGCCGAGGAGGTCGACGCCGACCTGATCGTCGTCGGCAACCGGGGGCTGACCGGCGTACGCCGCTATCTCCTTGGCGGCGTTGCCGACCGGGTAGCCCACCACGCGCCGTGCAGTGTCCACATCGTCCACGCCTGCTAGCTCCGTGACATGATTTGCGGGGCCACTGAGCAGTATCCCGGGGGGACCATGGCCGAGTCGGGTCGCGCAGGGCGGCGTCGCGAGTGGACGAGAGCCGAGCTCATCGAGATCTTCGGATCCGTCCTGCTCTTCAGCCGACTCCCTGGGCCGCAGCTAGAGGCGGTCGCGCTGGCGGCCGAGCGCCAGGCGTTTCGCCGCGGTGCGCTGATCATCCGGCAGGGCACTGAGGGCGATGGCCTCTACGTCGTGGCGAGCGGTTCGGTCCTCGTCAGTCGCGAGGCACGGTCGGGGTCGAAGCGCGCGCTGAATGTGATCGAGGCGCCGGGCTCATTCGGTGAGCTCGCGTTGCTCGACAACCGCACCCGTTCCGCCTCGATCGAGGCGCTCGAGGACAGCGAGCTCTTCTGCATCTCCCGCGAGTCGTTCCTCGGGCTGTTGTCGAAGGATCCGCGGCTGGTCGACGGCCTGATCCGCGAACTCGGCCGCATGATCCGTCGGCTCAGCGATCAGGTGGCCGACGAGGGGCTGCTCGACCTTCCAAGCCGGGTGGCGAAGACGTTGCTCCGGCTGATCGATCACCAGGGGCCGCTCAAGTCCGGCGACCAGCCCGTGGTGGCGCTCACTCAGGGAAAGCTTGCCGACCTGGCAGGAGGCAGCCGCCAGAGTGTCAACGGGGCGCTGTCGTCATTCGTCGTGCGTGGTCTGATCCGGATCGAGACGCGTCAGATCGTCATCACCGATCTCGCCGGCTTGCGTGCCCGTGCGGGAGTGACCTAGCCCCTCGTGGGTGCGGTTCATCGGAGCGATGCCGGACGGCCACGGGGGCAGCCGCCCGGCATCGCGTCAGGGAGCGTTGGCGCCGGATCCCCCCGCAGATCTCGGATCCGCACAGCGCTGATCTGTAGCGTGCCAGGCTGCGTGCGCGCCGTCCATAGGTACGGTCGGTGCGGATAGCGCATTCAGGTTAGGTCGAGAAAGGAACTGTCGTGGCTGACCAGACGTACGGCATCAGCGAGATCGTCGGGACCAGCCCGGAGAGCCTCGAGGCGGCAATCCGAAATGGGGTCGCAAAAGCGTCGCAGACGGTGCGCAACCTGGACTGGGTCGAGGTGTCGTCGATTCGCGGTCAGCTCAAGGACGGCGCAGTCGCGCACTTCCAGGTGCAGATGAAAGTCGGCTTCCGCATCGAGTAGGACCAGTTGTCAGGCTCAGCACACGCCAGAGCGTGCGGAGAGCCTGACAATCTCGCTCAGGATGCTTGGCTGACCGTGCTCATGTTGAAGTCGGCCACGCGTACGGCGGGCATCCGGGTCCGGGTGAAGTAGTCGCCGAACTCGCGGGCGAGCGTCTCATCGGTGCGGCCGACCTCGATGACTCGTTTCAGCATGGCGACCGGGCTCTCATTGAACCGGAAGTTGTTGACCGCGCCGACCACCTCGCCGCCTTCGACAAGGAACACGCCGTCACGGGTCAGGCCGGTCAGCAACAGCGTCTGCGGATCGACCTCGCGGATGTACCAGAGGCAGGTCAGCAGCAGCCCGCGATCGGTCGACGCGACCAGATCAGTGACCGACGCAGCGCCGCCGGGCGCCGTCATCTCGAGGTTGTCGATCCACGGGGTGAACGGCAGTCCGGTCAACGAAGCGGAGTGCCGAGTCTGGATCAGTGCGGCGAGCTCGCCGTCGCGGATCCAGTCGGTCGGCGCGACCGGCGCGCCGTTGTCGAATACCGATGCCATCCGGCTTGAGGAGCCCGCGACGACGAACGGCGTAGCTTCCTGACCCAGCATCGCCGGGTCACTGCGAAGTGTGAGCGGTACGTCGGTCAGCTGCTCGCCGACCCGCGTCCCTCCACCGGCGCGCGAGAAGACCGACTGACCCTCGTGCGCATCGAGTGCGCCGGCAGTCCAGTACAGATAGACCATCAGGTCCGCGACGGCCGACGGCGGCAGGATCGTCGGGTACCGGCCTGCCTCCAGCGCCACCTTCCGCTCGCCCCACGCGAGGCGTTGCGCGACATCGGCCTCGAGCGCCGCAAGATCGAGCGCGGCGACGTCCGCGGCCCCCTGACCGCTCCAGGCCGACCTCGAGCCGTCAGCGGTGCGACCGGTCAGCTCGAGCCGCACACTTGGCTGCGCGTAGCGCAGTCGCAGACCGGTGGACGTGCCGACGAAGGTCGTGTCGATCGAATGCTCGGCGTAGCCGAACCTGCCCTGCCCGGCACCGCGCGCCGAAGCAAAGATCTCGCCGAGCCAGGACGCGATGCCGCCGAGTGCAGCAACCGGCGCTTCGAGCGCCTGCGCGTCCCAGTCGCCGGACGACGCGCCTTGCAGCAGGGGAGCGGCGTCATCCGCCGCGGTCGAGGCACGCGCCGCTTCCTCGGCCTCGCGGACGAGGACGTCGACGTGGTCGGCGGAGGTGACGTTGCGGCTGACGGAGGCCGCCCGAGTGCCGTCGGTGCCGTTCACCGTCGCGACGACCGTGAGGTCGAGGGTCTCGGTGACGCCGTTGGTCGTCAGTGTGTTGTTGGCCCAGCGCAGATTGGTCGACGCGGTGTTGCTCGCAATCGCCACGCACCCATCGGTGCTGCTCGCGGCGAGCGCCCGCTCGATCGCCTCTTGCGGCGCCACGCCCCCTCTCACGTCCACGTCCCTGCCCGCCACCCAACGAAGGATGGCGGCCATCGCCGCCAGCTCATTTTCCGGCCTCCTGCGTGGCGTTGAGGATGTTCACGCCTTGGAACAGGGCCGCCGGACAGCCATGGCTCACTGCGGCGACCTGACCTGGCTGACCCTTGCCACAGTTGAATGCGCCGCCGAGAACGTAGGTTTGCGGACCGCCGACGGCCGCCATCGATCCCCAGAAGTCTGTGGTCATCGACTGGTACGCCGCATCGCGGACCTGCCCAGCGATCTTGCCGCCCTTGATCCGGAAGAAACGCTGTCCGGTGAACTGGAAGTTGTAACGCTGCATGTCGATCGACCACGACTTGTCGCCGACGACATAGAGCCCGTTCTCGACGCCTGCGATGAGCTCGTCGGTCGACGGGCCGCCTGACGCCGGTTGCAGGGACACGTTGGCCATTCTTTGGATCGGGACGTGCAAGGGGGAGTCGGAGAACGCGCAGCCGTTCGACCGTGCGATTCCCGACAGCGCCGCGGTGCGCCGGTCGAGCTGGTAGCCGACAAGAGTGCCGTCCTTCACGAGGTCCCAGGTCTGCGCCGCGACGCCTTCGTCGTCGAACGCCACCGACGACAGCCCGTGCTCGGCTTGCCGGTCGCCCGTGACGTGCATGAGATCGCTGCCGTAGCGCAGCGTTCCCAGCTTGTCGGGAGTGGCGAACGACGTCCCCGCGTAGTTGGCCTCGTAGCCGAGCGCGCGATCCAGCTCGGTCGCATGCCCGATGGACTCGTGGATTGTGAGCCAGAGGTTGGACGGGTCGATCACCAGGTCGTATCGACCCGGCTCGACGGACGGCGCCTTCGCCTTCTCGGCCAGCCACTCCGGGACCTGCGCGAGCTCGGTGTCCCAGTCGTAGCCGTCCGTCATCCACTCCCAGCCGCGGCCCACCGGCGGTGCGATGGTGCGCATCGTCTCGAAGCGCCCGGAGGACTCATCGACCCACAGCACCGTGAGCTGGCACTGCATGCGCACTCGCTGCTGCGTCGTGACCGTGCCCGCCAGATCGGCAAAGAACTTGTTCTCCCTGACCTGTTTCAGGCCGGCGTCCGCGTGCGTGACGATGTCCGCCGAGAGCAGTCGGCTCGACCAGTCGGCGAGCAAGGCGATGCGGTCGCCCTCGCCGATCGAGAACGGGTCGACGTCGTACGCCGACACCCACGTCTGCTCGCCGTGCGACGGCTCGGCGGCGAGCTCGATCCGCTCGCCGGTGACGGGCTTGGAGACCTTCGCGACCTCGACCGCGCGGTCGACGAGCGCACGCGCGGCGGAGGGACCGATCACGGCGCCGCCCGCGAATCCCCATGTCCCGTCGTGCACGACTCGCACCGCGAGCCCGCTTTCGTCGTCGTCGTGGCTGGTCTCCAGGCGAGCGTCGTGCAGCGCGAGGTCGGCGGTGCGGATCCGCTCGACCCGGACGTCGGCATGCTCGAGCTTGAGCTCGCGGGCACGTTCGAGGACGGCGTCTGCGATCGCGCGGAGCGGTAGGGCGGTGAACTCAGGATCGATCGCGTGGACCATGCGCCGACGCACTACCTCTCTGGGGCCGGAGTGGCTAGCGGGTGACGTCGAGGACGAGCTTGCCGGTCGACTTTCGTGCGCGGAGATCCTCGTGCGCGTTCCTGGCGTCGGCGAGGGCGTACGTCGTGCCGACCACCGGCGACAGCCTGCCTTCCGCAACGAGGTCGAGCATCTCGGCCATCGGCTCGTTGATCATGCCCGGACGCCCGATGCAGTTCGACAGCCAGTAGCCGACGATTGTCCGGCTGCCGATCATCAGCGCGCGGGGCTCGACCGCTTTCGGCGGTACGCGGCCCGCCATCCCGTAGGTCGCGATCCGGCCGAATGGCGCGAGCGCCTCAAGGCTCGCGTCGAACGCGTCGCCCCCGGTCATCTCAAGCACGATGTCGATGGGCTTTCCGCCGTTGGCGTCGTGGAGCGCGGCCTTCAAGTCCTCGGAGGCGCCGTCGACGGTGGCGTCGGCGCCGAGCCGTTCGGCCAGTGCTCGCTTCTCCGGCGAGGACGCCACCCCGATGACCCGGCCGGCCCCCCACAGCTTCGCGAGCTGGATCGCGAGAGTCCCGACGCCGCCCGCGGCGGCGTGAACCACCACCGACTCGCCGGCCGCCAGGTGCGTCGACGTCCGCAGCAGGTGCCACGCCGTGAGTCCCTGCACCATCAGCGCCAACGCCTGGCCGTCGTCGACGGCATCCGGCAGCGCGAAGCTGAGGAACGAAGGAGCGAGTGCCCACTCGGCGTAGCCGCCGGCCCCGACGAGGGAGGCGATTCGGCGACCGTCAGGCAGAGTTCCGACAACCTCGCTGCCGGGAACGAGCGGGAGGTTCGTCGCCGATATGTAGCTGTTCTCGGTCTGGTGGGTGTCGGCGTAGTTGATGCCGGAACTGCTCACCTTGACGAGGTCGAAGCCTTCGGACGGCGTGGGTTCGGGAAGCTCCGCAAGCGTCAGTACCTCAGGGCCGCCGTACTCCGTGATCTGGATTGCGCGCACGATCCGACCCTACTGGCGGGACGCAGCGTTGCGGACTCAGATCTCCGCGGGAACTGCCTCGGCGGCGAAGTGCGCGACCGCCGGCACCGGTTGGTGAGCGACGGGCGCCGGCGCAGGGTGAGCCCGGGGCGACCGGCCGACGGCCGGCGAGAGATAGACAGGCGCGAGATCCGCCTCGACGGGGGCGCATGCGACGCCCACTGGGGTGATGAACGCCGATGCGGCGACGAGTCCGCGCCCACGTACCCATGCCGGAACGTCGTCGATCTCGACCGGCCGGCCGATGCCCAGGACCATTCCGACGGTGCGCACCATGATCCAGAGGTCCAGGCGCACCGAGGCGTGGCGCACGTAGAACAGGTCGAACCTCGGCGCACCGGTCGCCACCGCGGATGTCGCCGTGCTGATCTGCCAGAGACCCGTGCAGCCCGGCCGTACCGCGCTGCGCAGCGTGTCGAAGTAGGCGTCGACCGCCTCGACAGCATCAGGAAGCCGCGGTCGCGGGCCGACGAGGGTCATGGAGCCGAACGGCACGAGGAACAACTGCGGCAGCTCGTCGAGATGCGTACGCCGCAGCAGCTCGCACAGGCGGGGAAGGCCCATCCCACCGAAGTCCAGCTCGAGCTTGCTGGCGTAGTGCGGGGTGGAGGGCGGCAGCGTGCGCAGCTTGAGGATGGTGAACGGCTTGCCGTTGCGGCCGGGTCGCGTCTGGGCGAAGAACGGGTTGGAACGCAGCAGGACTCCCAGCGCGATGGCCAGGAGCAACACCACGGGAAGGGCGGCAACGCTCAGCAGCGTTCCGACGATGACGTCGATGACACGCTTGCCTGCCGCGGTCGCGTGGCTCGTTGAAGTCCCCCCGCTCGTCCGGAGCGGCACGGCGCCCCTTCCCATCAGGTCCAGAGGAATAGGCCAAACATGTCGATATGACCTGTGCACTATGGACCAAATAACGACTGGTGACTAGATCGGTTGCGCATGAGGCGCACTCGCTCACCCATTCGGCGTAGTCGGCCGGGCGCACGGACGAGCTGTGGTGAGACTTCTCGGGAAGTTTGAGTGGCTAGTGGTGGAAGCGGAACGGCTGGGGCGGCGGCCGCAGGTCAGCGCGGGGACATGAGGCGAGCGTGAGACTGCCGAAGCCGAAGGCCTCGTCGCACAGTGACGTCACGGTGTAGCCCAGCTGCTGGCCCACTCGGGTGATCGTGGCGCGGAAGACGGTGATCTCGTAGCGCGTAGGCATCCCGTAGATGACTTGCATCGTGCCCAGCAGCTCCGCGGTACCCGGGCCACGGTCGGTGCCGTTCCAAGGCCGGTCGAAACGCTGCCACGTCGACGGCTCGGCCCACCAGAGCCCGCCCATCCGGACGTCGTGCAGCGTGAGGTGGACGAGGATCTGCCGCGCCGACTCCTCGGGGATCACCGCGGCAGGACGGATCACCTGGGTCACGACGCCGTCGTCGTACGCCTCGCTGACGAGCTGCTCGAGCGCGTTCATGACGTTTCCTCCGCCGCCGAAATGGCCTCTTGTCAGTTGTCGGGCACGAGAGCCGAGTCGCGCATGACACGTTGTGACAGTTCCGGGACGGCGAATGGCGTAACGCGCCCCCCGGATGGCGTACCTGATCCCGATATGGGCGGATTACGCTCGGCACGTGAGCGAGGTGGACACCGACGTACGGATCGTCGAGCGGCCCGACGTCCTGCCGACGCACGACGGGGATCACGAGCGATTCGCGCACTACGCAGATCGGGACAAGATCACCGAGGCGATGGTCACCGGTACGCCGGTCGTGGCGCTGTGCGGCAAGGTATGGGTCCCTACCCGCGATCCCAAGAAGTATCCGGTCTGCCCTGAGTGCAAGCGGCTGTTCGGATTGGGTCCCGAGGGCCGGATGCGGGATTGGCGCAAGCGCAACCCCGAGTCCTGACAACGGACGCCCCTCCGCGCCATAATCGAGGGCATGGCTGACAAGTGGTTTCCGACGATGCCAAGCTTCGACTCGCTCGAGGACGAGCGTCAGCACCGCAAGGAGCGGCTCGCCGCCGGGTTCCGGCTCTTCGCGAAGTTCGGCTTCGAGGAGGGCGTCGCGGGTCACATCACCGCCCGTGACCCGATCGAGCCCAACACGTTCTGGGTGAACCCGTTCGCGGTGCCG
The DNA here is from genome assembly GCA_036268405.1 of Mycobacteriales bacterium. Lineage (GTDB taxonomy): Bacteria > Actinomycetota > Actinomycetes > JAFAQI01 > JAFAQI01 > DASZTV01. Next base: position 28,875 of record DATAUF010000077.1, read on the forward strand.
TTCGCGCATGTCTCGGTGAGCAAGCTGATCCGGGTCAACGACACCGGCCAGGTTGTCGAGGGCGACTACTACGTCAACGAGGCCGCGTTCTGCATCCACTCGCGGGTGCACGAAGCGCGACCGGACGTGGTCGCCGCCGCGCACAGCCACTCGACCTATGGGCGCGCGCTGTCGACACTCGGTGAGCTGCTTGAGCCGATCACGCAGGACGTCTGCGCCTTCTACGACGATCACTCGCTCTTCGATGACTACACCGGGGTGGTCACCGATCTCGAAGAGGGCAAGCGCATCGCGAAGGCGCTCGGCGAGAACAAAGCTGTGATCCTGCGCAACCACGGCCTGCTGACCGCCGGCACGACAGTCGACGCCGCCGTGTGGTGGTTCATCACCATGGAGCGTTCCTGTCAGGTCCAGCTGCTCGCCAAGGCCGCGGGCAAGGTCGTCCACATCGATCTCGACCAGGCGAAGAAGACGCACGAGGTCGTTGGCTCGGAGCTCGCGGGGTGGTTCTCCTTCCAGCCGCTCTACGAGAAGATCGTGCGGGAGCAGCCCGACCTGCTCGACTGATCAGGTGTCAGGCTTATCCGACGTCCCAACGTGCTGAGGGCCTGACAAGTGGGCCCGGTGCTCGAGATTGACGACCCCGACGATCCGAGGCTGGCTGACTACCGCTCGCTGACCGACGTCGCGTTGCGTACCTCGTTCGAGCCGCCGAATGGGCTGTTCATCGCCGAAGGCGCTCTGGTCATCGAGCGCGCACTCGCCGCTGGCTACCGGCTGCGTTCGGCACTGATGACGCCGCAGTGGCTCGACCGCACGGCGTCATCGCTCGTCGCCTGCGACGCACCGGTCTATCTCGGGTCCGACGAGCTCCTGCGCGAGCTGACAGGCTTCCATGTGCACCGCGGTGCGCTGGCATCGGTCCATCGGCGCACACTTCTGTCCGTCGCTGAGGCGGTGGCGACGGCGCAGCGGCTCGTAGTGATCGAGGACATGGTCAACCACACCAATCTCGGTGCGATCTTCCGAGCCGCGGCGGCACTCGGGATCGATGGCGTCGTCATCTCTCCGCAAGCTGCTGACCCGCTGTATCGGCGCGCCGTGCGGGTCTCGATGGGCGCCGTCTTCACCGTTCCGTACGCCCGCGCTGAGTCCTGGCCCGAGGTGTTGGGCGAGCTGAGAGCGGCCGGATTCCTGGTGGCAGCGCTGACGCCGCAGCCGGGGGCCGTGTCGCTCGGCGAGCTCCCGGTGCCCGATGGTTCGAGGGTCGCCATCGTCGTGGGAACCGAAGGCGCCGGGCTGACCCAGGCAGCAGTTGACCAGTGCGACGTGGCGGTGCAGATCCCGATGTCCGCGGGCATCGACTCGCTCAACGTCGCGACGGCCGCCGGGATCGCCTTCTGGGAGCTGCGCCACCGCTGACGGTTCCCCGCCTGATCGTTGGGGCAGGATCGGCCTATGACGCAGACGGTGGAATCGGTCCACGCATCAGGCACGTTCTCGATCGGCGGAGACCTCGAGGTGCACCGGCTCGGCTTCGGTGCGATGCAGCTCACCGGTCAGGGCGTCTGGGGTGAGCCGCGAGACCGCGACGAGTGCATCCGCGTGCTGCGCCGCGCCGTGGATCTCGGCGTCGACCTGATCGATACCGCAGACTCATATGGTCCGTACGTCTCCGAGGACCTGATTCGCGAGGCGCTGCACCCTTATCCGGCCGGTCTGGTCATCGCGACCAAGGGCGGCCTGACGCGTGCCGGGCCGGGCGATTGGCGTCCGGTAGGTAGACCGGCGTACCTCCGCCAGTGCGTCGAGATGTCGTTGCGCCGCCTCGCCGTCGAGCGGATCGATCTCTACCAGCTGCACCGCGTCGATCCCGCGACCCCGATGGAGGAGTCCCTGGGTGAGCTGAAGGCGATGCGGGACGAAGGCAAGATCCGCCACATCGGCGTCTCGGAGGTCGACGTGGACACGGTCGAGACGATGCGCACGGTCGTCGACGTCGTCTCGGTCCAGAACCTCTACAACCTCACCGACCGGCATCACGAGGACGTGCTCGACTACTGCGAACGCGAGGGACTCGGCTTCATCCCGTGGTTCCCGCTGGCCACCGGGTCGCTCGCCAAGGCAGGCGGGCCGCTGGCCACGATCGCGGAGAACCACCAGGCCTCGCCGTCGCAGCTCGCCCTCGCCTGGCTGCTGCAGAGGTCGCCGGTCATGTTGCCGATTCCAGGCACCTCGTCGGTCGCGCACCTCGAGGAGAACTGCGCCGCGGCCGACGTCGAGCTGACGGACGCGGAGTTCGAGCAGCTCGCCGCTGTCTGAAGCGCCGCGCCGACGCCGCCGATAGATAGGCTCCGGCACCGTGCCGGTCCTGCCTGATCGCGTCGATCGCGACGCGCCGGAGTTCGCGGCGCGGCGCGAGGCGCTGCTCGAGCTGCTCGCGGAGCACGAGCGCCAGCTCGCGCTGGCCAACGCCGGTGGCGGTGAGCGCAACGTCGAGCGTCACCACAAGCGCGGGAAGCTGCTCCCGCGCGAGCGCATCGAGCTCTTGCTCGATCCCGATTCGCCGTTCCTCGAGCTGTCTCCGCTGTGCGCATGGGGGACCAGCTACACCGTCGGCGGAAGTGTCGTCACCGGCATCGGCATCGTCGAAGGCACCGAGGTGCTCGTCCAGGCGCACGACCCGACGGTGCGCGGCGGTGCGGTCAACCCGTTCGGTGCCAAGAAGCAGGGGCGCGCATCTCAGATCGCCAATGAGAACCGGCTTCCTGTGGTCAATCTTGTCGAGTCCGGCGGCGCCGACCTGCCGACGCAGAGCGAGATCTTCATTCCGGGTGGAGCGGGCTTCCGGGACCTGACGCGCAAGTCGGCCGCGGCCATCCCGACCATCGCGCTCGTCTTCGGCAACTCCACGGCCGGTGGGGCCTACGTACCCGGCATGTCGGACTACATCGTGATGGTCGAAGGCCGGGCCAAGGTGTTCCTCGGTGGTCCTCCGCTGGTAAAGATGGCGACCGGCGAGGTCTCCGACGACGAGGAGCTCGGCGGCGCCGAGATGCACGCGCGCATCAGTGGCTTGGCCGACTACCTCGCGGTCGACGAGTACGACGCGATCCGCCTCGGCCGGCAGATCGTGCGCCGGCTCAACCGACGCAAGCTCGGGGGTACGCCGGCCGCGTCGTACGCCGAGCCGTGCTACGACATCGATGACCTGATCGGCATCGTCCCGACCGACCTGCGCGAGCCGTTCGACCCTCGCGACGTGCTCGCCCGCATCCTCGACGGCAGCGAGTTCGACGAGTTCAAGCCGCTCTATGGGTCATCGCTCGTCACGGGCTTCGGTCAGCTGCACGGCTATCCCGTCGGAGTCCTCGCCAACGCGCGGGGCGTGCTGTTCGGCGAGGAGAGCGAGAAGGCGACACAGTTCATCCAGCTCGCCAACCAGAGTGATACGCCTCTGCTGTTCCTGCAGAACACCACCGGCTACATGGTGGGCAAGGAGTACGAGCAGCGCGGCATCATCAAGGCCGGCGCGCAGATGATCAACGCTGTCTCCAACAGCGACGTCCCGCACTTCACGATCAACATGGGTGCGTCGTACGGCGCAGGCAACTACGGCATGTGTGGCCGCGCCTATGACCCACGCTTCCTGTTCACCTGGCCCAACGCCAAGTCCGCCGTGATGGGACCGGCGCAGCTCGCCGGTGTGCTTTCGATCGTGGCGCGGGCGTCGGCCGAGGCGAAGGGACAGCCCTACGACGAAGAAGCCGACGCCGCGATGCGCGAGATGGTCGAGAACCAGATCGAGGCCGAGAGCAAGGCGCTGTTCCTCACCGCGCGCGTCTACGACGACGGCATCATCGACCCGCGTGACACGCGCACCGTGCTCGGCATGTCGCTGTCGGTCGCCCACAACAACCCCGTGCAGGGACGCCGCGGCTTCGGCGTCTTCCGGATGTAGCGGCAATGGCCACCATTCGTCGCATCCTCGTCGCCAACCGTGGCGAGATCGCCCGCCGGGTTTTCCGCACGGCCCGCGAGATGGGGATCGCAACTGTCGCCGTCTACAGCGAAGCCGACGTCGATGCGCCGTTCGTCCACGAGGCGGACGCAGCGGTGCTACTGCCCGGGAACACTCCGGCAGAGACGTACCTGCGTGGCGACCTCGTGGTTGCGGCTGCGCAGGCGACCGGCGCGGATGCCGTCCACCCGGGCTACGGCTTCCTGTCGGAGAACGCAGGCTTTGCCCGACTGGTGATCGATGCCGGCCTGACCTGGATCGGACCGCCGCCGGATGCGATCGAGGCGATGGGCTCGAAGCTCGGCGCAAAGCGCATGATGCGTGACGCCGGGGTGCCGACACTGCCGTGGTCCGAGACCGCCGAGGGCGCCGCCGAGGTCGGCTTTCCGCTGCTCGTGAAGGCGTCCGCGGGCGGCGGCGGGCGCGGAATGCGGATCGTGCGCGAGGAATCCGGGCTCGCCGAGGCGATCGAGGCCGCGAGCCGCGAGGCGGCAGGTGCATTCGGCGACGCAACCGTGTTCTGCGAGCGCTATCTCGAGGCACCGCGCCACATCGAGGTTCAGGTCTTCGCGGACACCCACGGCAACGTCGTCTCGTTGTTCGAGCGTGAGTGCTCGATCCAACGCCGCCACCAGAAGATCGTCGAGGAGGCGCCGTCCCCCGCAGTGACGCCTGAGCTGCGCGCGAGCCTCGGGGAGGCAGCGGTCGCGGCGGCGCGCGCGGTCGGTTACGTCGGCGCGGGCACCGTCGAGTTCGTGATGGCGCCGGACTCGTCCTACGCGTTCCTGGAGATGAACACCCGACTGCAGGTCGAGCACCCGGTGACCGAGCTCATCACCGGCCTGGATCTCGTGCGCCTGCAGATTCTCGTCGCGTCAGGTGAGCCGCTGCCCGCAGCCGCGCTCTCGCCGTCGATCGACGGCCACGCGATCGAGGTGCGTCTCTACGCCGAGGATGCGACGAACGGCTTCCTTCCGGTGACCGGGACGCTCCGCGCCTTCGAGATCACCCCCGGAGTGCGCGTCGACTCAGGCGTCGAGTCAGCCAGCGCGGTCTCGCCGTACTACGACGCGATGATCGCCAAGGTTGTCGCGCATGCGCCAAGTCGCGCCGAGGCCGCAGCACGCCTTGCTACGTCGTTGAGCACGTCGCGGGTGCACGGTGTGACGACGAACCGCGACCTGCTCGTCCGAATCCTTCGCGAGTCGGAGTTCCTCGCCGGTGCCACCGACACGGGCTACCTGGACCGTCACGACCCCGCTGTTCTCGGTGCGGCACTGCTCGACACCGACGAAGCTCGACGCCAGCATGCCGCGCTTGCCGCGCTTGCTCTGCAGTCGGAACACCGTGCTGCCGCGGCGACGTGGGGGCGCCTGCCGAGCGGCTGGCGCAACAACCCGTCAACCACACAGCGGCTCGTCATCAGCGATGGGACGGCGGATCGGGTCGTGACCTATGCCCTCGACCGCCGCGGCTCGGTGAGCCTGTGGGTTGATGGCGAGAGTGTCGCGGTCGAGCTGCACTCGGTCTCGCCGACAGGCATTGACGCGACCATCGACGGGGTACGACGCCGGGCGCACGTCGCGGTCTCGCCCGACCGGCGGACGATCGACATCGACTCCGCACTCGGTGCGTCGTCGTACCTAGTCGTGCCGCGCTTCACCGACCCCTCGGATTCCGTCGCCGCCGGATCCCTCGTCGCGCCGATGCCGGGCGCTGTCGTACGAGTCCTCGTGGCGGCCGGTGCGACTGTCGCGAAGGGCGACCCGCTCGTCGTGCTCGAGGCGATGAAGATGGAGCACACCGTCGCGAGTCCGGCCGACGGGACCGTCGGCGAGGTGCGCGTCACCGCCGGGCAGCAGGTCTATGCAGGGGCGGTGCTTGTGGTCGTCGATTCAGGTGCGGAGTAGCTCGGTCGCCACCGATCCATGGACTGACCGGAACCAACCAACCTGCTGCGGCGTCTCACCACCAGTCAATGTTGGGGAGAGCATCATGCGGCTCGGGCAGCGTGCACGTGTAACTCTGATCGGGACCTGCGCGGTCCTCGTCGTGCTGATCGCCATCGCGTTCGCCGTTGGCGGCTCCGGATCAAGCACCACTGAGTCCGCCGGGTCGGCGAGCAGCACCTCTGGCCGAGCCGGGGGGCTAAGTTTGGCGCCCGCCGGAGTGCCCTCCGCAGCGAACGGTCCCACCGAGGACTACAGCTATGCGGCGGGGAAGGTCGCGACGCAGAACGCGGTGCGTGGTGCGCTGCCCACTGTCGCGGCACCGCCAGGGGCTGCGGCAAGCGGCAGCGGCGGAGGTGCGACCGCCTTGCATTCGACCGCCGGTGGTGTCGCGCCGAGCGCCGCCACGGTGAGCGATGCGTCCTCGGTGGATGCGACCCGCATCGTCAAGACCGGTGAGCTCACGGTGCGAGTGCAGAAGAACAAGGTCCAGACGGCGACCCAGTCGTTGACCACGCTCGCCGCGTCGCAAGGCGGCTACGTGTCGAGCAGCAGCAGCGACCTCGGCGCCGGCGAGCCTTCGAGCGAGGTCGTGCTGCGGATCCCCGTTGCCCACTTCGACGACGCGGTCACCAAGGCAGAGGCACTCGGTCATGTCGTGTCGATCACGACGTCGGCGGACGACGTCACCGGCAAGTATGTCGATCTCAACGCCAAGGAGCACGCGCTCGAGCGATCGCGCTCGACCTACCTGTCGATCCTGTCGCGTGCCAGCACGATCGGCGCGACACTCTCGGTGCAGCAGCGCATCGATGACATCCAGCAGCAGATCGACTCGCTGCACGGCCAGATCAAGCTGCTCGGCAACCAGTCGTCGTACTCGACACTCACCGTGGACGTGGTGCCGGTCGGCGTGAATGTCTTCGTGACGCCGCACCACAGTCGTCATGGCATTGGCAAGGCGTGGCACGACTCGTGGAGCCGGTTCAGCCGTGGCATTGACGCGCTGGTCGGGGCGATTGGACCGATCGTGTTCGCCTTGCTGTTGCTGGCCCTGATCGGCGCGGTGGGACTGGTCGGATACCGAGGAGTCCGTCGCGTCACCGGCCCGCCCCAGGCTCCGTGAGCGGAGACGCTCTCCGAACCGTATTCTGCCCGCATGCAGAAGGACCTCTACACCGCTGACCACGAGGCGTTCCGCGACACCGCGCGTGGGTTCGTGGAGCGCTACATCGCTCCGCACCACGACGAGTGGGAGACGGAGGGCGTGGTCGACCGCGGGGTCTGGGTTGAGGCCGGCAAGCACGGCCTGCTCGGCTTCGAGATCGAGGAGCAGTACGGCGGCGGCGGGGTTCTCGATTTTCGCTACAACGCGGTCCTCGCCGAGGAGACCATCCGTGCCGGTGCGAGCGGCATTGGCTTCGGCCTGCACAACGACGTGGTGGCGCCGTACTTCGGCCGCCTGGCGACTGATGAGCAGAAGGCACGGTGGCTGCCAGGCTTCTGCAGCGGCGAGCTGATCACCGCCATCGCCATGACCGAACCGGCAGCGGGCTCGGACCTTCAGGGCATCAAGACCACCGCGGTGCGCGACGGCGATGACTGGATCCTCAACGGCCAGAAGACGTTCATCACCAATGGCATCAACTCCGACCTCGTGATCGTGGTGGCCAGGACTGATCCGGACGCGAAGGCGGCGCAGGGCACCTCGCTGCTGGTCGTCGAGCGAGACATGCCGGGCTTCGACCGGGGCCGCAACCTCCACAAGGTCGGCATGAAGGCGCAGGACACCGCCGAGCTCTTCTTCACCAACGTGCGGGTGCCGGGCAAGAACCTCCTGGGCGAGGAGAACCGCGGCTTCATCCACCTGATGGAGAACCTGCCGCAGGAGCGGTTGTCGATCGCGGTCGGTGCGGTCGCCTCGGCTGAGCAGGTCCTGGCGTCGACGATCGAGTACTGCAAGACGCGTACCGCGTTCGGCAAGCCGATCGGGTCGTTCCAGAACTCTCGCTTCGTCCTTGCCGAGATGGCGACCGAGGTCGAGATCGCTCGGGTCTACCTGGACAAGTCGATCACCGAGCACAACGAGGGACGCTTCTCGGCAGTGGACGCAGCGATGGCGAAATGGTGGACCACGGAGCTGCAGAAACGCGTGATCGACTCGTGTCTGCAGCTGCATGGGGGCTACGGCTACATGCTGGAGTACCCGGTCGCCAAGGCGTTCATCGACAGCCGCGTGCAGACGATCTACGGCGGCACCACCGAGATCATGAAAGAGATCGTCGGCAGATCGCTGGGAGTTTGAAGATCGCGCCGACCTTTACGAAGAGGGCGATTAGAGCGCCTTATGACGCCTCCTTCGTAAGGCTCGCCGAGAAGCATCGCGCCGGGGCCTTGCTTCTCTGCGTCGTTGCGCTTTTGGGTCTAGCGGTGCCGGCCGCTGCGTTGACGTCTGCCGCTGCGCCGAGTCCGGTTGGCGGCCTTGTCCAGGTCTGCTACGACGGGTTCGGGCATCCGATCGACACCCCGAAGTACGCCGTCTGCCGCGGCTTCCAGGCGGCGGTAGACGCGGTTTCCTCGTTGTGCCGAATGCCGCTGCGCGACCTGCCGGACCCGGCGGCCACGCAGGACTGCGATCTGGTCGACGGCCGGACGATCAGCGAGGCGCAGGTCGCGGCGTACCGCAAGACCTGGGTGTCGAGGGCACTTTCGCTGCAGAATGCGATCACCCGCCGCGCATCGCTTTACGAGGTGCAGCTGCCAGGCACGCACAACTCGTTCAACGCGTCGTCGTACCTCGTGCCCCTCGATGGGAAGCCCGTGCAGTACTTCCCGTCGCTGACCAACCAGGACCCCAACCAGGTCTACTCGATCACCGACCAGCTGCAGATGGGGATCCGGGCGCTCGAGATCGACCTGCACTGGGTGCCCAGCATCTTCGGCAACCTCGGCACCGGTGGCTACTGGGTGGACGTGTGTCACGGACAGTCGACCGCGATCCCGGACACGGGTCTTTCGGTGCACGTCGGCTGCACGATTGACCGCTCACTGCAGAACACGCTCGCCGAGGTCCGGGTGTGGTTGAAAGCCCATCCCCATCAGTTCCTGCTCGTATATCTGGAGAACCAGCTCGACAACAAGCTGCAGGCACACGACATCGCGGCATCGCTTCTCACGAATGGTCTCGGCAAGCTGGTCTACCGTCCGCCCGCGTCGTTGAAGGCGGGGCAGTGCGCCTCGATGCCGTACCGAAAGAGCGAGGTGGCGATGGCGCGGACGGGTGCCCGGGTCCTCCTCGTCGGCAACTGCGGCCCGGGCGACGCCTGGAACCACCTGGTCTTCACCCGTGGCCCCAAGTGGAACGAAGGCGGCAACCCGACGACGTACGGCGCGGCCGACTGCGCCGCTGACCGCAAGGCGCGCGACAGTCACTCGACATTTCGTCGCTGGTACGAGGAGAGCCCGTTCCTCGAAGCGCTGATGGAAGGTAGTCAGACGCTGACCGCGGACGCGACGCGGAAGATGGTGCGCTGCGGGGTCAACCTGACGGGGTTCGACCAGCTGGAGCCATTCGACGGTCGATTGCGCGCGTTCGTCTGGAGCTGGGCGGCGGGGGAGCCGGGCGCTCGCGCAGGTTGCGCCTATCAGGACCGCGCAGGAAGGTTCCGCGCCGGGCCATGTGACGTGGAGCGGCACGCGGCCTGCGTCGACGCTCATGATCACTGGACGGTGAGCTCTGCTGTCGGGCCGGAGCGGGCCGGTCCGCGGCTGTGCGCGGCGCAGTACCCAGGCAGCCGTTTCGGCGTACCGGCCAACGGGCTACGCAATGCACAGCTGCGCGCGGCTCGACCGTCACACCAGGCGACGGTGTGGCTCGACTACGCGAAGGTGAACGGTCACTGGCAGGTCGGAGGGGTGTCGACGCCGGTTGGGTAGGGTCGCCCCGTGACTGATCGTTACGGCATCACCTTCCCCTTCGACGACATCTCGCTGCCCGACCAGCGGGGAATCGTCGAGTCGCTCGCGGACCTGGGGTACACCGACCTGTGGTCCGCAGAGTCCAACGGCTACGACGGGTTCACCCCGCTCGCCCTGGCGAGTGTCTGGGCGCCGACACTGCGGCTCGGCGTCGCGATCATCCCGGTCTACACGCGCGGGCCCGCAACGCTCGCGATGTGCGCCGGCACGCTGGCAGCGGCGGCGCCGGGACGGTTCGTGCTCGGGATCGGGACGTCGTCCAACGTGATCGTCGAGAAGTGGAACAGCACGCCGTTCGAGGCGCCGTACGCCAAGGTCCGCGACACGCTCGCGTTTCTGAAGGCCGCGATGGGCGGCGAGAAGGTCAGCGAGAAGTACGAGACCTTCGAGGTGAGCGGCTTCCGGATGGGATTCACTCCTCCCGTCCCTCCGACGGTCCTCGTCGCCGCGCTGCGTCCGGGAATGCTGAAGCTCGCCGGTCGCGAGGCCGATGGCGCGATCACCAACTGGCTCGCCCCGAAAGACGTGCCCGCGGTTGCGGGGGCGCTCGCCGAAGGTGGCGACGGCAAGGAGCTCGCGGCGCGGATCTTCGTGGCGCCGACCGATGACGTCGACATGGCGCGCGCGGTCGGCAGGTTCGCCATTGCGGCGTACCTCACCGTGCCGGTCTACCGCGCCTTCCACGAGTGGCTTGGTCGTGGCGAGCTGATGGCGCCGATGCAGGAGGCGTGGGCAGCGGGTGACCGCAAGGGCGCGCTGGCCGCGATCCCCGACGAGCTGGTCGACGACCTTGTCGTGCATGGCGCGCCGGCCGCTTGTCGCGAACGCATCGGGGAGTACGTCGCAAACGGCATCACGACACCCGTCCTTGCGGTGCTGCCGGTCGGGGTGGAAGCACCGGCCGCGGTCCGAGAACTCGCCCCCCGATGACCTTTACCGAGATGAGCGAGGTCGTCATCTACGCCGTCGAGGATGGCGTCGCCATCATCACGCTCAACCGCCCCGAGGCGCTCAACGCCTGGACGTTCGACATGGGCGTGCAATATCTGAGTCGGCTGGACGAGGCGGCCGCCGACACCGCCGTCAAGGCGGTGATCGTCACCGGCGCCGGACGTGGCTTCTGTGCCGGCGCGGATATGGGCATGCTCAAACAGCTGATCGGTGGTGAGCTGCCCCCGGCGGGGGGCGTACGCGACGACTTTGCGACCGAGCCCGCGGTGCCGAAGCCGGTGATCGCCGCGATCAACGGCCCGTGCGTCGGTCTCGGGCTCGCCCGCGCCCTCTACTGCGACGTCCGGTTCCTCGCCCGAGGAACCAAGCTGTCGACCGCGTTCGCGCGCCGGGGCCTGCCGGCCGAGGACGGGCTGGCGTGGTTGATCCCGCGGATCGTCGGCTGGTCGCGGGGGCTGGACCTGCTGCTCTCGGCGCGAACCATCACCGACAGCGAGGCGCTCTCGCTCGGCCTCGTCACGCATGTCGTCGACGATGCGCTGGCGGCGGCGAAGGACTACGCGCGAGAGATGGTCGAGAACTGCTCGCCCGCCTCGCTTCGCGAGATCAAGGACCAGATCTGGGGCGGATCGAGCGCAACGCTGCAGGAAGCGAACACCAGGGCCGACGCGCTGCTGCTCGCGGCGTTCGAGCGCCCCGACCTCGCCGAAAGCGTCGCGGCGTACCTGGAGAAGCGCCCCCCGAGCTTCCCGCCCCTGACGTAGCACGTCGAGGCCAACCTTCTTGGTCTCTCGCGGGGGTCTGAAAGACCCAAAAGGTTGGCCTCGACGATGCTTTAGCGGGCGGTCTCGAACCAGCGGCGGGGGTTGTCGACCAGCAGCGTGTCGATCTGAGCATCGGTGACGCCCAGATCCCGCAGCGCTGGAAGCACATCCTTGCTGATGTGCAGGAAGTTCCAGTTCGGCGCTGCTTCGAGCATGCTCGGCTCGACCCAGTCGAAGTAGCAGGACGCGTCGTGGGCAAGCGCCATCCGCTCGCCGTAGCCGCGGCGGATCAGCTCCGCGACCATCTCGACGCGCTTCTCGAACGGCAGGTACATGTCGACGCCGAAGCGGTCCATGCCCAGCAGATAGCCGAGGTCGGCGAGGTGCGAGAGGTGGTCCGGGTCGCCTGAGTCGCCGCTGTGAGCCAGGCACACCGCACTCGGGACGACGCCCTCCTCCTGCAGCACCTTGTGGACCTCGAGACCACGCTCGGTCCCGGGATGCGTGTGCACCATGATCGGCGCACCGGTACGCAGATGCGCCTTGGCGACGGCTCGCAGGATCCGCTCGACGCCGGGCAGCATTCCCGGCTCATCGATCGCGCACTTGAGGAAGGCCGCCCGTACACCGGTGTCGCCGATGCCCGCGGTGATGTCGGTCACGAACATGTCGACCATCGGGTCCGGCCGGTCCAACCCCATGAAGGGCCCGCGCAGCGTGAAGTACTTGGGCAGGTCGTTGTAGGTGTAGACACCTGTCGCGACCACGATGTTGAGGTCGATCTGCTTGGCGATCTCGACGATTCGCGGGATGTAACGGCCCAGCCCGACCACCGTCGGATCGGCGATCGTGTCGATTCCGGCTTCCTTCAGCGCCGTCAGCTTGGCGATTGCGTCGGTGACGTTGCGCTCTTCGTCCCAGTCGGTCTTGAAGTTCGCCTGCACCTCCGTCGTCATGACGAAGACGTGCTCGTGGATCAAAGTGCGACCGAGGGCCCCGGTGTCGATGGGGCCCCCGGCCGTGGGGATCTCAGGCAAATATCACCGCGCTAGTGGAAGGGTCGGAAGGATCGATCGGTTGAACGTCGAGTTCGTCACGCCGGCGAAGGATGCGTACCAGGCTGCTGCTGCCGTTGCGACACCGATCCAACCACCGATGTGGGTGATGTGCGCACTTGCATGGAACGCGCCGATCGTCAGGAACACAAAGGTGATCGTCAGCAGCGCGAACACGGCCAGCACAGCGCCGCTGACTCGCATCGCCGCGATCGTCATGTACGCCGTGAAGATCGCCCAGGCGAGGAAGAAAGTGCCGAACAGCGCCTCCGTGCCCGGTGCGCCCGGCACGATCTTGCCGACCTGCACGATGAAGAAGACCGCGATCCAGAATCCGCCGTACGAAGAGAACGCGGTTGCGCCGAAGGTGTTGCCTCGCTTGAACTCCCACATCCCGGCGAGCAGCTGCACGCTTCCGCCGTAAGCAATGGCCGTGTAGACCGCGGCTGCCGCCGCGGACGGGTAAACGTTGGCGTTGGCCAGACTCAGGATGAACGTGGTCAGGGCGAAGGCGGCGAGCCCGAGCGGCGCGGGGTCGGCGACGTCGGGTACAGGGGCCGGGACTGGTCGTTCGGATGTCGTCGTTGACATTCCTATTCCTCTTTCTCTGAGCCCCCGTCCATGTGTTCGCGGATTGCGTCCGTGACGGTCGGGTCGAGCAGTGTCGTCACGTCCCCCAACTCCCTGTGCTCCGCGATGTCACGCAGCAGTCGTCGCATGATCTTGCCGCTGCGCGTCTTGGGAAGCTCCGGCGTGACCAGCACCTGCCGGGGCTTCGCGATCGGGCCGATCTGCTTCGCCACGTGCTCGCGGATCGACTGCACGAACTCGTCGCCCGAGGACTCGTCCTCTGCCACGCTGCCCCGCGGTGTGACGAAGGCGACGATCGCCTGTCCGGTGGTCGCGTCGGCGGCACCCACCACTGCGGCCTCCGCCACCGACGGGTGGCTGACAAGAGCGTGTTCGACCTCGGTAGTCGAGATTCGATGACCCGAGATGTTCATCACGTCGTCGACCCGGCCGAGCAGCCAAAGGTCGCCGTCGTCGTCCTTCTTTGCGCCGTCACCGGCGAAATAGCGGCCCTCGAACCGCGACCAGTACGTCTCCTTGTAGCGCTCGTCATCGCCCCAGATCCCGCGCAGCATCCCCGGCCATGGCTCGGTGAGGACCAGGAAGCCCCCGCCACCGTCGCCGACCGGCTTGCCTTCGTTGTCGACGACGTCGGCGCTGATGCCCGGGAAAGCCGTCATCGCCGCGCCGGGCTTGGAAGCCGTGACGCCGGGCAGCGGGGTGATCATGATCCCGCCGGTCTCGGTCTGCCACCAGGTGTCGACGACCGGGGTGCGGCCGCCGCCGACATGCTCGCGGTACCAGATCCATGCCTCCGGGTTGATCGGCTCGCCGACCGAGCCGAGAACCCGCAGCGAAGACAGGTCGTACGGCTCGAGCTCCTCGGCGCCCCATTTCATGAGCGTCCGGATCGTGGTCGGCGCTGTGTAGAGGATCGTGACCTTGTGGTCCTGGATCAGCTTCCACCAACGCGCCTTGTCGCCGGGGTGGGGCGTTCCCTCGTACATCACCGATGTCGCCTGGTTGAGCAGGGGACCGTAGACGATGTAGCTGTGCCCGGTGATCCACCCGATGTCCGCCGCGCACCAGTAGATGTCGCGGTCGGGCTTGAGGTCGAACACCATCCGGTGCGTCGCGGACACGTGGGTGAGGTAGCCGCCCGTGGTGTGCAGGATGCCCTTCGGCTTCGCCGTGGTGCCAGAGGTGTACATCATGAACAGCGGGTGCTCGGCGTCGAAGTCCTGCGCCTCGTGCTGATCGGACGCGGGCTCGACCGTGTCGTGCCACCAGACGTCGCGCCCGTCGCTCCATGCGACGTCGTCGCCGGTACGCCGTACCACCAGGACGTGGCGGACGTCCGGGCACTCCTCGAGCGCCTCATCGACCGCTGGCTTCACCGGGGTCGGTGCGCCGCGCCGGAACTGGCCGTCCGTGGTGACCACAACCCGGGAGTCCGAGTCGAGGATCCGTCCGCGCAACGAGTCTGACGAGAACCCGCAGAACACGACGTTGTGTGGTGCCCCGATGCGCGCGCACGCCAGCATCGTGACGACCGTCTCCGGGATCATCGGCATGTAGATGGTCACGCGGTCGCCGGCGTTGACTCCCAAGGCGGTCAGTCCGTTGGCGGCCTTGCAGACCTCACGCTTGAGGTCGGCGTAGGTCACATCGCGCCGCTCGCGCTCGCCGTCGCCGATCCAGTGGTAGGCGACCTTGTCCCCGGCGCCGGCGTCGACGTGACGGTCTACGGCGTTGACGCAGGCGTTGAGCCGCCCTCCGATGAACCACTTGGCGAATGGCAACTGCCAGTCGAGGACCTGCTGCCACGGCGCCGCCCAGGTCAACTCTCGAGCCTGGTCCTCCCAGAAGCCGAGCCGGTCGGCCGCTGCCGCGGCATAGGTCTCGGCCGTCGCGTTGGCGTCGCGGGCGAGCTCGGCCGGCGGTTCGAACCGGCGCGTCTCGTGATGAAGGGCATCAAGCGCGTGTTCTGACATGTCTGCTGCCTTTCCGCAGGTGTCGTGACGGGCCGTGCCCAGATTCTGATCAGACCACACTCGCCCTCTACCCCGCGAACCATCCAAAAAGTCGCAATCGGCTCCGCCGGCGCGACGGCACTCCGCGTCCTTTGCGGCATGCTTGTCGGACATGGCGCTGATGTCGTTGCAGGACGCGGCCTTCCTGCTGCCCGAAACCCGCGAGCAGCCGATGCACGTCGGCGGCCTCCAGCTGTTCACGACGCCAGTGGGCGCCGACCGCGACTACCTCAAGAACGTGTACGCCGAGCTGGTTGCGGTCGACGAGATCGCGCCGCTGTTCCGGCAGCGTGCCCATCGCTCTCTGGGCACGCTGGGCCAGTGGGCCTGGCAGGAGGACAAGGAGCTCGACCTCGAGCACCATGTCCGGCACTCCGCTTTGCCGCGTCCCGGCCGAATCCGCGAGTTGCTCGCGCTGGTCTCTCGGCTGCACAGCACGCTGCTCGACCGCCAGCGGCCGCTGTGGGAGATGCACCTCATCGAGGGACTGGACGACGGACGGTTCGCGATCTACTTCAAGTCCCACCACGCGGTCATGGACGGCGTCTCGGGCCTGCGGCTGATGCAGAGCTCGCTGTCCACGGACGCCGACGACCGCAGCCTGTGTGCGCCGTACCTGCCGAGAGAAAGCCATCGCGACCACGCGGGCGGCGGTTTCTCGGCCGGCGCGCTGGCCGGCATGGCACGCGGTGCCTTCAACGAGACGGTCGCCCTCGGGCCCCTCGTCTATCGCGCGGCCGACCGGCTGATCCGCGAGCAGGCAGCCGCCCTGCCGAGTGCGGCGCCGCGCACGATCCTCAACGGTCCGATCACGGGCTCACGGCGATTCGCGGCGCAGTCGTGGCCGTTGGAGCGGCTGCACGCCATCCGGCGGTCGGCCGGCGTGACGCTGAACGATGTCGTCCTCGCATTGTGCTCAGGCGCTCTCCGCACCTATCTCGACGAGCAGCACGCGTTGCCCGATGCTTCGCTCGTTGCGATGGTTCCGGTGCATCTGAGCAGCATCGGCAAAGGAGGGAGCGCCGGCAACAACGTCGGTGCGATCCTGACGAGCCTCGGTACCGACCAGACCGATCCGGCGCGGCGACTCGAGACGATCGTCGCGTCGATGCAGCAGGGCAAGGACCTGCTCGGCAGCCTCAGTCGCCTGCAAGCGGTCGCGATGTCCGCCGTTTCCATGGCACCGCTTGCGATGAGCTCGTTGTTCGGCATCAACCGACTGTTGCCGCCGCCGTTCAACCTGGTGATCTCCAACGTTCCCGGCCCGAAGGTCCCGTTGTGGATGCAGGGAGCCCGTCTCGACGCGTTCTACCCGCTGTCGATTCCCACGGTGGGGCAGGCGCTCAACATCACCGTGACGAGCTACGTCGACAACCTGGAGTTCGGGCTCACGGGCTGCCGTCGTCACGTCCCGCATCTGCAGCGACTGCTGACCCACATCGACGCCTCGCTGGACGAGCTCGAGGCTGCTGTCGGCTGATCTGTCGACGCTGAACCACGAGCCGACCGACGCCGTACTAAACATCGTGGGACAGGTGAGCTCGTGGGCACGGGGATGATGGTCGCCGTGGACCGAGCGGATGAGACTGCGCTGCGCGAGTTGTACGACGCGCATGCCGGTGCGCTGCTCGCGTACTCGATCAGGCTGACGGGTGGCGATCGCGGGCGCGCCGAAGATGTCGTGCAAGAGACGATGTTGCGGGCATGGCGGCACCGGGACTCCCTCGACGAGTCCAAGGGCCCGATCCGTCCGTGGTTGTTCACGGTTGCCCATCGCGTAGCGATTGACGCGTATCGGGCGCGGGCGGCGCGCCCCACTGAGGTCGGGGACAGCGTGCTCGAGTCCATCCCGCGTGCGGACGACATCGACGCCCGGCTCGACCGGCTGCTGATCAGCGACGCCATGCTGGCGCTGTCCGCCGAGCACCGCAGCGTTCTCGTCGAGACCTACTACCGCGGCCGGTCGGTCGCTGAGGCTGCCGAGGTGCTTGGCGTCCCCGCCGGAACGGTCAAGTCGCGGACGTTCTACGCGCTTCGCGCCCTCAAGCTTGCGCTTGCCGAGAGAGGAGTGACCACATGATCTGTTCCGACGCCACTATCGCGCTCGGCGCATACGTGCTGGGCACGCTCGACGGGCACGAGCGCTCAGAGGTCGACGCCCACCTGCGTGGCTGTGTCGACTGCCGCGCGGCGCTCGACGAGCTCGCGGCCCTCCCGGCATTGCTCGAGCGGCTGAGCCTGCAGGATCTCGGCGAGGCGATCCCGCTTGCGGATGCCCCCGAGGAGCTGTTTGCCAAGGTCGCGGCACAAGCGCGCGCCGAACACGACCGCTCCGAGTCGGCCGCACCTGTCTCCGCTGTCGTCCTGCCATTCCATCGTCGTCGGCGGGTGCAGCTCGCATCGGCGGCGGCGGCGGTCGTGCTCATCGCGGGGGCGACCACGACCGTGGCGCTCGTCGGCTCCTCGGGTCCGGACCGCCCCGGTGTGCAGGTGGTCGCAGGCGCGCAGGGACCGGTCCACATGAGGGTGGCGCTGTCGTCCCAGACGGCCGGAACGGCCCTGCGGGTATCGGTGTCAGGGCTGCCCAAGGATGAGCGCTGCCGGCTGGTGGCCATCGCCGACGACGGCACCAGGGACTACGTCGGCCGGTGGTATGCGACGTACTCAGGTGACGCCCAGGTGACCGGCTCGACGTCGATCGCGACCGGGCAGCTTGCACAGCTCGTGCTGCTCGGCACCGATGGCAAGAAGCTGGTGAGCGTCCCGATCTGATGCTGGTGACCGTGCCGACCTGATCGTGGCGGGGGCGCCCGTTCGCACCGGGCTGTACGGCCATTCGGCCTAGTCTCGTGTGGCATTTGCCTCGGCCACCTGCGGGGTTCGTTCCCTCCCGATTTCGGGCAGTATCCGGATATCCGCCTGTCGGACCAGGAGTCTTCCCCATGCAGAGCGCCACACGAGAGGTCCTGACGCTCACGGCATCCCGCCGAGCGCCGGCTCAGGCGCGCCGTGCGGTCCACGACTTCGCCGCGGCTGTGTCGCCCGCGTCCGCGCGCACGGCTGAGCTGCTCGCCTCGGAGCTGGTGACCAACGCCGTCACCCACGGTCGCGGGCCGGTACGCGTGCTCATGGAGTACGACGCGAGGGGGCTCGCGGTGACGGTCTCTGATGATGAGTCGGCGGCACCGGTGGTCGCCGATGCGCCGCCGACCGCGACCGGCGGTCGTGGGATGCGGCTGGTCGACGTGCTCTCGACGTCCTGGGGTGTGACCCCTGACCGGCCCGGGCCGGGAAAGGGCGTGTGGTTCCGCCTCGGATGACTCGGAGCGACGTAGGGCGCTGACTGTGGCAGGCCTTAGCGGTGTCCCGACACCGGATTCGCTTCACGATCGGCGGCCGCGGGGACACGGCAGACTTGCGGGGCGCCGTCACAGCAGGGCTCGTAGTAGAGGCAGCTCGGACATCGGTTGTGTGCCTGTTCGGCGTACATCTGGGTTCCGCAGTTGGGACAAGGCAGATCAAGCGCCATCGGGCCATGATGAGCGAAGGAATCACCCGGAACCCGTATTGACTTGATTCGAACATACGTTCGATGATGGCCGGATGGTCGACACGGCAGTCCGGTCGCTAGCCCGCACTCTCGAGCTGCAGTCGGCCGTGCAGCCTGCCGCTGTTGCAGGGACCCGGTCGCCCGCGCTCTCCGTGCTTCCTGCGCTGCAGTCCCTGCTCCCGGACGGGCTGCGGCGTGGCAGCACTGTCAGCGTCAGCGGATCGACGTCGTTGCTGTTGGCGTTGCTTGCCGCGGCATCGGCCGAGGGTGCGTGGTGTGTGCTGGTCGACCTGCCGTTCGGCGGCGGCGCGGCCCAGCTGTCGGCAGAGGCGGCGGAGGACTACGGGATCGACCTGGCGAGGCTTCCGCTGGTGCCCTGTGCCGGGAAGAGCTGGACGACCGTCGTCGGAGCTCTGCTCGACGCGTTCGACGTTGTCGCGGCCCGCCCACCCACGCGATTGCCCGACGGCGATCTGCGCCGGCTCGCGGCCCGAGCCCGGGCCAGGCAGTCGGTGCTCGTGCCGGTCCTCGCGTCGGGCGGGCGTTGGCCGACGGCTGACCTGCGCCTGGCCGCCGAGCCCGGTGAGTGGGTCGGCATCGGGGACGGCTACGGCCGGTTGTCTCGTCGGCAGGTGAGGGTGGTCGTCGACGGTCGCGGACAGTCCGCTGGGGGTCGCTCGGCAACCTTGTGGCTACCCGATGCTCGCGGGGGCGTGACACCCGAGGAGACCGAGTCGGTCGCACCTGTGGTGAAGCTGTCCGAGGCACGATTCAGTGGCTAGTGGCCGTACCGATCGACCCGGCGTGGATAGACCCTGTGCGGATAGACCCAGCGTGGATAGACCCTGTGCGGATAGACCCAGCGCGGATCTACCCAGGATTGCGACGGTGTGGTGCCCCGACTGGCCAGTCGTCGCGGCGGGCAACGCCGCTGCCGTTGATGCCCTGGACGTCCCGGTCGCGGTCCTCGTGGCCAATCGGGTGGTCGCCTGCTCGAACCGGGCACGCGGGATCGGCGTACGGCGGGGGATGCGACGACGCGAGGCGCAGGCGCGTTGTCCCGAGCTGATCGCGCTCGTTCGCGACGAAGCAATCGAGGCACGGTATTTCGAGCCGGCGATCCGCGCCGTCGAGACGGTGGTGTCGGGCGTGGAGGTGGTGAGGCCCGGGCTGCTCACGCTGGCGGCGCGGGGCCCGGCTCGCCATCTCGGCGGGGAGCCGGCGCTGGTGACAACGCTCGAAGAGGCGGTCAGCTGGATGGCGCCCGAGGTGGCGGTGGGGGTCGCCGACGGTGCCTTCGCTGCCGAACAGGCGGCTCGGCAGCGAGTCGTGGTCCCGGCGGGTGGCTCGGCGGCGTTTCTTGCCGACCTGCCGGTCGGGACGCTCGATGCGTTCGGCGGCTCGGCGCTGGTGGACGTGTTGCGCCGGCTGGGGATCTGGACCCTCGGTGGCTTCGCCGCGTTGCCGGCGAAGGACGTCGCTGCCCGGTTCGGTCCGACGGGGGCCTGGGCGCACCGGCAAGCCGGTGGCCGCGACGCGAGGCCGGTAGTGATCCGAGAGCCACCGGTCGACTGCTCGGTGACCGTGGACCTCGATCCGCCGGTTGACCGGGTCGACGTCGTCGCGTTCTCCGCCCGAGGTGCGGTCGAGACGTTCATCGCCAATCTCTCGTCGCGTGGCCTGGCGTGTTCCTGTGTCGAGCTCGAGGTCGCCTCCGAAGCGGGAGAGCGCGCGGCCCGGCGATGGCGGGCAAGCGGTGTGCTGTCAGCGAGTGACGTCATCGACCGAATCCGCTGGCAGATCGAGGGCTGGCTGCACGCCGCAGACGGCGAACCGCGGCTCACCGCCGGAATCACCGCGCTTCGGATCGTGCCGGTCGAGACCGTGCCGACCGGGGCACACCAGCAGGCCTTGTGGGGCGGTGACGGAGAGTCGGGCGAGCGCGCCCGCCGGGCGCTGGCCCGGGTGCAGACCATGCTCGGTTTCGATGGCGTGGTCGCTCCATCAGTAGTGGGCGGCCGCGGTCCGGTGCAGCGCAACGGGCTCACGGCATGGGGCGAGGAGCGGCCTGTCTCGCGTCGCGCCGACGAGCCATGGCCGGGTCATCTGCCCTCTCCTGCGCCCAGCCTGGTGCTCGACCCGCCCACTCCGGTGCGGCTGCTCGACGCCTCTGGTCGGTCGGTGGTGGTGGGTGAGCGGGGAGCGATCGTGCGCCCGCCCAGCGTGCTGGGGCTGCGGGCGGACCCTCCGGTCGCGGTGATCTCGTGGGCCGGTCCGTGGCCGGCGGACGAGCGGTGGTGGGACCCGGCGAGTGCAGTCCGGGTGGCCCGGATGCAGCTCGTAGACGACCGAGGCCGCGCATATCTGGTGGCGGGCGAGATGTGCAGCGGGGCAGAGCCCCGCTGGCACCTAGAAGGCATCTATGACTAACGCCGAGGCTATGACTAACGCCGAGGCCAACCTTTTGGGTCTTTCAGAGGGGTCTGAAAGACCATTTACGTTGGCCTCGACGTAATGGGGTGGGAGAACCCGCCAGTTCCTTGGCGGGAGCTGGAGGCTCGCTTGTCGGGCAGAGTGCCCGACAAGCCTCGTGCCGAGGGCGAGGGTGATGGGGGAGATGCGGCCGGCTGGTCGAGACACCGGCCGGCGTACGAGCCCAAGCCGATTCCTCGCCCGGTCAAGGCGGTGCCCTATGCCGAGCTGCATGCCCACTCCTCCTTCAGCCACCTCGACGGCGCGAGCCTGCCGGAGGAGCTGGTCGAGGAGGCCGTCCGGCTCGGCCTGACCGGGCTCGCACTCACCGACCACAACGGGATGTACGGCGTCCCTCGCTTCGCGGAGGCCGCGGGAGTCGTCGAGCTGCCGACGATCTACGGCGCCGAGCTGTCGCTCGACCTCCCGATGCCCCGGACGGCATCGCAGCGCGCGACCGGCGCCCGGTCCGGGAGGCCCGACCCGTCGGGGCGGCATCTGCTGGTGCTGGCGCGTGGTCCGTCCGGCTACTCCCTGCTGTGCCGGGCGATGAGCGTCGCGCATCGCCGCGGCGGCGCGAAGGGTCATCCGGTCTACGACCTTGACGAGCTGACCGAAGCTGCGGGCGGTCACTGGCTGGTACTGACCGGCTGCCGCAAGGGGTTGTTGCGCACGGCGCTGGAGTCCGGTGACTACGGGACGTTCGGGCTCGACCCGGCGCGGCGCGCCCTCGACGAGCTGGTGGCGCGATTCGGTCGCGACAACGTCGCGGTGGAGCTGTCCTACGCACGCGACCCGCTCGCCGACGAGCGGTACGACGCACTGTCGCTGCTCGCCGAGGAGGCGGGGTTGGTGTGTGTCGCCACGACCGGCGCGCACTACCACGGTCCACCGCGACGGCCGCTGGCCACCGCGATGGCGGCGGTGCGGGCACGACGCAGCCTGGACGAGATCGACGGCTGGCTACCGGCCTGGGCTGACGCGCACCTTCGCAGCGGCGAGGAGATGGCGCAGCGGCTCGCCCGCTGGCCGGGCGCGGTCGAGGCATCGGTGCGGCTGGGCGCCGAGCTGGCGTTCCCGATCGGGCTGATCGCCCCCAAGCTGCCACCGTTCCCCGCGCCGGCCGGCCACACGGAGATGACGTACCTGCGCAAGCTCTCGTTCGAGGGCGCCGAGCGCCGTTACGGCCCGCGTCGCAAAGAGTCGGAGAAGGCGTACGCCCGGATCGAGCACGAGCTGAAGGTGATCGAGGAGCTGAAGTTCCCCGGCTACTTCCTCGTGGTCTGGGAGATCGTCGCCTTCGCGCGGTCGCAGGGCATCCTCTGCCAGGGCCGCGGGTCGGCGGCGTCCTCGGCGGTCTGTTACGCGCTGGAGATCACGTCCATCGACCCGGTCTTCTACGACCTGGTATTCGAGCGGTTCCTCGCCGCGGCGCGCAACGAGCCGCCGGACATCGACGTCGACTTCGAGTCGGGACGCCGCGAGGAGGTCATCCAGCACGTCTACTCCACCTACGGGCGCGACCACACCGCGCAGGTCGCCAACGTCATCACCTACCGGCCGCGGTCGGCGGTCCGCGACGTCGCCAAGGCGCTCGGCTATCCGACCGGCACGCAGGACGCGTGGAGCAAGCAGATCGACAGCGCCCATCGGGTCGACCTCGCCGAGGTGCACGGCGTACCGCAGCAGGTCCTGGACCTGGCCGACGAGCTGCGTGATGCGCCCCGCCATCTCGGCATCCACTCCGGCGGCATGGTGATCTGCGACCGGCCGATCGTCGAGGTCTGTCCGGTGGAGTGGGGGCGGATGCCCGGCCGGACCGTCCTGCAGTGGGACAAGGACGACTGCGCCGCCATCGACCTGGTGAAGTTCGACCTGCTGGGGCTCGGGATGCTCTCCGCGTTGCGCTACAGCTTCGAGCTGATCGAGGACTGGTACGGCGTGCACTACGACCTGGCGACGATTCCCCGAGAGCAGCCGTGCGTCTACGACATGGTCTGCAAGGCCGACACCGTCGGGGTGTTCCAGATCGAGTCACGTGCCCAGATGGCGACGTTGCCGCGGCTGCGTCCCCGCAACTTCTACGACCTGGTGATCGAGGTCGCGCTGATCCGGCCCGGGCCGATCCAGGGCGACTCGGTGCATCCCTACATCCGCCGCCGTCACGGTCGCGAGCCAGTGACCTATCTGCACGAGAAGATGAAGTCGGCTCTGGAGCGAACGCTCGGCGTCCCGCTGTTCCAGGAGCAGATGATGCAGCTCGCGGTCGGCGTCGCCAACTTCACACCCAACGAGGCCGACCAGCTGCGGCGCGCGATGGGATCGAAGCGGTCCATGGCCAGGATCGATGCGCTGCAGCAACGGCTCTACGACGGGATGGCGGACAACGGGATCACCGGCGCTGAGGCCGACACCATCGTGGACAAGATCCGGGCGTTCGCGTCGTTCGGCTTTGCCGAAAGCCACGCGATCTCCTTCGCGCTGCTGGTCTACGCGTCGTCGTGGCTGAAGCTGCACCACCCGGCGGCGTTCTGCGCCGCGTTGATCAACGCGCAGCCGATGGGTTTCTACTCACCGCAGTCGCTGGTCGCCGATGCGCGGCGGCACGGGATCACCACGCGCGGGCCCGACATCAATGTCTCCGCCGCCGCTTGCACCCTCGAGGCGGATGACGGCCCCTCACAGTGTCCGTGTCTCGATGCGCCGCAACCCGCCGTGCGGCTCGGGCTCTCTGAGGTGCGCACCGTCGGGGACGACCTCGCCGCGCGAATCGTCGAGATCCGCAAGGCCGACGGCCCGTATTTGTCGATAACCGACCTCGCCCACCGCGTGGGTCTGTCGACCGACCACCTCGAGGCGCTGGCCACTGCAGGTGCGTTCGACGGGTTCGGTGTCACCCGGCGGGATGCGCTGTGGGTGGCGGGCGCAGCGGCGGCGGTGAAGCCGGGCCAGCTCGAGCTGCCGATCGTCGACGAGCGTGACGCGCCAGAGCTGCCGGTCATGACCTCCCCCGAGCAGATGTACGCCGACCTGTGGGCGACCGGGGTGACGCCGGAGCTCTACCCGACCGCGCTGTCCCGGGACCGGATGGATGCGCTCGGCGTCGTGACCGCTGCGGGCCTGCGGCTGCTCGAGGACCACACGCGGGTGCTGGTCGGGGGAGTGGTGACCCACCGGCAGCGGCCGGTCACCGCACGCGGGGTCACGTTCGTCAACCTCGAGGACGAGACCGGGATGATCAACGTGATCTGCTCCAAGGAGATCTGGGCGCGCTACCGAAAGGTCGCGCAGGGCTCCGCGGCGCTGCTGATCCGCGGCATGCTGCAGCACACCGACAACGTCGTGAACGTCATGGCCGAGCGAATCCAGCCACTGCCCCTCGGCGTACGCCCGTCAGCCCGCGACTTCCGCTGACTACTCCGCCGAGGCCAACGATCTTGGTCCTTCGCGGCCCTTGAGGGACCCAAAAGGTTGGCCTCGACGCGAGAAGATCGCGAGGTGCGCCGGTCACTCGTCCTTCTGGTCATTGCCGCTCTTTGGTGTGCCGGCAGCGCCGCAGCGGAACCGCGGCCCCACGCGGCGGTGGCGGGACCGCGGCTGGTCACGATCACGATTCCGGCGCGCCACGCCAGCATCCCGCCGAAATGGCTGGGCCATGCCGGTCCGCCGATGGCCGATGTGCTGCTGCCGGCCGGCTACGACGCGCACAAGCGGTATCCGCTGCTGTTCCTGCTGCACGGCCTCGGTGGCAGCTACCAGTTCTACGTTCAGCAAGGCCTGCTGCCGGATCTCTACGGCCTCAACGCCATCGTCGTGATGCCCGACGGTGGGCCCGCCGGCTGGTACGCCGACTGGTGGAACGACGGGGAGCGTGGGACGCCGGGCTGGGAAACGTACGAGCTCGACGACGTGTTGCCGGCGGTCCTGGCCCGGTATCCGATCTTGCCGCAGCGTCGCTATCACGCGATCGCGGGCATCTCGATGGGTGGCCTAGGGGCCGGCTATCTGGGCGGCAGGCTGCCCGGCTTCTTCGGAACGGTGGCGTCGCTGTCGGGCTTCGTCGACCCGCAACTTCTCGGGACCGCCGTCCAGCCGGCGATGGCGGCCGTGACCAACGGCTTCGTCCCGGGCCCGCTCAGTCGCCGCGATCATGATCCGGTGCCGATCTACGGCCCGCCGAGCGGCTTCTACGCCGACGGTCACAACCCATCGCAACTGGCCGTCAACCTGCGGCAGTCGCGGGTGTACGTCACCACCGGGACCGGTATCCCGAACGTCGCCAGCGTCGGCGTTGTCGTGGCCGGATTCGCCGAGGAGATCGCGGATGCGACCTGGGAGGAGGCCGGGCTGATCTATCCGATGAGCGAGCGCTACTACAACGCGCTCAATGCCGCCGGTGTCAACGTGACCTACCAGGTGCATTCCGGCGGTCATGATCTCCCGTCGTTCCACAAGGAGCTCCAGGCGCTGCTGAGCTGGGGTTTGTTCAAGCCCGTTCCCACGCGACCGTCGTCGTGGACCAACAAGACCGTCGCGACCAGCGGCCACCTGTGGGACGTCGCCTACCGCTTCGCAAGCCCGCCGACCGCGGTTGTTCAGCTCCGAAGGTCAGGGACCGAGCTGTCGATCAGCGCGGCAGGCACGCCGGTCACGATCACGACCGCTGGCGGATGCGCCATTCGCACCGCCACGCCAGGCACCATCCGAATCCCGTCAGGCCGCTGCGGCTAGTGCGCCCGGTTGGGGAGCGACGTTTTCTGCGTTCTGTGGGAGGCACATCTCAAGCGACCGAGATCTGACCCTCCCAGTGAAGGAGTGCCTGGCATGAGTGGCATGGACAAGGCGAAGAACGCCGCGGAATCCGCCAAGGGCAAGGCGAAGGAAGGCATGGGGGAGGCGGTCGGTAACGAGGCGATGCAGGCCGAGGGCAAGGTGGACAAGGCAAAGGGCAACCTCAAGCAGGCCGGCGAGAAGGTGAAGGACGCGGTCCGCTAAGCCGCAGTGGTCGGCGGTCAGCCGCGGGGGAGCACGACGTCGGGGAGCGGGTGGCGGTAGAGCGCCGCGGCGTTCTCGCTGCAGATCATCCGGAGCTCGTTCGCGGGCAGATGTCCCCACGCGTGCTCGATGACGTCCTGGGTGTCCGGCCAGGTGCTGTCACCATGCGGGTAGTCGACCTCGACCATGATGTTCTCCACGCCGATCCGGTACCGCGTGTCGATCGTCGACGGGTCGTCGATCGTGCAGAACCAGAAGTTGCGCTTCAGCACCTCGGACGGGCGGAGCTCCCAACCCAGCCCGTAGCCGGAGCGATCGACGATGTTGTCGAGCCGGTCGAGCAGCATCGCGACCCAGCCGATCCCGCCCTCACTCATCGCGATCTTGAGGTCCGGGTGGCGCAGCGGGTGCTCCGACCACAGCCACTCCGCGCATGCCCCGAGCGACTGTTGCCCGAACATCGTCGCCGAGAGCTGGACGGCGGGGGAGCCCGGCGGCAGGTCGGGCATCCCCGAGCTGCCGACGTGCAGCGAGATCACGGTGTCGGTCTCGACGCAAGCCGCGATGATCGGGTCCCAGTGCGTCCGGTCCCACAGTGACGGCAGCCCGATCTCGTGCGGGCGCTCCGGGAACGTCACCGACGTGAAGCCACGGTCGGCGTTGCGACGAATCTCCGCGACGGCCAGGGCGGGATCGGTCAGGTAGGTGATGCCCAGCGGGATGATCCGGGTCGGATGCGCGGAGTACCACTCCTCGTAGAGCCAGTCATTCCAGGCTCGAAGACAGGCGAGGCCGAGCTCTCGGTCTGTCGCGTCGAAGAACACCCGTCCGCAGAACCCGCTGATCTGCGACGGGAAGTTCAGCGACGCCCATACGCCGTTCAGGTCCATGTCGCGGATCCGGGCATCTACGTCGTAGCAGCCGGGCCGCATCTGGTCGAACCGGAATGGCTCCATCGAGACGGTCTCGGGTCGCCGGCCCGCGACGGCGTTCATGCCGATCTGGCTGTACTTTCGGCCCTCGAACTCCCAGACCTGGTAGCCGCGTGACGTCTCGACGATTCGCGGTGCGCTGTCCGCCAGCGTGTCAGGTACCCGTCCGATGAACATGTGCGCCGGCTCGACGACGTGGTCGTCGACGGAGATGACGGTGTAGCGGACCGCGCGCTGTTCGGGGTCCGGAAGGAACAGCTCGTCGTTGAGCGCCGCCGTCATCGCACTCCTAGCTCGTCTGCGGTGTCGCCGTCTCGTCCGTGGACGCCTGCCAGGGTCTCGCAGTCGCGAACCATGCCACGAATCCTGCGAACAGTACGCCGACCAGAGTCCAGCCGAGCTCGGTCGTGCCGACACCGACGTACTTCAGCCCGGAGGCGAGAATCACGAACGTGATGGCGGGGCGGATGTAACGGTCCGGTGCGCGAGAGGACAGGAACGACCCGACAAGGACGGCCGGGACGCTGCCGATGATCAGCGAGGTCGTCACGCCGAAGGACACGTTGCCGAACGCGAGCGCGCCAAGCGCAGCCGCTCCGGTAAGCGGAAGTGCCTGGCTCAGGTCGGTTCCGACCAGCTGGTTGGCACCGATCATCGGGTAGAGGAACAGCAGAAGGACGATCATCAGCGAGCCCGAGCCGACCGACGTCATGCCGACGACGATCCCGCCGACCATCCCGATCGCGATCGTGCGCAGCGGGTGCACGTGGATGTCGGTGACCACGCCCTGGCGACGGTTGCCCGCTCGCTGGTCGAGGACGAACCGCAGCACCATCGCCGCGGCGCCCAGCAACAGGGCGCTGCCGAGCAACCGCTCGACGTTGGTCTGAGCGTCGGAGGAGTCCCCGAGCCGGTGCAGCAGGTAGGACCCCAGGAACGCCATGGGCACCGAGCCCACTGACATCAGCCAGACCAGCCGCAGGTTGACCGTTCCCTTGCTGAGGTGGACCAGTGCGCCAAGCGGTCGCATCACGACGGCGGCGACGAGGTCGCTGGAGATCGCCTTGTCGGGCTGGACGTTGAACAGCAGGATCAGCATCGGCGTCATGAGCGCGCCCCCACCCGCTCCGGTCGTGCCGACGAGGATGCCGATGATCGCGCTGCCCAGAACGATGTAGGGGTCGACATGCATGCGGAGTGCCTCTCGCCGCCGGGTGAGGCGCCCAAACTACACAAATCCGATCGACAATCCTTTCGGCGGATGCCGCGCCGCTCGCCCGTAAATAGTCCTTTCGGACCAGCGCGTGGACAGAGGAAATCCCGCGGAGGTCCATCTAGAGTGGAGATAGTCCCGCTGTTGAGGAGGATGCCGTGAAGACCTTCACGCCTGGCCGGGTCGCACCGGAAGATGTCCGCGACAGCCTCGGCCGCCACTTGCTGGTCGACGGCTTCCGGCTCGTGGTCGATCTCGAGCGAAGCCACGGCAGCTGGCTGGTCGACGCGCGGGACGGCCGCGCGTACCTCGACCTCTACACGTTCTTCGCCTCCGCGCCGCTCGGCGCCAATCCGCGTGGGCTGGCGGATGACGCGGACTTCATGCGGCTGCTTGCCGAGGTCGCTGCCCACAAGCCGGCCAACCCGGACACCTATACGACGCATCTCGCAGAGTTCGTGGCGACGTTCGTCCGCGTGTTGGGCGACCCTGCGCTCCCGCACCTGTTCTTCGTCGAGGGTGGCGCGCTCGCGGTGGAGAACGCGCTGAAGACCGCCTTCGACTGGAAGAGCCGACGCAACGAGGCGGCCGGGCGCTCGCCGGCCCTCGGGACGAAGGTCCTGCATCTCACGCGGGCGTTTCACGGCAGGTCCGGCTACACGCTGTCGCTGACCAACACGGACCCGGTCAAGACCGATCGGTTCCCGAAGTTCGACTGGCCGAGAGTCGACGTGCCGGCCGTGCGTTTCCCGCTGCCCGCCCACCTCTCCGAGGTCGAGGAGGCCGAGCGGCGCGCGCTCGCGCAGGCGACGGAGGCGTTCGAAGCGCACCCTCACGACATCGCGTGCTTCCTTGCCGAGCCGATCCAGGGCGAGGGCGGTGACAACCACTTGCGCGCGGAGTTCCTTCAGGCGATGCAGGCACTGTGCCACCGCTACGACGCGCTGTTCATTCTCGACGAGGTGCAGACCGGGATGGGCTTGACCGGTACGCCCTGGTGCTACCAGCAGCTCGGCCTCGAGCCCGATGTGGTGGCGTTCGCGAAGAAGCTGCAGGTGGGCGGGCTCATGGCAGGACGACGCGTCGATCTGGTGCCCGACAACGTCTTCACCGTGTCCGGCAGGATCAGCTCGACGTGGGGCGGCGGGCTGGTGGACATGGTTCGTGCCCGCCGGCTGCTCGAGATCATCGAGGCGGAGGGCCTGTTCGACGCTGCCGCACGCGCTGGTGACCTGCTGCTGGCGTTGTTGCATGACCTCGGTCGCCGCCACGCCGGAGTCGTTTCCAACGTGCGCGGACGCGGCCTCATGTGTGCGATCGACCTGCCGGACGCGCGGGTGCGGGACAGCGTCGTAACCGGCCTTCGCGACGAGGGCGTCCTTGCGCTGCCATGCGGCGAGCAATCCGTGCGCTTCCGTCCGGCGCTGTCGGTGACCGAAGATGAGCTTCGGATCGGTGTTGCGGCGCTTGACCGGGTGCTTGTCCGCGGCGCCGTAGCCACGCAAGATCGGGAGTCGGCATGACGCGCACGATCGCTTCGATAGTGGCCGGTATCACTGCCGTTGACACTCCCGGTGGCGTCATCGACGACCGCAACCCGGCACGCTTGGACGACGTGCTCTGTCAGGTCGCGCTCGGTGACGCCGGAACCTTCGCGGCCGCGTGTGCGGCCGCCCGAGAAGCCCAGCGGTCGTGGGCCGATGTGCCGGCACCGGTGCGCGGTCGAGCGATTGCACACATCGGTCGTACCGTCGAAGCCAACGCGGAGCGGCTCGCGCGGCTCGTGACGCGGGAGATCGGCAAGCCCTACGCCGAGGCGCTCGGCGAGGTTCGCGAGATCGTCGACACCTGCGACTTCTTCCTCGGTGAAGGACGTCGCCTCTACGGCCAGACCATCCCGAGCGAGATGGCTGACAAGCAGCTTTTCACCTTCCGCAACCCGGTCGGCGTCGTCGCAGTCATCACTGCGGGCAACTTCCCGGTTGCGGTGCCTGCGTGGTACCTCATCCCCGCATTGCTGTGCGGTAACGCGGTGGTGTGGAAGCCGGCCGACTACTCACCGGCATGTGGCGAGGCGCTCTTCGAGCTGCTCGTCCGCGGCGGTGGCCTACCGGACGGTGTCCTCAACCTGGTGCTCGCCGACGGTCAGGCGACGTACGACGGATTGGCCGAGGCACTCGAAGCCGGCACCGTCGACAAGGTCGGCTTCACCGGGTCCAGTGAGGTCGGCTCGAAGATCGGGGAGCTGACCGGGCGTCACCTGCAGTCGGCGTGTCTCGAGCTCGGTGGCAAGAACCCGATGGTGGTGACGCCGTCCGCCGACCTCGACCTCGCGGCCGAGGCGGCGCTGTTCTCGGGGTTTGGCACCGCCGGTCAACGCTGCACCTCGCTGGGTACGGTCATCGTGCACGAGAGCGTGCACGATGACTTCGTGGCACGGTTCGACAAGCTGACGCGGGACGCGCCAATCGGCGACCCGGCGACCGATGTCGTGTACGGACCGATGCTGGACGAGAAGTTCGGAACCCGCTTCGCGGACTACCTCGACTGGCTCCAGCCGCATCACAAGGTCCTTGGGTCATCCGCGACCGGGCGGATCACTGCCGCAAACCCTCGCGACGGCTTCGTCGGCGATCCCGAAGCAGGCGTCTACTTCCACCCGGTGATCGCCGACGGCGTCCGTGAGGACGACGCGGTCTTCCTGAACGAGACCTTCGGCCCGCTCGTCGGCGTGACGACGTACGACGACCTGGATGACGCGATCAGGCTGGCGAATCTGCCCGGCTACGGGCTGTCGTCCGCGATCTACACGACAGATCCCGATGAGGCGTTTCGGTTCCGCCGGGGCATCTCGGCCGGAATGGTCAGCGTCAACAACTCGACGTCGGGTGCCGAGGCCCACCTCCCATTCGGCGGAAACGGCAAGTCCGGCAACGGTTCTCGGCAGTCGGGCATCTGGGTGCTCGACCAGTTCACCCGCTGGCAGGCCGTCAACTGGGACTACTCAGGCCGGCTTCAGAAGGCTCAGATGGACGTGACGGAGCTGACGCCCGACGAGTCGTTCCGTCTTTCCGACTGAGGCTGTTCACGTGTCCGACCTGTTGCCCGAGGACGAGCTCGACGCCCAGTTGCGCGTCGGGCTCGCCGGACTGGAGGCATCGCCGCGCGAGCCGCGCGTTGGAGACCGTCTCGATGCCTCGACAGCGATGTCGATATTCGATGCGCAGATCGGTAGCCGCGCTTTGGACATCGCGGCGCGGCGGCTGCGGGCATCCGGTGCCGGCTACTACACGATCGGATCTGCCGGGCACGAGGCCAACGCGATGGTCGCGGCTGCGCTGCGCCCGACCGACCCCGCGTTGCTGCACTATCGCTCCGGCGCGTTCTACCTCGCCCGTGCGGCGCAGGTCCCCGGGACCACTGCCGTGATGGATGTCCTTCTGGGTCTCGTGGCCGCAGCCGACGAGCCCATTGCCGGTGGGCGACACAAGGTGCTCGGCAGTGCCGACCTCGCCGTGATCCCGCAGACCTCGACGATCGCTTCCCACCTTCCGCGCGCGATGGGTGTGGCCTTCGCCATCGATCGTGCCGCCAAGCTCAACGTGACGTGTGCGTGGCCGTCCGACGCGATCGCGGTCGCGAGCTTCGGCGACGCCTCTGCCAACCACTCGACGGCAACTGGCGCGATCAATGCCGCCAGCCACGTGGCATATCGGGGACTGCCGATGCCGTTGCTTCTCGTATGTGAGGACAACGGGCTGGGCATCAGCGTGCCGACGCCCGATGGCTGGATTGCTGCGGCGTACGGCGACCGGCCGGGACTCACATACGTCGGCGCGGACGGGTACGACGCTCCTGCCTGCTTCGAAGCTGTGTGTTCGGCCGTCGAGCACGTGCGGGCGACACGGTCGCCGGTCTTCCTGCACCTGAAGACGGTTCGATACATGGGCCACGCAGGAACCGATGGTGAGCTCGGATACCGAAGTCGCCACGAGATCGCCGCCGACTACGGCCGCGACCCGATCGTGGGACTTGCCCGCCACCTCGTGACGTCCGGCGCGACGACTGCCGCACAACTGCTGGACCGCTATGACTCGCGGCTTGCCGAGGTGACGGCGGAGGCGGAGGCGCTCGCTGGGGCACGGCGGCTGTCCAGTGCGGAGGAGATCATCGCGCCGCTCTCGCCTCGCAGTCCGGACGCGGTGGCGCGCGACGCAGCGCGTGCCGCGGATCCCGAGGCACGATCAGCGGCGTTCGCAGACCGGCTTCCGGAAATGGGAGAGGCACTCACTCTCGCCGACAGCATCAACCGGGCGCTCGCCGACGCGCTCGCGCGCTATCCCGATGTGCTGGTCTTCGGGGAGGACGTCGGCCGCAAGGGCGGCGTCTACGGCGTCACGCGGGGCCTCGCCAAGCGCTTTGGCGCCGGACGGGTCTTCGACACCCTCCTCGACGAACAGTCGGTCCTCGGGCTTGCGCTGGGCGCCGGGGTATCGGGACTGCTGCCGGTTCCCGAGATCCAGTACCTCGCCTACCTCCACAACGCGGAGGACCAGCTTCGCGGGGAGGCCGCAAGCCTTTCGTACTTCTCCAACGGCCAGTACCGCAACCCGATGATGCTGCGTGTTGCCGGCCTCGCCTACCAGGAGGGGTTCGGCGGGCACTTTCACAACGACAACGCGGTGGCCGTTCTGCGCGACATCCCCGGTGTTGTCGTCGCCGTCCCGGCGTCGCCAGCCGATGCGCCCGCCCTGCTGCGGACCTGCTTGGCGGCGGCTTCGGTGGACGGGACGGTCAGCGTCTTTCTCGAGCCGATCGCGCTGTACCACGCACGCGATCTCCACACCGCGGGCGACAACGAGTGGACGGCGCCGTACGCCGGTCCGAATGACTGGGCACAACAGCACATCCCCATCGGATCGGGCCGCACGTACGGCGAAGGCGCCGACCTGACGATCGCGACGTTCGGCAACGGCGTACCGATGTCACTGCGAGTGGCGCGACGCCTGGCCGACTCAGGGGTTCAGGCAAGGGTGCTCGATCTCCGATGGCTTGCGCCGTTGCCTATCGACGACCTCATCCGCGAGGCACGCGCGACCGGCGCGATCCTGATCGCTGACGAGACGCGGTCGTCGGGCGGCGTCTCCGAAGGTGTGATGGCGGCACTCGTCGATGCCGGCTTCGACGGTCGGCTCGCCCGGGTCAGCTCTGAGGACACGTTCATCCCGCTGGGTCCGGCCGCCGACCTGGTGCTGCTGTCCGAGACCGCGATCGAGAAAGCCGCGCTCCTGATCCTCGCCAGTTGAGCACCGATAAACGTTTCCTGATTCAGCAACGGCTTCCTCAACCGGTTCCTGCCCTGACCGGTCCGCCGGCGTCCCGCCGGACACGGGTCCGCCGGTATCGCCACCAGCCCAGGATCCTGGTGCGAAGCCAGTACTCGCCTGCGCTGTAGGGCAGCTGAGTGACGTTCTTCCCGCTGGCGATCGCGAAGTAGTTGGAGCAGCCAGCGCTCCAGACCTTTCCGTCCATGGCGGCCTGCACTTTGTCGTTGTAGCGGTGCATCACGTCGGGGCGTACGTCTATCGCCCCGATTCGCCACCGGCGCATCATGCGAAGCGCGCGGACGACGAGATGTGCCTGGGCCTCATGGATGAACAGGATGGAGTTCACGCCGTTGGTGTTCGGCCCATAGAGGGTGAAGAAGTTCGGGAATCCGCTCACTGTGGTCCCGAGATATGCCTCGGCGCCGTCGGCCCACGCATCACGAAGCAGCTGACGGTCCCGCCCGGTGATCTCGACGGTGGTGAGGTACTCGTTGGCCCGGAACCCGGTCCCGAAGATGATGGTGTCGACCTCGTGCGTCTCGCCGTCCGCGGTGCGCACTCCACTCGGAGTGATCTCGGTGATCGGCGACGTCACGAGCGAGACGTTCGGGCGAGTGAGCGTGGGCAGCCAGGTCCGCGAGGTCAGTGGCCGCTTGCAACCGACCGGGTAGTCCGGTGTGAGCAGCGTTCGCAGTCCGGGTTCGGTGATCTTGCGCTCGAGATAGGACTGTGCGAACGCGGTCTGCGCCTGTGTGAACGGGTGCGAGGTGTCGAACGATGCCCGCTGATAGGTCCGGAAGATCGCCCAGCGGTGCCGCTTCGCCGCTAGCCGACTGCGGGCGAAGCGTTGCCTCTGCTCCTCGGTGTACTCGTTGTCGAACCGCGGCGAGACCCAGATCGGCGAGCGCTGGAACACGTCGAGATGGGCAACGTCTTTCGCGATCTCCGGTACGTACTGGATGGCGCTTGCGCCGGTACCGATCGACGCGACTCGCTCGCCGGCGAGCGGGCGGCTGTGGTCCCACTGCGACGAGTGGAACGACCTTCCCCGAAACGTGTCGCGGCCCGGGATCGCAGGGATCACGGGGACGTTGAGCATGCCGAGGCCGCTGACGAGTGCGTGGGCGGCGAAGGCCTCGCCGCCCGCAGCCGTCAGGTTCCACTGCTGGGCGTCGTCGTCCCACACGGCGGACCGAATGGATGTACCGGTGCGGATATGTGGCCGCAGGCCGAACTCGTCGGCGCAACGCTCGAGATAGGCGAGGATCTCGGGTTGCGTTGCGAAGGTCCGCGTCCAGTCCGGGTTGGGGGCGAAGGAGAACGAGTAGAGGTGCGACGGCACGTCGCACGCGGCACCGGGGTACGTGTTGTCGCGCCAGGTGCCGCCGACGCCATCGCTCTTCTCATAGATCGTGAAGTCGAAGCCCGCGCGCTTGAGTGCGATGCCCATCGCAAGGCCGCCCGCGCCGGCGCCGAGGATCGCCACGGTCGGAACGCGGCTCGTCATCCCCATTGCGCGTAGTAAGGCCGCTCCGGACGCGACTTCTCGACGAGGATGAAGACCACCCCCCACGGGTCGGCGAACCACGTCGTGCGCACCCGCGCGACGTCGGCAATGCCCGAGACGACGAACATCACGCCCTTTGCCTCGAGGTCTCGCCGGGTCGCCGCGATGTCGTCGCACAGCAACGCGACGTGGCTCAAGCCTGGGTCGACGAGCGACCGCTGGTGCGGGGTGCCCGCGACGCCGGGGTACTCGAGCACCTCCAGCACACGGTCGCCGTCCGCGGCGAAGCCGAGGATCGCGGCCTTCAGCCGCGGCTGGGGGATCAGCTCGCCCATGTCGGCGGCAATCGCATCGCCCTCCATGAGGTACGGCGGCGACAGGACGGTGAGACCGAGCATGTCGCGGTACCACGCGACCGCGGCGTCAAGGTCCGGGACGCAGATCCCCGTGTGGGCGAGGCCGGTGATCATCGGCGCTCCATCGCTAACCGCCCACGGCCCGGCGCAGCGCGTCGCAGTACTCCGCCGTGGTGCGCTTGCCGATGTGGGAGGGCAGGCCGTCGAAGCCGTGGAAGGTGCCGGGCACGACGTGAAGCTCAACCTGTACGCCCGCGGCCATCAGGGCGACCGCGTAGGCGATGTCCTCATCGCGCAGCGGGTCGAGCTCGCACGCGAGGATGTACGCCGATGGCAGGTCGGACAGCCCGCGAGGTGACTCGGCGGCTCGAGCGGGCGCGGCGTACGGCGAAACGATCCCGCGGCTCTCGACAGGACCGAGGTAGTGCTCCCACATCAGCCGGCTGCTCGGCGCATCCCACATCGGCGCATCGACGAGCTCCTGGACGGACCGAGTCACGAGGCTGTCGTCGATCACCGGATACAGCAGCTGTTGGTAGGCGATTGCCGGGCCGTTGCGGTCTCGTGCCGCGATGGCAACCGAGGCGGCGAGGGCTCCACCGGCGCTCTCGCCACCGACGGCGAGCCTGGTGACGTCGATCTCGAGGTCGGCAGCACTGGTGACGGTCCATTCCAACGCCGTGTAACAGTCCTCGAAGCCGACCGGGAACGGATGCTCGGGAGCCAACCGGTAGTCGACATCGACCACGAGCAGGTTGGTGGTGTCGGCGATTCGGCCCGCGAGGCCTTCGCTGATGTCAAGGTCGCCCGCGATGAACGCGCCGCCGTGGAAGTGGACCATCGCCCCCCGCGGAGTCGCGCCGACGATCGGTCGGTAGACCCGCGCTGGGATCAGGTATCCGTCTGCAGCCGGGATCGAGGCGTGCTCGATGCTCACCCGCTCCGTCCACGAAGGCGGCCGCGCCCCGCGAGGCGTGGCGAAGACGTCGCGGATCCGCTGTCGTGCAGCGAGCGGATCTGACACGTCGGCCTGAGGAAGGTGCGGCAGCATCGCCGCCAGCTCGGGGTCCACGCTGTTCATCTTGACGGAGGCTGGACTGCGACGGCTCAGAGCATCCGGTTCGCGGCCCACTGAGGCAGGTGCGAGGCGACCACCTGGCTTCGCCCTCTCCTCGGCAGGACGACACGCGACTTGTCTCTCCGGCAAGCCATGACGATGGCGGTCGCGACTTCTTCGGGTTCCAGCATCCGCAGCGTGCCCAGGCGCAGCATGCGGTTGAACGCGTCTGCGCATGGCTGGTAGCCCTCGATCTCGCCGTACATCTCGGTGTGGATCGGTCCGAGCTCGGCAGTGGTCACGCCGATTGCGCTGTTGCTGAGGTCGCGGCGCAGACCCTCGGCGAACTGCGAGACCGCGGCTTTCGTCGCGGAGTACGCCGTCAGCCCGGGCAGCGACACCTGCGCGGAGAGCGATGAGACGAACACCAGACGCGCGATTGCCCTGTGACGTAGCGCAGGCAGCACCAGCCGCGTGAGCTCCGCGGGAACCAAGGCATTGAGCGTGAACAGTGCTCGTAGCTGCTCGCTCGACAGGTCCTCTACGGCGCTGGGAAGTCCCAGTCCCGCGTTGTTGACGAGGATGTCGATCGGCGCGACGGCGGTCATCCGGCTGACCAGTGCGGGCAGGGCGTCGAGGTCCAGGAGGTCCGCAGCGAGATAGCCCCCGCCGCAAGCCGAGGCGGCCTTGGCAAGTTGCGTCTCGTTGCGTGCGACGAGCGTCACCCGCGCTCCCGCTGCGGCAAAAGCCGCCCCGATCGCCGCGCCGACACCGCGGGAACCGCCGGTGACGACGACGTGGCGATCGTTCAGCTCCACGCTCGGATCGTCGCACGCTCGCCATCCGCCGTTGCGGGAGGATTGGCCCGAAAGCCTGTCGAACTTGGATATCGCGGGAAAAAACTGGACAATCTGTAGTGATGAGGACGATGACCGAGTACGACCGCAACGGGTCGCACGGCACCGAGCCATATGTGCACGACCGTGCGGCCAGGCAACGGATGTTCTGGAAGCGCCGGCTTGCCGTAGGCGTGCCGTTTGCGCTCGCGCTGGCCCTGATCGTGACGCTGGTGGTCGCGGCGGTCGGACCTGGCGCGACGGCACCGTCTGCCGCCGGCGTCTCCAACTCGGCTGCCTCCAACGCGAGGCTCGCCTCCTTGTTGCTGCCCAACAGTGGCTCGCCGAGCCGCTCGTCGACGGTCGTACGCCAGTCCGCGAGCTCACATGCCGTCGCCGTCACATCGAGCGGCGGTGCGGTCGCGCATCACGGCTCAGCCGGCAGCGCCGAGCGCTCTCGCTCGGCCACCGAGTCCGACCTCGCGATGGTGCCGACACGTCAGGTTGTCGCGCATCTCGAGCACAGCACCGCGGGTTACCCGGGCCGCACCGCACTGATGAAGAACCGCACGGTGCCGGGCTCGTGGTACGGATATCCCTCGATCCTTCCGGTGATCGCCAAGACGCGGGACCGGCTCGAAGTCCGCCTCGCGCAGCGGCCGGACGAGGCAACGACCTGGATCAAGCGCAGCGCGGCCGTGCTGACCGTGACCCACTGGGCGATTCTCGTGAACATCTCTCAGCACTGGCTCTACGTCTTCCACGACGGGATCCAGCAGGCATCGTTCCCGGTCGGCAACGGCGCCACCAACACGCCGACCCCGACCGGCACCTACTTCGTTGCGTTCCACGCGCCTCCGACCAACTCCGGCTACGGCTCGGTGATGATGGAGACGTCGGCGCACTCGCGGGCGATCGAGCACTTCGAGGGCGGCAACGACGCCATCATTGCGATCCACGGACCGGTCGGATCCGACGCGCAGATCGGCAACCATGGAGCCGCCATCTCCAACGGCTGCATCCGGATGCACGACTGGGACCTGAACCAGGTCAAGCACGTGCCCAACGGTGCGCCGGTCATCCTCACTCCTTACTAACGCCAGGCGCCGGGGCGCGCTCGCGGTAGTCGGGGGAGCGGCATTAGCGCTTGCGTTCGCTGCGCCGGGCGATGCGAATGCCTCCCACCGCGCGTCCGTCGCGCGGCGACCGGTCACGATCCCCGCCCTACAACGGTGGAGCCCGTCGCGCGGCGATTGGCGACTGGGGGCAGGCACCAGGATCGTCGTCCCTCACGAGACACCGGTGACTTTGCGAGCCAGTGTGCAAGAGGCTCAGAAGCTCGCGCACGATCTCGCGGCGTCCCTCGACGCCCCGATCCCCGTGGTCGTCGATGCGGTGGCCGAGCCCGGGGACATCGAGATGCGCCTTACGGGACCGAGCGCACGACTTGGGCGCGAGGGCTACCGGCTCGACGTAGGCGGGACGCTCACGATCTCCGCACCGACCGCCACCGGGCTGTTCTACGGCGGCCGGACTGTGCTTCAGCTGTTGCACCAGAGTCGATCGATCCCGAGCGGAGTGGCGCGCGACTGGCCGCGCTACCCCCAGCGCGGGCTGATGGTCGACGCATCGCGGACGGTCTACTCGACGTCGTGGGTGCTCCGCGAGATCCGGCGGCTGGCTGCCCTCAAGCTCAACGTCCTGCACCTGCACCTGACCGATGACCAGCGTTGGGCGATCACGAGCCGGGCGTTCCCTGACATCGTCGGGTCGCATCCGTTCACCGTCGGCGACATCCACCGGATCCTGCGCCTCGCCCACCGCGATCACGTCACCGTGATTCCTGAAATCGAGATGCCGGGCCACATGGCGGCATTCCTGAAGAAGCACCCGGGGCTCATCCTCAAGCCCACCGGACTCGTCCCTCCCTCCACGTCCGCGACCTACACGACGGACAAGCTCGACATCACCGCGCCGGCAGCGCTCGCAGCGATGCGGAGGGTCCTCGAGGAGTACCTGCCACTGTTTCCCGGGAAGTACTGGGACATGGGGACTGATGAGTACCTCAGCCCGGCCGAGTATCCGATCTTCCCGCAGCTCGCGACGTACGCGATCGCGAAGTACGGCGCCGGCGCAACACCGGCGGACGCGATCCATGGCTTCATCAACTGGGTCGATGGCATCGTTCGCTCACACGGCAAGACGTTGCGGATCTGGAACGACCAGGTCGGCGGAACCGGCCGGGTGCCGGTCAACCGCGATGTCGTCATCGAGTGGTGGGACTCGTTCTCGCCGTTCGGCGACACCGTCACCGTCTCGCCGGAGACGCTGATCGCCCACGGCTACCGGGTGTTGAACGCAGGCTGGTACCCGAACTACTACACGTCTGCGATCGGACCGGTTTCCGGCAAGGCAAGCCTGCCCGGCGTCTACACCGGCTGGCAGGTCAACGAGTTCGACGGCAACGAGTTCGGAAAGCTCGTCAGCAGCATGCAGAAGGTGCCGGCGAGCAGTCCGGGCCTGCTCGGCTCGGCGCTGAGCATCTGGGGTCCGCTTGACGAGACGGCTGCACAGACCGCAAGCGGGATCGAGCCGCACCTCGCGGTGCTTGCGCAGAAGACGTGGGGCAGCCCGCCGCCCGCGACGGCGTACTCGGGATTCACCCGCGATGCACGGCGGGTGGGCCTGCCCTCCTGATCCGAAAGCCGGGGGCCGGCGACGGGCGTGGCACCTTGCCCCGCGGCGGGGGGCTCCGGATGATCAGGTTGTGGACTACGACTACTTCGCGAATCCTGGGCGGGCGCCCGTGGCGAAGCCGGTCAATGCTCCGCAGCCGTCTCCGGACGGCCAACCGTCGACGCCGGGCTGGACGCCTCCGCCGGATGACATTGCCACGGTGCTGCCGCAGCAGACCGTGCCTGCCGTGGATATGGGCACGGTGCTGCCGCAGCAGACCGCACCTTCCGAGCCGCCACGGATCTCGGCCTACGAGCGAACGTTGCTCGCGGGTAGCGCGGCGACGTCGTACGAGCACATGCAGGATGCCCCGAGCGCGTACCGTCGCGGCTCCAAGCTCGGTCTCTTCGGCAGCATTCGGGTCGGCTTCCAGCTGATCCCGGTGTGCTGGTCGGTGCTGATGCAGGAGCTTTCGTTGCTGATCGTCCCGCTGGTCGTGTTGCTGCTCGGCACGCTTTTGCTGCTCGGCTACTCGGCGGGGTTCGGCGGAGTCGATGGACTCGTCGGCGCCAACAAGGTTGATACCGCCGCGCGGATCTTTCCGATTCTCGTCGTCCTGATGATCCTTAGCGTGGTCGGTCAAGCAGTGATCGTCGCCGCGTCCACGGCGATCCTTGACGGCGACCGCAGCTCGCCCGGCACGGCGTGGATGGCTGCACTCAACCAGCTTCCCAAGCTGGCAGGGTTCGGGGTCGTGTACGCCTGCGAGCGCACGCTCACCGGACTACTCCGCGGACGACGAAGGTGGTCGCCCACGACGATCGCGGCGAACGCCCTTGACCGAGCGTGGGACTTTGCGACGTTCCTCGCGATCCCGGTCCTGCTCTACGAGAATGTCGGCGTGTTCGAGGCGGTCAAGCGATCGGGCAGGCTCGTTGCGCAGCGCTGGGGCGTACAGCTCACCGCTCGGTCGGTGCTCGGGTTGGCACTGTTCGTCGCTGCTCTGCCGCTGCTGGTCATCGGCCTGCTCGTTGCAGTCGGGGTATCCGCCGTGCTGGGGATCGTCCTGATCCTCATTGTCCTGCTTGGCCAGATCGCGTTGGCGGGTGCCCTGACCGGAGTGCTCTCTGCGGCGCTCTACCACTTCGGTACCACCGGGCTGGTCGCACCGGGCTTCACCGAGGCCGACATGTGGGCGGCCTTCGACCAGAGCTAGCGGCAGGAAACCATCGCGCTTCACCGAATCCCAGGGTGTGATGCGGTGGGTGGCGGGCGGCGCCGCTTCACTGCTGCTCGCCATGGCGGTACCGGCGCTCGGGGCGACGCCAGGCTCGTCCGGCCTCGCGCAGGCGGCAGTCACCTCGGGAGCGTCCCTCGCCGGCCTGGTGGACACCCGCTCGGGCTCGCTCGGACCGGGCTTCGTGACGGTTGCCGCGGGAGTGCCGTTCGGGATGGTCACACCCGGCCCCGCCACGACCACCCCGCTCGGCGACGACCCACTCGACTACGTGGGCTACTCCTATCAGGACCCGGAGATCCGGGGCTTCGCGCTTACCCACTTCTCCGGGGCCGGCATCCACATCGGCGGCGAGCTTCCGGTGATGCCGTCGACCGGCGCAGTCACCAGCCAGCAGCCCAGCAGCTGGGCCAGTCCTTTCACGCACGTCACCGAGACCGCGCAGCCCGGTTATTACGCGACAACGTTGCTGCGAACCGGCGTGCGCGCGGAGCTCACCTCGACGCTGCGCACCGCTGTCGAGCGCTTCACCTTCCCGTCGACCTCCCGGGCGAACCTGATCTTCGACGTCACCCGCGACAACGACAGCAACCAGGACGGCGGGACCCAGACCGGCGCCTTCCGGGTCCTCGGAGATCGAATGGTGCGCGGCGAAGTTCTGGTGCCCGACTCGGGTGGCGTGTCGATCTGGTTCGCCGCGCGGTTCAACCGTCCGTTCGACAGCCACGGCACCTGGACGGCGAAGGGCATCTCGGCGGGTAACCGATTGGCATCGGGCCGTGGCGCCGGCGGATGGATCAGCTTC
The DNA here is from genome assembly GCA_036268405.1 of Mycobacteriales bacterium. Taxonomy (GTDB): domain Bacteria; phylum Actinomycetota; class Actinomycetes; order JAFAQI01; family JAFAQI01; genus DASZTV01. The sequence goes on from DATAUF010000077.1 coordinate 71,159, forward strand.
GACGCGACCAAGGTGCGTCAGGTGCAGGCGGACATCGCGCTGAGCTACACCTCCGCCATGGAGGCGGTCCGCAACCTCGGCGCCGACACCGCGGGATCGCCGTCCTTCGACACCGTGCGGGCTGCGGCGCAACGGGCGTGGAACGCGAGACTGGCAAGCCTCGCCGTAACTGGCGGCACGACACGCAGCCACCGGACGTTCGAGACGAATCTCTATCGCGCGCTCGAGATGCCGACCACGTTTGACGACGTTGACGGGCGTTACCGCGGATTCGACAACCGGGTGCATCGTGTGACGCCAGGCCATCATCACTACACGGATCTCTCCCTCTGGGACACCTACCGGACGCAGACGCCGCTGCTCACTCTTGTCGCGCCGAGCGTCGCGCACGACCTTGGAATCTCGCTGCTCGCCGACACCGCGCAGAACGCCGGAGTCATTCCCCGATGGGTTCGGGGCAACCGCGACTACGGGATCATGGGCGGCGACTCCGGCACGGCCACTCTGGCAACGCTGGTGACCAGCGGTGCGTTGCGCGGTGCCGATGCACGGCGGGCGTACGTCGACGTCGTCCGGCAGGGCACGGCGTTGCCATCGGTGGCCCCACGTTCGGGCCTCTACAGCTATTTGAAGCTTGGGTTCATCCCGCTGCAAGTCAGTGACCGAGGTGCCGCCGTGACCCTCGAGTACGCCATCGACGACGCGTCGGTTGCCGCCCTTGCCAAGCAGTTCCACGACGCCAGGCGACTGTCGGTCTTCCGTCGCCGCTCCGGCTATTGGCGCCATCTTTTCGACGCCAAGGACCGGTTCCTGCGGCCCCGCATGGTCGACGGTTCTTGGGCCACGCCGACCAGCCTGGGCGTCACGAAGGTCTTCAACCCGATCTTCGCCGACGGTTGGCAGGAAGGCACCGGCTGGCAGTACCTGTGGCTGGTGCCGCAGGATGTGCGGGGTCTGTCGGAGGCCATCGGTCACGGCACGATGTTGAAGCGGCTCGACCGCTTCTTCACGGCGGCATTGGACCGACAGGCCGCACCCGTCGTACCCGAAGTACAAGCGGACTCTTCACTGTTCGGCATCGTCTACATCGGCAACCAGTACACGCCGGCAAATGAGACCGACCTCGAGGCCCCATGGCTCTATGACTGGCTCGGGGAGCCCTGGCGCACCGCTCAGATCGTGCACGCCGAGGCGGGCGTCTACAGCCCGGGGCCACTTGGCCTGCCCGGCAACGACGACGCCGGCACGATGTCGGCCGGCTACGTCCTCTCGGCCATCGGGATGTACCAGGCACAGCCTGGTTTCGACGCGTGGGAACTCACGGCACCGATGTTCACATCGGTGAAGATCGGTCACCGCTTCGAGATCGACGCCGCCGGGGCCGGAGCGCTTCACCCCGACATCGCGTCGGCGAGGCTGAACGGCCACGCGCTCAAGAAGGTCTGGCTGACCGACGAGCAACTACACGGGACGCTCAGCTACAGCATGTCGGCCAGCCGCAGCGCATGGGGAAGCAATCCAGCGGCGGCGCCACCCAGCCTCAACTCTGCGAGCTGAGGGTCGGTCAACTTCGAGGCACGTCCCCTCGCCACGCGCCCGTCTCGCTGCCGCGCTTCTCGATGAACTGCTTGAAGCGCTTCAGATCGCCCTTGGCGTTCGCGTTGGTCAGGCCGATGGCGTCGCCGACCTTCTCGACAACGCCCTCCGGCTTGGTGTCGATCTGCAACGCAACCCGGGTGTGCGCGTCGTCCAGCTTGTGGAACGTCACGACTCCCGCGTGCGCCGCACCGTCGACCGAGCGCCACGCGATTCGCTCATCCGGGTGCTGCTCGGTGATCTCAGCGTCGAACTCGCGCTTGACGCCGCCGATGGAGATCTTCCAGTGCGTCATGGTGTCGGTTTTCTGGCTCACTTCGTCGACGCCGTCCATGAACTCCGGGTACGACTCGAACTGGGTCCACTGGTTGTAGGCAACCGTGACCGGAACGTCGACCTCAATGGTCTGTGTCATGTCAGTCATAGGCAACTACCTACCCGGGCTCACGCCCGGGTATCCACCCGTCGGACGGGTAAGCCGATTGCATGCCGACCGCATCCTTCGACTTCCGGTTCAGTGCGGCGTACCGGCTCGGTGGCCTCCCGTTCGGCGTCACGCCGTGGACGGCTCGCGTCGAGCTCGAGTTCGGTGAGCTGTCCGCGAGGTTTGGTCCTTGGCGTCTCCAGACGCCGCTCTCGAACGTCAGGACAGCGCTGGCCACGGGTCCATACGGCTATCTGAAAACGGTCGGGCCACCACATCTTTCTTTCGCGGACCGCGGGCTGACCTTCGCGACGAACCGCGACGCGGGGGTGTGCATCCAGTTCGCCGAGCCCGTGCCGGCCATCGATCCGTTCGGCCGGATCCGCCACCCTGCGGTCACCGTGACGGTGGCCGACATCGAGGGCCTTCAAGCGGCGCTCGCGGCAGGCTAGGGACCGAGACCGTAAGGTCCGGTGCATGCAGAGGGAAGAGCTTGCCGGAAAGGTGGCCATCGTCACCGGGGGCGCCGGCGGAATCGGCCGCGCCACCGCTCACGCGTTGGTGGCCGAAGGCGCGAGCGTGGTGATCGCAGATATCGATGCGGAGGCGGGCGAGGCCCTATGCGCAGAGCTGGGTGACGCCGCAGCGTTTCTACGGGCCGACGTCAGCGACCTCGAGGAGGTGCAGGCACTTGTCGACTTCGCGGTCACCCGCTTCGGCGGGCTGGACATCATGTTCAACAACGCGGGGGTCGGCAGCGCGTTGACTCGACTGCTCGACGACGACCTCTCGGACTTTCACCGGATCATGAACATCAACCTCTTCGGCGTCATAGCCGGATCGCAGCGCGCGGCTCGCCACATGCGAGACAACGGCGGTGGCGTGATCATCAATAACGCATCGATCGCGGCCATCAACGCGGGGGCGGGCATGATCGCGTACCGGTCGTCGAAGGCGGCCATCGCACACGCGACAAAGTGCATGGCGGTCGATCTCGCGCCTTACGGGATCCGCGTCAACTGCCTCACGCCGGCCCACATCCGGACCGGGATCACGACCTATGACATGGGTCCGGTGCTGAAGTACATGCAGCCGCTCGAACGTGAGGCGCAGCCCGAGGACGTGGCGAACGCCGTCGTGTTTCTTGCCAGCGATCGCGCCGCGCAGGTGACCGGCGTGATCCTCCCGATCGACGGCGGCACGGCCGCCGGCAACTCCATGGCGCAGACCAGGCTGATCATGTCGACCGCCAAGCCGTCGGTGCCGTAGCGGTCAGCTGATCTCGAGATAGAGCTTCTTCAGGCCGCGCAGAAAGAAGGTCGGCAGGTAGGCGTACCGGCGGTCATCAGCCGGTCCGTGATGAGCGTCTGAGATCGAGATGTTGTTGGTGCGCTCGATGAATCGCTCGAGGGTGACCCGGCCCTCTGTGCGGGCGAGTGGTGCGCCCGCACAGGTGTGGATGCCGTGACCGAAGGCGATGTGCTGGCGGGCGTTGGCTCGACGGATGTCGAAATCGTGAGGGTTCTCGAAGGTCTTGGGATCGCGATTGCAAGCGCCGGGCAGCAACATGACCGTGCCACCGGCGGGGATCTCGACGCCACCCAAAGTCGTCTTGACGCGAGCCATCCGGAACTGGCTGCGCAATGGGCTTTCGAGGCGCAGCGTCTCCTCGACGAAGTTCGGCACAAGCTCCCGCTCGTCCCGGACGACCTTCTGCAGGTCCTGGCGCTCACCGAGCATGCGCAGCGCGAAACCGAGCAGCCGGACGGTCGTCTCCTGCCCGCCGACGAAGAGGTTGGCGGCGATGAGGGCCGCGTCCTTCACTTCCGGTGTCGAGCCGTCGGGGAACACCGCAGTCGCAAGGCCCGTGAGGACATCGTCGCGAGGCTCGCGCCGGCGGTCCTCGACGTAGGCGGCGAACTGCTCGTAGAGAAACTCCAGCGGCTTGTGTGCCAGCGCGTCGGAGACGGTTGAGAGCTGGTCGCGGAACTTGTCGTGGTCGGACTCGGGCACCCCTTCGAGATCCGCGATCACCGTGAGGGTGAACGGCTCCGCGTACTGCGCGATCAGCTCGCAGTTGCCGTCGTCGAGGAACACGTCAAGCAGTGAGTCGGCGTAGCGCCACATGAACTCTTCGTTGGCGCGTAGCCGCCCGGGGGTGATGAGGCGCATCAACAGGAAGCGCTGATCGGTGTGGTACGGCGGGTCGAACGAAGGGATCTGGTCGCTGAACGGCAGCTCGTGGCGATGCTTCACGATCAGCTCGGTGATGTCGTCGCCGTCGACCGATTCGGAGAACTTCACGAACGGCCCGCTGACCGCGTTGCAGGACGAGTAGGTGCCGGAGGCGGCCTCGTGCTCCGGAAAGGTGGCCGGGTCGCGGTAGATCTCCTTCGCCTCCGCATGGCCGGTGACCATGAAGGCGCCGTAGTTCGGCTCCTGCCACACCGGGTTCTGCTCGCGCACCCAGTCGAAGTAGGGATAGGGGTCGGCCTGGATCTCCGCGTCCTTGAAGAAGTTGACCTGGGAGAACTCCGTCACGAGGCTGCCTTCCCAGTCGCGTGCCGTGCCGCGACGAATCCGAAGATCATGCTGTTGGCGATGCTGCCGCCGGGGCCGAGGTAGTGGCGGCCCATGACCGTGGCCGTCGCGTTGCCGGTGGCATAGAGGCCCGCGATCGGCTGGTCTGCCTTGCCGATCACTCGGGCGTGCTCGTCGGTGATCATTCCGCCACAGGTCCCGACATCGCCGGGGACGACGTCGCACGCGTAGAAGGGCCCTTCCTCGATCGGCTCGATGCACGGGTTCTTCACCTTGCGATGCGGATCGCCGAGCGCCTTGTTGTACGCCGACTCACCGCGGCCGTACTCCGGGTCCTTGCCGTCGATCGCGTGCCGGTTGAACTGCTCGACGGTCTCGACCAGCCCATCAGGATCGATCCCGCACAGCTCAGCGAGCTCGCGCAGCGTCGCCGCCTTCTTGATCTTGCCGCTTTCCAGGACGGCCTTCGGAAATCGTCCGGGGGAGGAGCGCACGTGGGCGTACCGCTTGCGGTAGCGGTCGTCGAAGATGAGCCAACAGGGCACTGCCTTGCTGGTCCTGTCACGCTCGTACATCGCCTTGCCGACCTCCATGTAGGAGTTCGACTCGTTCACGAACCGCTTGCCCGCCGCATCGACGTAGATCGTGCGAGGCCGTTGCCGCGCCTGATCGAGGGTGTTCTGCCCGAACTTGCCGGATCGCGGCGACGGCAGCCACCACGCTTCGTTCATGAAGTCGGTCTTGGCGCCGAGCGCGATCGCGGTACGAATGGCTTCACCCGTGTCACCCATGTTCGCCATCGACCACTTCGCCTGGTTCGGCTGGTCGCCACTGAACTCCGCGCGCATCTCTCGGTTCTGTGCGAACCCACCGGTCGACAGCAGCACGCCCTTACGCGCCTGCACGTTGACGACGGCGCCGTCACGGGTCACTCGAACCCCGACGACGCGACCCTGCTCGACGATCAGGTCTTCGAGCGGTGCATCGGTCCAGACCATCACGCCCTTGGCCAGTGCGATCTTCAGCACCTGGCCGATGAACGATGCGCCGTTGGTCAGCAGATCCTGCCGCCGGACCCTTGCCCAGGTGGTTCGCATCGCGACCCGCGCCGAGGTCACGAATGCCTTGATGCTGCGGTTGTAGTGCGAGAGATAGCGCGCTTCGTTAGTCATGACAGCGAGGCCGAGGTGCTTGGCCATGCCGAGCTGCACCTTGCCGGACCACTCGCCGAGCTGATGGCCGTCCCAGGGCACCGGCTCGACACCGCGGCCGATGTCGCTACCGCCCTTCGCGTCGGAGTAGTAGTCGCTGTAGCCGGGGCAGTAGACGAACTTGACGCCCTCTGCCTCGAGGAACTCGATCATCTCCGGCCCCGCCGTGCAGAACGCGTGCCGACGTTCGTGGGTCGAGGCCGGACCCACCTCGCCGACGACGGCGTCGAAGTAGGCCATTCCGTCCTCATAGGAGTCGGCCACCCCGGCGCGCTTCATGACCGCGTTGTTGGGGACCCACGCCATGCCGCCGGACATCGCCGTCGATCCGCCGATCAAAGACTGCTTTTCGACCACGAGCGCGCTGGCGCCCGCATCCGCGGCAGCGAGCGCGGCGACCATGCCACCGCCGCCGGAACCGACGGCGACGAAGTCGAAGGTGTGGTCCCATGCCACGTCCACCGCCTGACACACCACCCTTCGAAGGTGCCGGCTCTTGCCGGCGCTGCTCATCGGATCCAACCAGATTTCATTGACCATTGCTACGACACCGAAGTAATCTCCGGCCACACGCCGAGGAGGCCTGATGTCCGCTGGCTCGACCACAGTGACGTACCCACGCGACGGGTTCGGAGCGCCGAAGGACCGCGAGCTGCCGCCCCTCGTCGACGTGGGACTGCCGGCCGGGACGCAGGTGTTCTCGGCCGACAACCACATCTCGCTTTCCGAGGACATCTTCTTCGAGAACTTCCCTGAAGACATGAGGGACCAGGCTCCGCGCGTGACCAACGAGGACGGCGGCTGGGTCCTCGCGGTCGGCGGCAAGTCGGTGCTCGTCAAGGAGTTCATCGACGTCCTCACGCAGTACGACCCCGTGCCGGGCTCGCACACCGGCGACATCGCGGCGCGTCTCGCCGCGCTCGAGTCCGAAGGGGTCCATGCGGAGCTCGCCTTCCCCAACTCGATCCTGGCGTTGTTTGGCTGGCCCGACAAAGCCGTCCGCGAGCGCTGCTTCCGGATCTACAACGAGCACATCGCCGGTGTGCAGGAACGCTCGGGCAACCGCATCTACGGAGTCGGCCTCATCAACTGGTGGGATGCCGACGGGGCGCGCCGTACCCTCACCGAGCTCAAGGAGCTCGGGCTGAAGACGTTCCTGATGCCGTTGGTCCCCGGCAAGGACGATGATAAGAAGCCGATCGACTACTGCGCGTCGTCGATGGACGGCGTGTGGGACGCGATTGAGGAGTCGGGCATTCCGGTCTCACACCACATCGGCGAGAACCCGCCGCAGACCCCCATCGAGTTCAACGCGCTTCAGGTCGGCATGTTCCAAGCCGTCGCGCCGTTCCGCGACACGTTCGGAAAGTACGTCCTGGGCGGCATTCTCGACCGGCATCCGGGCTTGCGGATCGGCTACTTCGAAGGTGGCATCAACTGGGTGCCGTCGGCGATCCAGGATGCGCAACACATCGCCGCGTCGTTCCGGCACATGCAGGACACCGAGATCAAGCTCGATCCGCAGGAGTACTGGGACAAGCACATGTATGCGTCGTTCATGGTGGACCCGCTGGGCCTGTCGATGGTCGACCGGATCGGCGTGGAGAAGGTCATGTGGTCAACCGACTTCCCGCACAACGAGAGCACCTACGGCTACAGCAACTCATCACTGGCGAGCGTTGTGGAGATGGTGGGTCCGGAGGCGGGCAAGGCGATCGCCAGCGACAACGCGAAACGGTTCCTCGGACTCGAGACCGGATTGCGAGCGGAGCTCGACGTATGACCGCTGGTCTCATGGAGGCGCGGCCGACGCGCTTCCCGGCTCGGCCGGACCTGGCGCGGATGCGCCTGGATCGCACGGACCGGGTGCGCGCCGTCATGCGCGAGCAGGGCATCGATGCGCTCGTGCTGTCGGGCAACACCAACGTCGTCTACGCGACCGGCGCGATCTGGCCGTTCGCAGACGAGAGCCGCACGACGTTCGAGCGGCCGGTTGCGGTGGTGCTCGCCGAGGACGCCGTGCCCCATCTGTTCACGCCGATCCGCAGCGACGACCGGCTGCGTGCGGGACTGCCGGAGGACCACGTTCACGGTCCGGCGCACCTCGACTTCGACGAGGGCGTTGTGCTGTTTCTGCCGAAGCTCAGCGAGCTGCTCCCGGCCGAAGCGGTCGTGGCGTACGACGAATGGACGCACTCGTTGCGCCGTACCGAGCTGTTTCTCGGGCCCAGCGGAGCGCCGACGGACGCGGGTCGCATCATCAGCCGGGCAAAGCTGCACAAGACGCCGGACGAGCTGTCCTGCCTTCGCGAGGGTCTGCGGATCATGGAGCTCGGCATCGCCGACGTGCAGGCCAAGCTCGCTCCTGGAGTGCGACAGGTCGACCTGACTGCGACGTTCCTGCGGACGATCTTCGACGCCGGCGCGGACGCCAACATCCTCGACCCGATCTGGCAGGTGATGCCCAACAGCATCGCTGAAGGACCGTGGACCACGACCGGGGACTTGGCGTTGCCGCTCCTGTCGACCGAACGGGAGCTCGCTGCAGGTGACGTGCTGTGGGTCGACCTGGGCCTCAGCTATGAGGGGATGCACACCGACTTCGGCCGGACGTGGGTTGTGGGAAACGAGCCCAATGCGGTCCAGCGGGCGCAGTTCGACCGTTGGCGAGCGATCCTCGATGCCACGCTCGCGGTCACTCGAGCGGGTGCCAGGAACTCCGAACTCCTCGATGCGGCGACCGAGGCCAACGACGGCAGCAAGCCATGGCTGCCGCACTTCTACCTCGGCCATGGGCTCGGCATCGACAGCGCAGAGATGCCGTTCGTCGGCAGCGACATCGGTGAGGCGTTCGATGCGTCCTACGTGCTCGAGGCCGGCATGGTGCTCGTCCTTGAGCCGGTGGTCTGGGAGGACGGCCAATGCGGCTATCGCTCCGAGGAGGTCGTCCTCATCACGGAGGACGGCTGGGAGCCGTTGACCGACTACCCGTACGACCCGTTCTGAGGACGCTGTGACAGACACCGAAGTGCGTCCTGACGCCGCCACGCTGCGAGCTGCGCGCCGTGAGCGCGTGCTCACCGAGATGAAAGACCGCGGGATCGACATCTTCATCTCGGGCCGTGAGCCCAACGCCCGCTACATCGCGGGTGTGCCCCGGCTCTGGATCAACGGGTCGCGCCCGTTCGGTCCGGGCTGCGTTCTCTCGTCAAGCGGTGCGATCGACATCGTCAGCACCTGGGACGATGGCGTGCCCGACGACATTCCCCACGAGAACCTGCACGGAATCACGTTCAACGGTGCCACCACGCTCGCCTGGCTGACCAAGGTCGAGGGAGCAGCGACGGCCAGGACGGTGGCCACCGATGGGCTGATGCCCTCGACGATCGCACTGGTTCGCAAGGCATTCCCAGCCGCGGACCTGGTCGACGGCGAGCAGATGATGCGCCGCGTCCGTGCCGTGAAGATGCCGGACGAGGTCGACGCGATCCGGCGTGCGGTGGAGATCGCCGAGGGCGCGCTCGTTGTTGCGGAGGAGGCGCTCCGGGTCGGCGTCACCGAGCGTCAGCTCACCGGGATCTTCATGGAACACATGGCCGAAGCCGGGGTGACGACGCCGAGCACCCAGGACGTCGTGTGGATCACCTCGCGGAGCGACGCCTGGTCGCGGACCAGCCGGGACACTGCCGTCACGGCCGACGACTTGGTGGCGCTCGACGGCGGCGTGATCGCCCGCGGCTATGTCGGTGAGGTGGGCTGGACCGCCGCGGTCGACGGCGCCGAACGCGTCGCCGGCTCGCTGGCAGGCAGCTGGGATGCGTTGTGGGACCGGCTGCTCGATGCCTGCCGCCCCGGCGGCCCCGCGTCCGGTCTTCTTGCGGCATATGAGGCAGTAGGTGTTGCCGTGCCGCCGATGCCGGTGGCCCGGGGCCTGGGCAACGGCAACGACGTCCCGTTGGTGATGGCGAGCCTGCCCAGGACCGCTGCCGAGCTTCGACTCGAGGCCGGGATGGTGCTCGCGGTCACGGCGTACGTCTGGCGCGAAGGCGTCGGCGGTCTCTACGGCAAGGCGCCCGTCCTGCTCACCGACGCCGGACCTGAGCTCCTGTCGACCAGACCGCTGCGCGGAGGCGCCCATGTCGACAGCGGAAGGAGCTGACCGGTGACCGACGTCCCGTCGCCCGAGGAGATCATCCTCTACTCCAAGGATCCGCAGACCCGAATCGCAACGATCACGTTCAACCGCCCAGACCACATCAACGCGCCGACAATCGGCGCGCGCAAGCGATACGGCGACCTGATCTTCAAGGCCAGCCTCGACGACGACGTGAAGGTGCTGGTCGTGCGCGGTGAGGGGGAGCACCTCGGAACCGGCGCGGACCTCGACGAGCTGATGGCCAAGCGCAAGGGCGGCGTCGCCATGCAGGAGGAGTTCGGGATCGAGGACGACGAGGACGTCACGATGCCCGGGCGCCACAACTACCGAAACGGCGCGTCCCTCGTGCACTGGTACGCCGACCCGCGCTCGGGCAACCGGTCACTGGCGGACTTCAAGAAGATCAGCATCCTCGAGGTCAAGGGCTATTGCTACGGCTGGCACTTCTACCAAGCTGCCGACGCTGACCTGGTGATCTCCTCAGACGACGGGCTGTTCGGCCATCCGGCATTTCGGTATGTCGGCTACGCGCCGCGAATGTGGCAGTGGGCGACGATCATGGGGCTGCGCAAGTTCCAGGAGATGGTCTTCACCGGGCGCCCGTTCACAGCGGCGGAGATGGCGGAGTGCAACTTCGTCAACAGCGTCGTGCCGCGCGCGGACCTGGAAGCCGAGGTCGAGAAGTACGCGCTTGCATGCGCCAGCAACCGGCCGACCGACACGATCTTCATGCAGAAGACCTTCTTCAACATCATGAAGCAGCACCAGGGCGAGTACATGGGCAGCATGATGAGCGCCTGGCTGGAGTCGATGACCGGCGCCCTGCGAGAGGATGTCGACAACAGCGACGCGGGCCTCGGCGGGAAGATCATGGACGGCGGCGTCAACAACATGGTCAAGAAGAATGACGATCGCTTCCCGCCGGAATGGCGACTGTCCCGGTCCGGCCGCGAGCAGCCACCATCGAAATGACACCTAGCCCGTTGGCAGGACGTCGGATCGTCGACCTTTCGTCCTGGATTGCCGGCGCGTACTGCACGAAGCTGCTCGCTGACGCCGGCGCGGAGGTCGTGAAGGTCGAGGCGAAGACCGGCGGTCCGCTGCGACGCTGGTCGGCGAGCGGCGCGACGATCGCCGAACATCACAACGGCGGGCTGTTCAACTACCTGCATGCCGGCAAGCGAAGTGAGTGTCCAGATGACGTCTCGGTGCTCCATGACGTGCTGGCCACGGCCGATGGCGTTGTCTGGTCGCGCGGTTCGACCATCGCGAAGGATCCGGACCTGGCTCCGCAGGCTCTCCTGAGTCGTCATCCGCACCTGACGATCACGTCGATCACCCCGTTCGGTCTCGAGGGTCCGTGGGCGGACAAGCCCGCGACGGAGTTCACGCTGCAGGCATGGTCAGGGGCGATGATCGGGCTCGGTCGCGGTTACCCCGATCGCGCACCGGTTCACGTCGGCGGTCAGATCGGGGAGTGGCTGTCGGGGGTGTTCGCAGCAGTAGGGACGCTGAGCTCGCTGCGTCGGGGCGGCGCCGAGGTGGTCGACCTGTCGATGCTCGAGGTGCTGGCGACATGCCTCACCTATCACCCGGTGACCTATCACGATCAAATGGGCCGCCCGATGCGCAAGAAGCGCTTCGTCCCGACGCCGGGTGTCGCGGCTGCGGCCGATGGCATGGTCGGACTGGGCGTCGGTACCGGACAGCAGTGGTACGACTTCGCGGCGATGGTGGGCCATCCCGAATGGACCGAGGATCCGAAGCTCTTCCTCGAGCGGACTGCCTTGATGCCGACGATCGACGCGTGGATCGCCGAGCAGAAGGTTGACGAGCTGCTCGAGCTCGCTACGGCGTTCCGGATCCCCAATGCGCCACTGGTGAACGGCGCGAACGCGGATACGTTCGCACACTTCGCCGAGCGGGGAACGTTCGTCGCCAACCCCATCGACGGTGCGACGAACCCCAGCCCGGCGTACCGCCTCGCGCCGGTGGCGCTCGATGATGCGGCTCCCAGAGTGAGCGCCCGGCACCGCGACTTGGCCCTGCCGTTGAGTGGACTTCGGGTGCTCGACATGACGGCCTTCTGGGCGGGGCCGCTCGTGGGCAGCGTGCTCGGGATGCTCGGTGCGGAGGTGATTCACCTGGAGTCGGCGACGCGCCCGGATGGTGCTCGGTTGATCGGCGGGATCCCGCAGACCGAGGAGCAGTTCTGGGAGCGCGGGCCGATCTTTGCGGCACTCAACACCAACAAGAAGAGCCTGACGCTCGATCTGGCGACCCCTCGCGGCGTAGAGCTGCTCAAGCAGGTGGTTGCAACCTGTGACGTCATCGTGGAGAACTTCACCCCCCGGGTTCTCGATCAGCTCGGTCTCGACTACGAGATCCTGCGTGAGTCGCGCCCGGACCTGGTGATGGTGCGGATGCCCGGCTTCGGTCTCGACGGGCCGTGGCGTGACGTCGCGGCTTTCGCATTCGTCATCGAGGACGCGTCAGGGATGACCTGGCTCACCGGATACCCCGATCGGCTTCCGATCGAGCCGTACTGCGTCGGCGACCCGAACGCGGGGCTGCACGCGCTGACCGGCTTGCTCGTCGCCCTGGAACACCGTGACCAGACCGGTGCGGGCTGCCTGGTCGAGGCGGCGATGGTCGATGCCGCGCTGAGCGTCACCGCGGAACAGGTCATCGAGCACTCGGTGTACGGCGCGCTGCTGGAGCGAGCCGGCAACCGTGGGCCGCTCGCGGCACCGCAGGGTGTGTATCAAGCCGCTGGGCCCGACGACGACGGCCGGGATGACTCCTGGGTTGCCATCGCCGTCGCGACGGATGAGCAATGGATCGCACTGCGCGAGGCGCTGGGCATGCCCGACTGGGCGGTTGATCCGGCGCTCGACAGCGCTGCTGGCCGCTTCCCCCGCCATGACCTGATCGATGAGCACTTGACGCAGTGGTGCCGTGGGCGCACCGCCGACGAGATCGTCTCCGTGCTCTGGGGTGCCACCGTGCCGGTCGGCAAGGTGATGCAGCCACATGAGCAACCCGATCTGCCGCAAATCGCCGCGCGCGGCTATTTCGAGGCGGTCGAGCACCCGGTGTCGGGGTCGCTGCGCTACAGCACGCTGCCGATGACGTTCTCGCGCGGACCGGCACGGCGGCACCACCGGCATGCTCCGCTCCTGGGCGAGCACAACTCCGAGCTGCTCTCGGAGGTTGGGATCAGCGCCGAGGAGATTGCAGCGCTCGAGGCTGACGGCATCATCGGACGGTCTGTGTCGTCGGCAGGGGTCCACTGATGGCAGAGCGACGTACGCCTTCCCGGGGCGGTGGTTTCGAGCCCGCGCCGTTCGATGTCGTCGAGGCGTCGCGGCGCGTCTGGCTGCGGCACTGGGATGCCGAGGCTGCGTCAGGGATGGCGGTGTTCACCGCAATCCTGCGGTCCTACCAGCTGCTCGCGGACGAGGTGAACCGCGTCATGCGGCGTCATGACCTGACCTTCGCCCGCTACGAGGTGCTGACCTGGCTTGCGACCGACCCGGAGTCGTCTCTCACGCTGAGCTGGATCAGCAAGACGCTGCGCATCCCGCCGGCGACGGTCACCAACATCATCGACCGGCTCGAGCAGGACAGGCTCGTGCGACGAGTGGCGCATCCCTCGGATGCCAGGACCACGCTTGCCGTGATCACGGCGCGCGGGCGGCGCATCGCGATGAGCGCTACGGCGGATCTCAACGCGTCGGTCTATGAGCAGATCGGTCTTTCGGAGGCGCAGCGTCGCGTGCTCACCGACCTCCTTGCCGAGCTGCGCGCCAGTGGCAGCGAGTTCGATGTGGAACGCTCGCCGGAAGTAGTGGAAGAGGTCGGCACGCGCCAGGCGCGCAAGCCGGTAAGCGGACGACGCAAGCGCCGCGACGACGTGGCATAGGCGGATTCGTGACGCAGGGGAGAGCCATGGCAGGCAAGCAGGCGTCCAAGCGCCCGATCCCGTTCGCGATGGACGTACCGGACCGCATCGCGAAGGAGCGTTACTACGACGCGGACTTCTACGCACTCGAGACAGAGCAGCTGTGGCCGCGGGTGTGGCAGATGGCGTGCCGGCTGGAGGAGATCCCGAGCCCTCGCGACTACGTCTCCTACGAGATCCTCGACCAATCGGTGATCCTCGTCCGCGGCGACGACATGAGCGTCAAGGCGTTCCACAACGCCTGCCGCCACCGCGGCGTGCGGCTGGTCGAGGGATCCGGCACGTGCACGAGCGGGTTCACCTGCCCGTTCCACGGCTGGTGCTACGACGCCGACGGCGCCAACACGTTCGTGTCGCGGGCCAGCACCTTCTCCGCGCACAACCTCGGTGAAGGTGACATCGACCTGGTCCCGGTGCTCTGCGAGACGTGGGGTGGTTGTGCCTGGATCAACCTCGACCCCCAGGCACCGCCTCTGCGGGCGAGCATCGAGCCGTTCGCGACGTACATGGACGCCTGGCAGCTGGACAACATGCATCCGGAGTGGTGGTCCTCCTTCCGGCTTCCGGTGAACTGGAAGCTCGCGCAAGAGGCGTTCATGGAGCAGTACCACGTCCTCGAGACCCATCCGGAGCTGCGACTGCCGGGCCGCTATCCGTCGAAGAACAAGGCGTTCGACCAGGAGGCGTTCCTCGAGTCGGAGATGCAGTACCTGCGGGTCATGAGCGACGGCATGGCCGGCATGGTGCATGCCAATGACGTGAAGATCGCCGAACGCCTCAAGGCAAAGGTGAAGCTGCCGGCGGACCCCGTGACGGCGCGCACGGAGTGGGAGCGAAGTCTCAACGACGCGGTCGTGAAGTGGCATCGCACCAAGAAGCACCTGATCCCTGATCTGAACCAGATCGAGGCTGATGGCCTCACCGAGCCGATGGTCTACTGCTTCCCGCACGTCTTCATCCTGCCGATGTATAGCAGCGCGTCGCAGTACCGGTTCCGGCCGCTCGGGCCGGAGGAGACCCTGATGGAGATCTGGTCGCTTACCCGGTTCCCCGAGGGCGCAGAGCCGCCGCGACTGCCGATTCCGCAGCCCTGGGCGCACGACGACCCGCGGGTCCCGCCGATCCCGACGCAGGACTTCTCCAACCTCCCCAAGCAACAGCTCGGCCTGCACTCGCGGTCGTTCGACTACATGCGGATCTCCGGCCAGATCGAGGGCCATCTGTCGAACTTCCACCGCACGATCGACGGGTACCTCGAAGGTCGGCCGAGCAAGAAGCTGCTCGGCGCGCTGAAGGAGCTCAACATCAATCCCCTGGAGCGGCCGGTCGTCGACCTGGGCCTGTGAGTCGAAGCCATTCACGACAGCTAGCCGGGCAGGCGGCCCCCGCGGATCGCATCCGTCATCAGGTTGAGCAGCCAGCCGACACTTTGCGCGGCGTCGGCGGCATCGAGGCCCCAGTCGTCGATGAGCCGCCGGTAGGTGGGCAGTCCCCACAGCACATCGATCAGCGCCGCTGTGCGCCGAAGCTCGTCGTCGTGGACGTCCCCGGCCGCCTCTCGGACGGTCGCCAGCAGCGCTGCTGTCCGTCGTTCGTCGAGCTCGGCGAGGGCGGCGTCGGGTTTTGGGGGAGCCGGGCTGCCGAACGACGCGAGGTATCCGAAGAGCTGCTCGACGTGTCGCGGCAGATCCTCAAGGCGCATCCCCTCAACAACGACACCTGACTCTTCGATCAGTCGTTGAAGGAGCGCCGCGCGCAGGTCGGTTTCGCTCGGGAAGTGCCGATGCACCGTGCGCTCGTGGACACCGGCACGTTCGGCCACCGCTCGGACGGTGACGCCCCGCCAGTCCCAGGACGACAGCTCGTGAACGAGCGCGGAGCCGCCGTCGACAATCCGTTCTCGGGTCTCCGCTGCGCGCTGCCGGCGTACGGGGCTGTCATAGCGGCGAGCCCCGCTGGCCGCCGTCTCCTTCACGCCGCGATGCTAGGACCCGCGTGACAATGCTTATTCATAAAGCGTCCTGACAGGTGAAATGAGACAATCGGGTGTGCCCGATGTCTCTGGAGTGCGTCCCGACGCCACGGAATCCCTGACCGAGATGCTTCAGTCGCGGATCTTGCTGCTTGACGGCGCGATGGGCACGCTGATCCAGCGTCACACCTTCGACGAGGCTGAGTACCGCGGCGAGCGCTTTGCCGACTGGGCGAGTGATCTCAAGGGCAACAACGACCTGTTGACGCTCACGCAGCCCGAGGCGATCCGCGGGATCCACGACGCCTACATCGAGGCCGGCTCGGACATCGTCGAGACCAACACGTTCAGCGCCCAGCGAATCTCACTTGCCGACTACGGGATGGAGCCCCTCGCCTACGAGCTCAACATCGAGGCGGCACGGCTGGCGCGGGCGGCGTGCGACGCGGCAGAAGCCGCCGATGGCCGGCCGCGGTTCGTTGCCGGCGCGATCGGACCGACGAACCGTACGGCGTCGATCTCGCCGGACGTCAACGACCCCGGCGCGCGCAATGTCACGTTCGAAGAACTGGTCGAGGCCTATCTCGAACAGGCCAACGGCCTGGTTGACGGCGGCTCCGACGTCCTGCTGATCGAGACCATCTTCGACACTCTCAACGCGAAGGCCGCGATCTTCGCCGTCGAGACGTTGTTCGAGCAGCGAGAGCGCCGCTGGCCCGTGATCATCTCCGGCACGATCACCGACGCGTCCGGCCGCACGCTGTCGGGGCAGGTGACAGAGGCGTTCTGGCATTCGGTCCGGCACGCCAACCCGCTGCTGATCGGGCTGAACTGCGCGCTCGGTGCGCACGAGATGCGCCCCTACCTCGCGGAGCTGGCGCGGATCTCGGACTGCTTCGTCTCCTGCTATCCCAACGCCGGCTTGCCCAACGCATTCGGTGAGTACGACGAGGTGGCGGAGCAGACCGCGGACATCGTCAAGGAGTTCGCAGAGAGCGGGCTGATCAACGTCCTCGGTGGATGTTGCGGGACGACGCCCGATCACATCCGTGCGATCGCAAAGGTGGTCGAAGGTGTGGCTCCCCGGGTGCCGACGCCCAGCGCGGCTGCGTGCCGGCTTTCCGGGCTAGAGCCGCTGACCATCACCGCGGAGTCGCTGTTCGTCAATGTCGGCGAGCGGACCAACATCACGGGGTCGGCGAAGTTCCGCAACCTCATTCGTGACGGTGACTACAACTCGGCGCTGTCGGTCGCGCGCCAGCAGGTGGAGAACGGCGCGCAGGTCATCGACATCAACATGGACGAGGGGATGATCGACGGCCTCGCCGCGATGGACCGCTTCGTGAAGCTCGTCGCCAGCGAGCCCGACATCAGCCGCGTCCCGATCATGGTCGACTCCTCGAAGTTCGAGGTGATCGAAGCCGGGCTTCGCTGTGTCCAGGGCAAGCCGATCGTCAACTCGATCTCGATGAAGGAGGGCGAGGAGAAGTTCCGGGCGCAGGCACGGCTGTGCCGCAAGTACGGCGCAGCGGTGGTCGTGATGGCCTTCGACGAGGAAGGCCAAGCGGACACACTCGAGCGGCGCAAGACGATCTGCGAGCGGGCGTACCGGATCCTGGTCGACGAGGTCGGCTTTCCGTCCGAGGACATCATCTTCGACCCCAACATCTTCGCGCTCGCCACGGGTATCGAGGAGCACGTCAACTACGGCGTCGACTTCATCGAGGGCACCCGCTGGATCAAGCAGAACCTGCCCGGTGCGTTGGTCTCCGGTGGGGTGTCGAACGTCTCGTTCTCGTTCCGCGGCAACAACGCGGTCCGCGAGGCGATCCATGCGGTCTTCCTGTTCCACGCGATCGCGGCCGGCATGGACATGGGCATCGTCAACGCTGGCGCCCTCGTCGTCTACGACCAGGTCGATCCGAAGCTTCGTGAGCGCATCGAGGACGTGGTGCTCAACCGGCGACCCGACGCCGCCGAGCGGCTGCTCGAGATTGCCTCGGAGTTTGCCGGTGACGGCACGACCGCTGACGCGACGGACAACAGCTGGCGCGAGCTGCCGGTCGACGAGCGGATCACTCACGCTCTGGTCAAGGGCATCGATGACTACGCCGAAGCTGACACCGAGGAGCTGCGCCAGCTGATCGAGGCACGCGGTGGGCAGCCGATCGAGGTCATCGAAGGCCCCCTCATGGCCGGGATGAACGTCGTCGGCGATCTCTTCGGCTCCGGCAAGATGTTCCTGCCTCAGGTGGTGAAGTCGGCCCGGGTCATGAAGAAGGCGGTCGGCTATCTGATCCCGTTCATCGAGGCCGGCAAGTCGCCGGACGACGTCGGGCGCAGCAACGGCACGGTCGTGATGGCGACGGTCAAGGGCGATGTCCACGACATCGGGAAGAACATCGTCGGCGTCGTGCTGCAGTGCAACAACTACGACGTCATCGACCTCGGGGTGATGGTCCCCGCGCAGAAGATCCTCGACGCGGCCAAGGAGCACGGCGCCGACGTCATCGGGCTGTCCGGGCTGATCACGCCTTCGCTGGACGAGATGGTCAACTTCGCGTCGGAGATGGAGCGCCAGGGTTTCGACATTCCCCTGATGATCGGCGGCGCCACGACGTCTCGCGCGCACACCGCGGTCAAGGTCGACAAGAAGTACCACGGTCCGGTCATCTGGGTGAAGGACGCGTCGCGCTCGGTGCCGATCGTCGCAGCGCTGCTTTCCGACGAGCAGCGTCCGTCGTTGCTCGCGGAGGTCGAGACCGACTACGACGCGCTGCGCAAGCGCTACGCGGAGCGAGCGGACGCCAAGGTCGTGCTGCCGCTGGCCGCGGCGCGCGAGAACCGTACGCCGATCGACTGGTCGGACTACCGACCGCCGCGGCCACGCCTGCTCGCGCAGCAGGCGCCGGACGTTCACCACGACGGAGACTGGAAGAGCGCGTCGGCGACGCAGTTCGTGAAGGTCTTTGCGGACTACCCGCTCAACGAGCTGCGGGACTACATCGACTGGCAGCCGTTCTTCAACTCGTGGGAGATGAAGGGGCGCTTCCCGGACATCCTGAACAACCCGGCCTCGGGTGAAGCCGCCCGCAGGCTGTGGGACGACGCGCAGGCGATGCTGGACCGGTTGATCGAGGAGAAGTGGCTACGCGCGGCGGGCGTCTTCGGACTGTTCCCCGCCAACTCCGTCAACGACGACGACATCGAGGTCTACACCACCGAGCAGCGGACCGATGTACGAAGGACGTTGCGCGAGGTGCGCCAACAGACCGAGCACCGGCCCGGCGTGCCGCATCGGTCACTCGCGGACTTCGTCGCCCCCAAGTCGACCGGGCTTCACGACTACGTCGGCGCGTTCGCCGTCACCGCGGGACTTGGCATCACCGAAAAGATCACGGAGTTCAAGGCCGCGCTCGATGACTACAGCGCGATCCTGCTCGAATCGCTCGCGGACCGGCTCGCGGAGGCATTTGCCGAGCGGCTGCACGAGCGTGTCCGCACCGAGTTCTGGGCGTACCAGCCGGATGAAAACCTCGACAACGAGGCTCTGATCAGTGAGAAGTACGTCGGGATCCGACCGGCACCGGGTTATCCGGCGTGCCCGGAGCACACCGAGAAGCTCGCGATCTGGGACCTGCTCGACGTGCAGGCCAACACCGGCATCGAGCTAACCGAGAGCATGGCCATGTGGCCGGGTGCTGCTGTCAGCGGCCTCTACTTCTCCCACCCGCAGTCGCAGTACTTCGTGGTGGGGCAGATCGGTCGCGACCAGGTCGAGGAGTACGCGACGCGCAAGGGCTGGACCGTTGAAGAAGCCGAGAAGTGGCTCTCGCCCAACCTCGGCTATCGAACCGACAACGACTGAGTCCGCCCGCCCTGGGCTGCGCCCACGGTGCTTAGTGCGCAGCGGCGAGGGTAGTCGACGGATGTGACGCGGCCGCCAAGTTCGATGGGGTCGCTCGTCTTGACAGTCAACGGGACTTCCTACGCCGTAGAGGCAGACATTCGGTCGACCGTGCTGGATGTGCTGCGCGAGCAGCTCGGGCTGACGGGTGCCAAGAAAGGCTGCGACCACGGTCAGTGCGGGGCCTGCACGGTCCTTCTCGATGGTCGCCGCGTCAACAGCTGCCTGCTGCTTGCGGTCGCTCACCAAGACGTCCCGATCGTGACCATCGAAGGATTGAGGGCCGGCGAGGAGTTGCATCCGATGCAGCAGGCGTTCGTTGATCGCGACGGCCTTCAGTGTGGATATTGCACACCCGGACAGATCTGTTCGGCGGTAGGCATGCTCGACGAGGTCGCCGCCGGATGGCCGAGCGCCGTCACGCCGAACGCCGCAGACTCGGCATCGCGAATGGACGCTCGGGAGATCCGCGAGCGGATGAGCGGCAATCTGTGCCGCTGCGGGGCCTATGTCAACATCGTGGCGGCGATCGAAGACGTGGCGTTGTGAGACCGTTTCACTACGAGGCAGCGCTCGACACGGAGACCGCGATCCAAGCGGCCGCACAGCTGAATGACGCTGCGTTTCTCGCAGGGGGCACCAACCTCGTCGACCTGATGAAGCTTGGCGTCGCCGCTCCGGCCAACCTGATCGACATCGGCCGGCTCTCCTTGAACGACATCGCCGAAGACGGCGCCGGCGGGCTCGTCATCGGCGCGGGCGTCCGCAACAGCGTGCTTGCGGCGGACATTCGAGTCCGTCGCAGGTTTCCAGTGCTGAGCGAGGCACTGCTGGCGGGCGCGTCAGGCCAGCTTCGGAACATGGCGACGACTGGTGGCAATCTGCTGCAGCGAACCCGCTGTCGGTATTTCATGGATTCAACCAAGCCGTGCAACAAGCGAGCACCGGGCACCGGCTGCCCGGCTCGCGAGGGCGACCACCGCAATCTCGCGATTCTTGGTGGATCGCCGGCTTGCATCGCCACGCATCCGTCGGACATGGCAGTCGCTCTGTCAGCGCTCGGCGCGCTGGTCGTGGTGGAGGGCCGAGACGGTCAGCGCACGGTCTCGCTCGACGATCTCTACCGCCTCCCAGGCG
This sequence comes from Mycobacteriales bacterium, assembly GCA_036268405.1. Taxonomy (GTDB): domain Bacteria; phylum Actinomycetota; class Actinomycetes; order JAFAQI01; family JAFAQI01; genus DASZTV01. Next base: position 92,067 of record DATAUF010000077.1, read on the forward strand.
ATGATCCGACCCGCGACACCACGCTCGAGGTCGGCGACCTCATCACTGCCGTGCGCGTGCCGGAGCTCGTCTACGCGGGGAGGTCGACGTATCGCAAGGCTCGGGACCGCGCCTCGTACGCGTTTGCTGTCGGGTCGGTAGCGGCTGCCCTCGACGTGGTGGACGGTGCCGTGCGCGAAGTGCGGCTTGCCTTCGGCGCCGTCGGGCCGACGCCGTGGCGGGCCCACGTCGCCGAGTCGGCGTTGCGAGGAGAGCCGGCCACGGCTGCGCGCTTCGCGGCCGCGGCCGACGCCGAGCTCAAAGCAGCGGACCCACTACGAGACAACCGATACAAGCTGCCCTTGATCCGCAATCTGGTGGTTGACGTCTTGTCCCGGCTGTCAGAGGTCACGCCATGACCGCCACGCTGGGTGCACCCGTCGCACGACTGGACGGCGCAGCGAAAGTAACCGGTGACGCGCGCTACGCCGTCGAATATGCGATCGACGACGTGACGTACGCCTGGCCGGTGCAATCAGCTGTTACCAAGGGCGTTGTGCTTGGTGTTGACGAGCAGCCTGACGTCGCCGGTGTTCTCGCGGTGTTGTGGCACGGCAACGTTCGACGGCTGAAGGCAGTCGACGACACCGAGCTCGCCGTCCTGCAGAGCGCCGACATCTCCTATCGCGGCCAGGTCATCGCCCTTGTGATCGCCGAGTCGCTGGAGGCGGCGCAAGAGGGCGCTCGCGTCCTCGCCGTCGACCTCACCGACGCATCTCACGACGTGCTGCTGCGCGCGGACCATCCGAACCTCTACACCCCGGACGTCGTCAACCCGAAGTTCCCCGCGGTCAGCGTCATCGGTGAGCCCGATGACGCGCTCGCGACGGCAGACGTCGGCATCGACCACGTCTACACGACCCCGGCTCTCCACAACAGTCCGATGGAGCCGCACGCCACGATCGCGGTCTGGTCGGATCGATCCCTGACCCTCTACGACTCCAACCAGGGACCGTCCGCGACAGCAGATGTCCTGAGCAAGATCTTCGAGATCGACGCGGGCGAGGTTCGGGTCATCAGCGAGCATGTCGGAGGCGGGTTCGGCTCCAAGGGAAGTCCGCGGCCGAACGTCGTCCTCACCGCCTTGGCGGCGTGGCACCTGGGTCGGCCCGTCAAGCTGGCGATCTCTCGACAGGCGATGTTCACTCTCGTCGGCTACCGCACGCCGACCATCCAACGGATTCAGCTCGGCGCCACTCGCGACGGGCATCTCACTGCGATTGCCCACGACGTCGTTGAACAGTCCTCGACGCTGTTCGAGTTCGCCGAGCAGACTGCTGTGTGCACCCGTCATATGTATGCCGCGCCAAACCGACGCACCGCGCATCAGCTGGTCCGACTCGACGTTCCCACACCGCGCTGGATGCGGGCGCCGGGCGAATGTCCAGGCATGTACGCGCTTGAGACCGCGATGGACGAACTCGCGGTCAAGCTCGCGATAGACCCCATCGAGCTTCGCATCCGCAACGAGCCTGAGGCGGAGCCCGAGAGCGGCACGCCGTTCAGCAGCCGGCACTACGTCGAATGCCTGCGACGCGGCGCGGAGCTGTTCGGGTGGGCGGACAGAGATCCGACCCCTGGGATACGCCGCGCGGGGGAGTGGCTCGTCGGCACGGGTGTCGCCGGCGCCACGTATCCCGCGATGGTCATGCCCTCGACGGCTACCGTCCGCGCCGAAGCAGACGGGCGGTTCACGGTGTCGACGGCCGCGATCGACATCGGCACGGGAAGTCGTACCGTTATCGCGCAGATCGCGGCCTTCTGTCTCGGCGTCGACGTCGGTGTCGTCGATGTCGAGCTCGGAGACAGCAGACTGCCGAAGGCGTCGATCGCCGGCGGGTCCTCCGGCACCGGGTCGTGGGGATGGGCGATCGACCTCGCATGCCGCGACCTGCGAACGCGCATCGATCGAGCACACGGCGAAATCCCGCCGGAAGGGCTGCTGGGCAAGGGCGACAGCACCGACGCGCTGGCCGAGCGCGATCGCGATGGGAAGCACGCCTTCGGCGCCCACTTCGCCGAGGTCCAGGTCAGCCGGGTCACCGGCGAGACTCGGGTGTCGCGGCTGCTCGGCGTATACGCGGCGGGGCAGATCGTCAATGCGCGCACGGCGAGAAGCCAGCTCATCGGCGGCATGACGATGGGCCTCGGAATGGCCCTGCACGAAGAGGGGGTGCTCGACGCCAACACCGGTGACCAGGTGAATCACGACTTCGCGGAGTACCACATCGCTGTCCATGCCGACGTACCCGAGATCGAGGTCGAGTGGCTCGCGGAGCCAGACAAAGAGTTGAACCCGCTCGGCACCAAGGGCATCGGCGAGCTGGGAATCGTCGGAACCGCCGCGGCCATCACCAACGCGGTGTACCACGCGACAGGTACACGGATCCGCGACCTTCCGGTTCGGCTGGACAAGATCCTTTGTCCTGAGTACGCCGAAGGCTAGCGATGCGCAAGGTCGGCGCAGCTAGGGTGCGAGGCGGAGGACGGTTGCCATGTCTGAGCACGAGCAGTCGCTCGACAAAGGACGAGGCGAGCCATCCAGCAGCGATACCGGTACCACGCTGGGAATGGACGAGTTGGCCACCAAGCTCAGTGAGCTGGCACGGTCGCTCCAGGAGCAAACCAACCCAGACGACACGTTGGCCGCAGTGGTCCGAGCCGCCATCGACCTGGTTCCCGGCGCTGACGAGGGTTCGATCAGTGTCGTCGTGGGACGCCGCGACGTGACGTCGGAAGCGGCGTCCAGCAGCCTTCCTGAACGGGTCGACGCACTGCAGGCCGAGACCGGGGAAGGACCGTGCTTGGACGCGGCCTACGAGCAACAGACCGTTCGGGTACCGGACATGCGCACCGAGACCCGATGGCCCCAGTTCGCGCGACGAGCGTACGAAGCCGGAGCGCTCGGCATGTTGTCCTTCCAGCTCTACGTCGAGGGCGACAACCTCGGTGCGCTCAACCTCTACTCCCGTGGTGCGGACGCGTTCACGGACGAATCCGAGCACGTAGGCCTGCTGCTCGCGGCGCATGCCGCGATCGCGTATGCCGGTGCACGCACCGAGCAGCAGCTCGCGCTCGCGGTCGATCACCGGGATCTCATCGGCCAAGCCAAAGGCATTCTGATGGAGCGGTTCGACATCGATGCGAACGCAGCCTTCGAGATCCTTGTCACGTTCAGTCAGCAGAGCGGCATGAAGCTCTTCGAGATCGCCAATCGGCTCGTCCATCGACGCTGACCTCGCGCCTTCCTGAGGCCAACCTTTTGGGCCCAGTCGAAGGAATGGCCCTCACCGAACCTGCGCTATCGCACCGACAGCGAATGATCGGGGGCGGCCAGCCCTCGGGCCACAGAAGGACTGCGGGTCGCCGTGCCCTGGAGCAGGCTGATGCTGGAGGTGGCGAGCAGAACCAGCCAGCACAGAAAGCCAACGAGCCCGACGGCCAGGATCTTCGAGCCGTGTACCTCGGCGACCGCCGGCGCCGCTGCGATTGCGAGCAGGATCGCGCCGACCGTCGAGACCGGCCCCATCCAGCGGGGGACCAGGCCCGCTTGAGTCGCGCCGCGACCGAGGCCCAGCAGGGCGCCACCGATGGCGAGCAGGTTCAGGGTGAAGACGGCGTTGTGCAGGATCCAGAGTGTGCGGACCAGGGCGGGATCGCTGGCCAGGTCAGCACGCGCCGCGACGATGACGACCTGCACGATGTTGACCAGCCCGAAGAGGACGACAATGACGACGGCGGACATGCGGCCGACGCATCCCCAGATTTCGCTGGCCGGAGCGAGCTGGACGCAGCGTCGGCTCAGCCCGGCGGCAAATGCGAGGAGCGCCGGGAAGCCGAGGACGTATGTGACGACGAGCAGGTCGACGCTCCACGCCTGAGCATGCGCGAAATGCAAGATCTGGTCGGCCGAGGCCGAGTCTGCTGGGTCGGTGAAGAGGGTGAGGGCGTTCTGGACGATCAGCAATGCGAGGAAGACCAAGCCACCAAGGCCGGCCATCAGCAATCGGCCGTCGTGACCCCCGCGGTCGGAGCTACGCATGCGGCGACCGCGCCGACTCGGCCGTGCCTTCGTGCACGACCTGGTAAATCGCTTGAGTCGAGGTGAACCCGGCCCAACCAGGCTGAGACACCAGTCGGCGAAATCCCTCGTCGTGGGCCGCCTGGCAGTCCTCGACTGTGTCCCACTGTGCGAGGTTCACAAACCGAAAGCGGGCCTCGGGGGAGAGCGAGCGATGCAGTCGGTGACCGACGTAGCCCGGCTTGGCCCGCATGTAGTCGTTCACCTCTGTCCACCGAGCGAGGAACTCGTCCTCCTGACCGGCGGGCACCTCAAAGCAGTTCACGAACGGTATTGGGCTCATCACTTCACCCCTTTAGTTGCATACGTGTGCAATGACTGCCCTTCGGTATACTGATGCCAAGGTGTCGTGTCAAGAGCGGGGAGGAGTTCCGAATGCCCGACTCCGCGGGACCGGGACGCGCGGCACAGCGCCGCCGTACCCGCAACGCGATCATCGCCGCGACGACCGAACTGCTCCGTGACGACCCCTCGCCTTCGGTCGATGCCATCGCCGCGGCCGCCGATGTCTCCCGGCGCACGATCTACACGCACTTCGCCAGCCTCGAGCAACTCCTGCTCGACGCCACCGTCGGCGCGATGAGCAGCGCGGGGATCGATGCAGCGTTGGGCCTCGATGCGGGGGGCGATGATGTCCCGGCCCGCGTCGACGCCCTTGCGCGAGGTCTGCTCGCGGCGTCTGACACAGCACTTCCAATGGGCAGGCGGATCATCCGGCTCACCGTCGAGACCCCACCGCCGAACCTGCCGGCAGGCGCGTCCCGCCGCGGCCATCGGCGAACTGCATGGATCGAGCAGGCGATCGAACCCTGGCGGGAGCGGCTCAGCGCGGAGCAGTTCGACCGACTCGTCTCTGCGTTGAGCATGGTCATCGGCTGGGAGGCGATGGTCGTGCTTCGCGACGTGCGCGGGCTGTCGGGCGATGATGAGGAGGCGGTCACGCGCTGGGCGGCACGATCGTTGGTCGACGCGATGCTCGCCGAAGCAACTCAGAGCCCACCGCATCGACCCGGTCGTCGTCGCCCGTCCGGTGGCTAGTTGGCGTTCTGTATGCAGTCCGTCCCGCTGCTCGAGTCTGTCCGCCGCGATCGCTCGGCGAAGCTCGCCCTCAACCTTGGCCAGCATTCCCGGACGGTTCGGGGACGCGAACGGCGTATGGGCGAAGCACTTCGACCTGGTCTACCGCAAGATCCGATAGCTCGAGCGCAGCGTGCCGACACCCAGCACGCATGTGACATGCGGGTTGCTATAGCGCACCCATGTCACACGCGATCCCCAGACGAGCCTCGGACGAGGATGACCTGCGCGCAAGAACAGGGCTGCGCAGCGAAGGGTGCCCTGTGATACTCGGCTGCATGGCGTCCTTCGGACGGGGGAGTGGCCTCGCGCTCGTTGCGGTCCTCGCGGTGGCGATTGTCGCTGCACCCACCTCTGCTTCCCAGGCGTCTCCGACCTGTTCCACCACGTCGACGTATGACCATGCCAGCTCGCCGTATGACGAGGGGTCGATCGGTCTGACGTCGGCGTCGGGGAACTGCATCGTTATCGATGCCTCCGGTGGTCCGGTCGTTT
>DATAUF010000078.1:0-20937 GCA_036268405.1 Mycobacteriales bacterium
GGCGGGACGATCATGTCGCGCGGGAGCATCGAGCAAAAGCAGCGTTGGGCTCGCGATCTGCAGACCTTCGACAAGGTCGGCGCCTGGGCGATCACCGAACCCAACTCCGGGTCCGATGCGTTCGGTGGCATGACGACGACGGTGCGGCCGAAGGGCGACGGCTACGTGCTCAACGGCGAGAAGACCTTCATCACCAACGGCCCGTTCGCCGACACGATGATCGTCTACGCAAAGCTCGACGACGGCAGCAGCGATGACAAGCGCCGCCGCCCGGTGCTGACGTTCGTGCTGGACGCGGGCATGGACGGACTCACCCAGTCGGCGCCGTTCAGGAAGATGGGAATCCACTCCTCGCCGACCGGACAGCTGTTCTTCTCCGACGTCTATCTCGAGCCCGACCGGCTGCTCGGCGGCGGGGGCGGCGGCCAGGACGGCCGCGACAGTGCCCGATCCAACTTCACGACGGAGCGAATCGGCATTGCCGCGATGTCCCTCGGCGTGATCGAGGAGTGCCTGTCACTGTCGATCGACTACGCGAAGAACCGCGAGCTGTGGGGACAGAAGATCGGCGAGTTCCAGCTGATCCAGCTCAAGCTGGCCAACATGGAGGTCGCGCGGCAGAACGTCCAGAACATGGTGTTCCGGACGATCGAGCTGCGCCGCGCGGGCAAGACGCCGACCCTCGCCGAGGCATCGGCGATGAAGTACTACGCGTCGCAGGCCGCGACCGAGGTGGCGATGGAAGCCGTGCAGCTGTTCGGGGGCAACGGCTACATGACGGAGTACCGCGTCGAGCAGCTCGCCCGGGACGCCAAGTCGCTGATGATCTACGCCGGTAGCAACGAGGTGCAGATCACCCACGTGGCTCGCGGCCTGCTGTCCTAGGTCCGAGGTGACGACGGTCGCGGTCCGACGTACCCAGGCCGAGCGCAGCGCGGCAACCCGGGCACGAATCATCGCCGCGACCGTCGACTCGCTGGTCGAGCTGGGGCATGCCGGCACGACGACGCTCGAGGTTCAGCGCCGCGCTGAGGTGTCGCGCGGGGCGCTGCTGCACCACTTCCCCTCCAGAGCCGAGCTGTTCGTCGCCGCCGTCATCGAGCTGTTCAACTCCCAACGCGACGTCATCCACCCGGCAGTGCGGCAAGCCCAGCAGATCGGCGGCATCGACGTTGGCATCGATGTCCTCTGGATGTCGTTCAACAGCCCCCTTGCCATCGCCATCGACGAGCTGTGGTCGGCCGCTCGCAACGACGCGGAGCTCCGCGAGGCGATCAGCCGACAGGACCGCAGCCTGCGCGGCGAGATCCGCACCCTGTGCGCCGCACTGTGGCCGGACTACGTCGAACATCGCAACTACGAGCTCGTGCTGCTCATCCTGATCGACGCGATGCACGGCGCAGCTCGTGCCCGGGTCGTGCGAAGCGATCACGCAACGGCCAAGCGCCTCGCGTCGTGGAAGCAGCTGCTCCACGAGCTCTGGGACTGACTCCGATCAGCTGATCAACCATGGGCGCGCGTTCGCCCACGCGCACAGATAATCAGGCGCATGCGGTGGATCGCGGTCCTCGCGGTCACGCTGTCAGCGTTGCCCGCCTCCGCCGCGCTGGCCGCGCGATCGGCGCCGGCCGCGACGATCATCGTGGTCTCGCCCGATGGCGCCGGCAGCAGCTGCAGCCAGGCCGAGCCCTGCACGCTCGCCAGTGGCCAGGCCGCAGCCCGAGCTCTGGCCCCGATCATGCAGTCGGACATCGACGTCGTACTCGAAGGCGGGACGTATCAGGTCCGGCATGCCATCCGGCTCGGCCCGTCGGATTCCGGCACGCACGGATTCGCTGTGGTCTACCGCGCGGCTGCGGGCGCTCGACCGGTGATCAGCGGCGCGCACGCGATCACCGGCTGGCACCGGGTGCCCGGCACGTCGAACACCTGGTCGGCGTCAGTTCCCCGTGGATTCGACACCCGACAGCTCTACGTCGACGGCCATCGCCTTCCCATGGCCACGGGCCTGCCCGCAGGCACCACCTTCCTGCAGACCGCGACGGGCCTCACCGCGACCTCGACGGCGATGGCGAGCTGGCCGGATGCCACGAGCGCACAGGTCGTGTTCCGAGGCGGCAACGGCCCGTGGACCCAGACGTCGTGCCCGATCACGGCGGTCGGTGGAACCGGGATCACGGTGGCGCAGCCGTGCTGGGACAACATGCATCTCAAGGCGCTCGGCGTTCAGGAGCTGGCATGGGTCGATGACCCGATGGGCGGCTTCGGCGGGCTTGCCATGTGGAAGAGCCCGACCGCCATCGAGAACGCTGCCGAGCTGCTCACCCCCGGGCACTGGTCGATCGACCACGTCCGCCACACCATCTCCTACGAGCCGACCGGTAATCGGCGTCCTGCCGGTCAGTCGATCGTCGCGCCCGCGGTACAGACGCTGTTGAAGGTCGCCGGCAACCACGCCCACCCGGTGCACGACGTCACCATCGAAGGCATCACGTTCTCCTACGCCGGCTGGACCGCCACCGACTCGCGCAACGGGTTCCCGCAGATGCAGGCCGACTGGTATCTCGTCGGCGCAGACGCGAACGACTCCGAAGGAACCTGCCGCTACTCCAAGCCCACGGGCAGCTGCCCGTTCGCCTCGTGGACGCGAACCCCGGCCAATGTCGTGCTCACCTCCACCCGGCGAGTGCACGTCGTCGGCGACACGTTCCGCCATCTCGGCGGTGCCGGTCTTGACATCTACGACGGCAGCCGGCACGACCTGGTCGAGGGCAACGAGTTCAGCGACATCTCGGCATCGGGGATCCAGCTCGGCAGCACCGACGACGCGCTCCCGCCGGCCGGTCACGCGGCGCTCGAGAGCTTCAACACGATCTCCGACAACTACCTGCACAACGTCGCGAACCAGTACCTCGGCGGCATCGGGATCTGGCTCGGATACACCCAGCACTCGCTGATCTCGCACAACCAGATCGACGACGTTCCCTACACCGGGATCTCGGTCGGGTGGGGCGGTTGGCACGGCACGCTGGCCGAACCCGACCGCGACCCCAACAGCAACGCCTACAACGTGGTCGCCAACAACCTGATCTCCAACTACATGAGCACGCTCGGCGATGGCGGCGCGATCTACACCAACGGCTCGCAGGCCACGAGCTGGCCAACCGCGCTGCACATCACCGACAACGTCGCGTACAACGGCAAGAACACCGACTTCAGCCTCTACACCGACGCCGCAAGCCAGTACGTCGACATCGCCCGCAACTTCGTCTTCGACCAGCCGTTCGACTCCTTCGCCTCCGGCGGCTGCCGCACGGTCGGCCACATCCGCCTCGACGACAACTACTTCTCCCAAGGCGGCCCGATCTACCCGTGCTTCCCACACACCGACGTCGCGACGACGAAGACCACCACGGTGTGCGAGATCCCGGATCCCTCGGAGGCACCCACCAACATCGCCCGCCACGCCGGGCTCGACCCGGCGTACCGCCAGCTGGTCGACCGCCACGGGCCTCGGATCGACCTCGTCGGTCCCACTCACCTCGACGTTGCGGGTGGACCGGTGCTGATCACCGGCAGTGGGTTCGCCAAGGGGGCCGCCGTGCGCTTCGGCGGCAAGGACGCGCTTTCCGTCAAGGTCTTGTCCGACGCGTTCATCCTGGCCAAGGCACCGCCGGGATCGGGGACGGTCCCGGTCACGGTGACGACCCGGTACGGAACCGCTCGAGGCGCTCACGGTGGATCGCTGGCCTACACCGCGAACCCAGGACCGTGCCTGGACTACGTCGGCACCGGCATCACCACCAAGCTGTTCCTCGGCTAGCGGTCCGCGAGGACGTCAATCGCCTCGCGCGTGAACGCGTCCCACTCCGCGCGGTGGTCGGCGTCGTCACTCCGGCACAGATAGATGTGCCACGAGACCATCGACAGGCCGATGAGCGCGAGTCCCGCAAGCCCCCCGGAGATGACCCACGGCACCTGCAGCGGCACGTAGCGTGCGTGCTTCGCGCCGTGCCACGACCAGCCGAAGATCGCGAATCCCGCGACCACGAGGGCCGCGAGCACCGGCAGCGCCCGCGCCGGTCTCACTTCTTGCCGGACTTCCGTAGCTCGGCCAGCGCCTCGGTCAGCGCGCTCATCTGCCTGGCCCGCTCCGCGCCGTCCTGCCGCCGCACGCCGACGTTGACGAGCACCAGCCCGACCATGACCAGCGCAAGCCCGGGAAGCCCGGTCGACATGAGGTAGGGCATCTGCCGACCGACGTCGATCGTGCCGGCGACGTCGGACCAGCCGATGACGAGCAGGACGAATCCGACAGCGGCCACCAGCACGCCGAGATACACCGGCACAGCCGAGGACGGGTCCGTCAGGGCGCGCAACCCCGACCGGTTCGTCACGGCGTTCGCCTCGAGATCGACCATCGCTGTCATCAGCTCCCATTCTTCGGTGGTGCGGGCCTGCTGCGTCCGAGTCCTACCGGAATCGGTCGGGGCTGGAAGGTCGAGCCGGTGAACAACCGGCCGAAGAAGATGACGCCGGCCAGGATGGCGAGCGGCGCGACGAAGATCGCCGGGTAGCGGAAGCCCTTCGACCGGACCAGATAGACCGCGGCAGTCGCGGGCGGCGCCACCTCGGGCGACGACACCGGAAGCGGGGCGATGCCGTCGTCACCGGGGGTCGACGGGCCGGCGAACGGCGGCAGCGCTCCGGAGTGACTCGGGGTCGCGGTCGGCGTCGGGGTTGGGGTCGGCCCGGTGTCGTCGCGCGCCGTGTAGGTGACCAGCGAGTGCACCGTCGGACCCGTCGATCCCTTGCCGAGGATCGTGACCTGCCAGTTGGCGGTCCGGGCGGCACCGGCCAGGTTCGGCACCAGCGCGATGCCGCGCGTCGGCGTGCCCCGCCGCCACTTCGCCAGGAAGCGGGCCAGGTCGACGTAGAAGTAGCCACCCGACCTGGAGAAGCTCGCGGGCGCCGACACCTTGCAGTCGACGGCGGGGGGCGCCCCGGGCGTGACGGCTATTGCCGATGCGGTCGCGGGCAGGCGTCCGGTGACCAGACAGGCCTTGATCCGCGCCGAGCCGAAGTCGAGGGTGCCCGTGGCGGGACTCGTGTCGACGGGAAGCACCAATGTGCCGCTTGTCGCGGCGAGTCGACCGGTGTGCTTCGCCACCGCGGGAACGATGTAGGTGCGGGCCGACTCGGCTCCCAACGTCACTCCCACGTGGAGCGAACCCGCGGGATATGTCGAGGGAAGCGGCAGCGGCACCGGCAGACAACCGACGAACGGCAGGCACAACGCACCGGAAGGCGAGGCGTACCAGGCTTCTGCCAGGTCGCCGACCCGCTTGCCGTGCGATGCATGCGAGGCAGCAGTCATCCTCACCGTTCCGATCGGGACCGCCGAGGCGGCGCCGATGCCGAGCAGGGTGAAGCCGAGTGCTGCGGCCGCGGTCAGGGATCGACGCCTAGCCACGACCGGCTCCGGAGCGCTCGATCGCGGTGATGCTGCCGCCGAGATAGGCGTCGATCACCATCGCGTTGTTGCGTACGACGTCCGGGCTCCCCTCGCAGATCACCGACCCGTCGGCCATCGCGACGATCCGGTCGGAGATCCCCATGATCAGCGGGATGTCGTGCTCGATGACGACAAGGGTCAGGTCGAGCTGCCGCTTGAGGTCGTCCAACAGCGCACCCAGGGCCTCGGTCTCCCGTTGCGCGATGCCAGAGGACGGCTCGTCGAGCAGCAGGCAGGACGGCTCGAGCGCGACGAGGCAGGCGATCTCACTGATCCGCCGGGTACCGGTGGAGAGCTCTCGGATCTGCCGGCTCCGGTACGCGTCGAGCCCCAGCAGGTCGATCAGCTCGCGCGCCCGCTCCCGCTTGGCCCGGTCACTGCGCCCGGAGATGCCCAGGACCGATCCAAGGAACGAGGTGCGTGCGAGCCGCTCCTGCGCCACGGCGATCGTCTCCTCGACGGTCATCGTCGGGAACAGCGCGGCGTCCTGGAACGACCGGATCAAGCCGAGTCCGGCCCGCGCCTCGGGCCCGAGCCGCGACACGTCGCGCCCGGCGAACCGAACCGACCCGTGGTCGGGCTTGGTGAAGCCGCCGAGCAGCTCGAAGGTCGTCGTCTTGCCGGCGCCGTTCGGGCCGATCAGGCCAAGCGTCTCGCCGGTCCGGATCTCGAACGAGACGCCGTTGACCGCCGTGATGCCGCCGAATCGCTTGACCAGCCCCCGAGCCTCGAGCAGCGTCGGCCGCGCATTCGGGTGACGCTGCACCGGCACCACGGCACGCTCGTCGCGATCGGCGACATTTGTGATCGCCGGAGCAGCACCGGCGCCCGCATCGACGGCGACCGTCACCTCGCGGGCAAACGCAGCTGCGGCGTCGACCCCATGCAAGCGGGCGAGTGCCGTCACCACCATCCGGCGAGGAGTCTCGACGAAGCTGATCAACCCGGATGGCCGCCAGAGGATCATTGCGGTGGCCCCGAAGTACGTCGCCGCGAGGCCGAGGTTGCCGAGCTGCGGCAGCTTCGGGATGCCGATGATCCAGGCGCAGCCGATGATCGGTCCGGCCAGTGAAGAGATCCCGCCCAGGACCGTCATGACGACGACGTCGATCGACAGGCCGTCGCCGAACGTCGACGCACCGACAACGGACAGCGAGTGCGCGTAGACCGCGCCGCCCAGGCCGGCGATGAAGCCTGCGACCAGATACCCCTGCACCTTCACGAGGCTCGCTCGGATGGTGAAGGCGCGCGCGTTGTCCTCGTTGTCACGGACCGCGACGAGCAGCCTGCCGAAGCCGCTGCGCCGGACGTTCGCGCAGATCACGAAGCAGACCGCAAACAGCACCAGGGCGAAGTAGTAGTAGGTGTGTCCGGTGTCGAGCGCCTTGCCATGGACGATCGGGCTGCCCGGGTTGACGCCGGCGCCGAACATGAAGGAGCGGCTCAGCAGATACGCCGGTCCGGCGATCGCGAACCCAAGGGTGGTGACAGTCAACATCGGACCACGGATCCGCAGCGCGGGAAGCCCGATGAACACCGAGACGACCCCCGCAGCCAGCCCGGCATAGAGCAGCGCGAGCGGGAAGTCGCCGATTCGGCTCGAGATCTGGAACGACACGACCGCGCCGACCGCCGCCACCATGAACTGGCCGAGCGTCAGCTGGCCCCCGAGACCGGTGAGCACGCTGATCGACAGGCCCACGATCGCCGCGGCGATGAAGTAGGTGAACGTCACCGACTGGCTGTTGTTGATCAGCAGCGGCATCACAGCGAGCAGACCGAAGAAGACCAGCGCGATCATCGGGCCGAGCAGTCGCACCGACCACAGCCGTCGTAGCGACTCGGGAAGCGGCCGCAGCGCCTGCACCGACGCCCAGCTGCCCTTGTCCTCCGCACGACCGCCGCGACGGCGTTGCAGCAGCAGAGCGGCCAGGACGATGACGAAGAGCGCCATCTGCACGATGCCCGAGTTGCTCGTGTCCCACAACAGGACGCTTTCGGTGATGCCGAGCCCGATGCCTGCGAAGAACGTCGCCGGGAGGTTGTCCATCCGGCCGATCGCCGCGGCCGTCATCGCGCGCAAGATCAGCGAGGGACCGAACTCGTCGCCGCTGATGAACCCCACCGCGGGTGCGATGAGGATCGCGGTGAACGCCGAGATCGCGCCTGCGATCGCCCAGGACAGAGAGGACATCCGGCTGGCGAAGATGCCGGCCATCCGGGCGGCCTCCGGGTTGGCCGCGGCCGCCCTCACGCCGAGGCCGAACTTGCTGACCCGCAGGAAGATCGCCAGTCCGATGACGACGATCGGCGAGAGGATCAACATGCCGGAGTACGCGCGCGTCACGAGCAGCACGCCGACATGGAAGGTCGGCATGAACGGCGGGCTCGGGTACGTCGATCCCGCACCGGCAGTCGAGTTGATCACGGTCGAGAAGACGACCAGGAACTCCCCGATGCCGAGGGTGACGACAACGCTCATCAAGAGTGGGGCGTTGCGAAGCCGGCGTACCGCGGCGGCCTCGGTGCCGACGCCGACCAGCGCCGACACTCCCATCGCCATGACGAAGGCGATCCAGTACGGGATGTGCCATTTCACCGCGGCGACCCCGAAGAACGCCGCACCGAACGCACCGATGTTGCCGTGCGCGAAGTTGATGATCCGGTTGCTGCGGTAGATCAGGACCAGGCCCACGCCCAGCAGGCCGTACGTCATGCCCGTGATCGCGCCCTGGACGATCGTCGGCAGCGGCGTGGCGGAGGTCTGGATCTCGCCGTGGTGGGCGAGCACGATGAGGACGAGCTTCGCGATGAAGATCGCCGCGACGAACGCGACGACCCCGATGACGACTCGCCATGAGGGCAGCCGAAGCGGGAACGCGTTCATGAGCGCGCTCCCGCCGCTGTGCCATGCAGAAACACAGCCCGGAGCAAGTCGTCGCGTGCGAGCAGCTCGGCGCTCGCCCCGTCGAAGCGCATTTCGCCCTTCTCCATGAAGAAGGCATGCTCGACGAGATTGAGCGCGATGTTCACCGACTGCTCGACGAGCACGACCGCGGTGCCGCCGGCATTGATCCGCTTCACCATCTCGAGCAGCTGACCCACGATGACCGGGGCGAGGCCGAGGCTCAGCTCATCGATGACCAGCAGGCGGGGCTTGAGCATCAGTGCCTTCGACAGGCCCAGCATCTGCTGCTCGCCGCCGGACAGCGTCGATGCGAGCGAGGTACGCCGTTCATAGAGCCGCGGGAAGGCCGCGAAACAGGCGTCGATCGAGTCGCTCAGCTCGCGGCGGGAGACATCGAGGCTGTAGCCGTAGCTGCGCAGGTTCTCCGTCACCGTCATCGGGCCGAAGACCGCCCGACCGCCAGGAACCTGCGTGATGCCGAGCCGCAACCGGCGCTCGGCGTCCAGGTAGGTGATCTCCTGGCCGCCGTACCGGACGCTGCCCTTGCTCGGCAGCCCGATGCCGGAGATCACCTTGAGCAGGGTCGACTTTCCGGCGCCGTTGGTCCCGAGCAGCGCCACCATCTCGCCGTCGTCGACCGTGAAGTCGACGTCGAACAGCACCTGCAGCTGGCCGTAGGAGAAGTCGATCCCTCGGCAGGCCAGCATCGGCAGATGCGTGCCGGCCGACGTGATCCGCTTGATCTCCTCGTCCTCGAGGACGTTGTCGATCATGCGGTCGAGATCGGCGACGATGAACTTCCCTGCGGTCGACAGCGCAAGCGCACCGGCCAGGGCCACCACAGCGATGACGATCAGTGCGACGTGGGCGCCGTACTGGTTCTCGACATTGCCGAGCAGCAACGCGCCGATGAGGCTGCCCACCCCGATCGAGATGGTGGCGAGCGCCTGCGCATGCGCACGCATGTTGGCCGGGACGATCGACATCAGCGCGATGTAGACGGCGGGAAGCAACACATAGATCAGCGCGATGCCGACCCCGAACCCGGCGAGCATTCCGGCGTACCAGGGCGAGAAGCCGCCGAACGCGATGCACATGACGCCCGCGACCAGCACGAAGCCCGTGGCGCGAAGCATCGCGGCCGGGGTACGCCGGAACTGCCGCTCGGCGACCATCCCGTAGATCACCAGTGAGATCGCGGCCATCCCGCTTGCGTAGGCGAAGAACAACGCGCGCGAGCTCGCTCCGAGGTTCCAGCGCTGCAAGAGGAAGAAGGAGATGAACGTCTGGAACGGGATCAGCATCAGCCCGAGCACCGCGGCGCTCGCCATCAGCCGCTTGGCGGTCGGGATCATCGTCACGCGCCGGCAGATCTCCCAGAAGCCGAGTTGGACATCGGACTCGACAAGCTGCGCGCCCTCGCCGTGGGCTTCGTGAACGCTGTTCCGGAGCTGCTCGGTGTCCCACTTGCCGAATCCCGGGTCGCGCAGGAACACCGAGACCAGGGTGATCCCCAGCGAGATCAGACCGAGCGCCAGGAAGACCCCCCGCCAGGTGAGGTTGAACGGTCCTGCCAGCAGCGCGACCAGCAGTGGGCTCACGAGAGAGCCGGCCTGACCGAACGACTGGTACGCCGCGACGGCCCTGACTCGCATCGACGGGTGGTAGTTGTCGACGATCAACGGGACGTGCAGCGAGTAGACGCTGCCGGTGGACAGGCCATCCAGGACGAGGATCACCACGAGACCGGCCGCGGAGATGATGAAGCCGGTAAAGAGCGTCGTGATGCTCCACAGCACGCCGGTCACGATCGAGAGCACCGCCCGCCGCGCCTTGTGCTGAGCCAATGCCGCCATCGGAAGCGGAGAGGCCGTCGCGGCAAGTGAGCCGATCGCGCGCGCCGCGGTGATGCCGGCGATGCCGATCCCGATCGCGGCACCGACGTTGGGGCTGAGGATGACCAGCGCGGTGCCCTGGAAC
Source organism: Mycobacteriales bacterium (assembly GCA_036268405.1). Lineage (GTDB taxonomy): Bacteria > Actinomycetota > Actinomycetes > JAFAQI01 > JAFAQI01 > DASZTV01. The sequence continues at coordinate 10,404 of DATAUF010000078.1, forward strand.
CCGTCACACACGTAGAGCAGGCCGAGCGCGACGATCGGGTACACCGAGAGCTGGTGGCGTCGCAGGAGGGTGCGGAACCCCTCGGTGCTGTCCTCACCGGTCACGCCGAGGGTTCGGCGCGCGTTCTCGCGGAGTGCCGCCTTGGTCTGGGCGATCTCGGCCGCCGCGAGATCGGCGGCCGCTGCGGCGGTCTTCGCAGCAGGGGGTCCGGCAGCAGGGGGTCCGGCAGCCGAGGGTCCGGCAGCCGAGGGTCCGGCAGCAGAGGGTCCTACAGCGGAGCTCCCGGGCACTGCACGCTTGCGGGTCGTGGCCATCAGCCGCCCACCCCGCTCGCGCGCATCCGGAACTCCACGGACCACGCGCTCTCACTGATCCGACGGGCGTCCGTATCCATCAGGACGACCGTCGCGGTGTGGTACTGCGTCGACTCGTTGTTGCCGACGATGTCGGCCACCGAGTCGATCCGGAGCTGATCCCTGGTCGTCGTGTAGACCTGCTCCCGCGCAAGGTAGGACTTCGTCGTACAAAGCATTGTGTGGTTGCACGACGGTGTGTTCTTGTTCACCGCGTTGAGCGTCTGCCCGGGCTTGACCGGCGCGTGATCGATGAAGATCGCGAAATAGCCCGTGTCCGTGTTGACCGAACCTTCGCCGGCAGCAGCCACAGTGAAGTCGCGCATCGTCCAGCGCAGCGTGAACGGCGAGGCGACCTTGTCGTTCTCATGGGGCGACGTGATCTTCAGTCGGTTGTCGTTGTGGAACTCCAGCCCGTTCAGGCTCGTGGCGCAGCCGGCGAGGCCCGCGGTGAGTGCAGCCGCCGCCAATGCGTGGCTGCTGTGCCGCAGCACCTTCCTCACCTGCGGACTCCGACTTCTGCCGTCAGGTGGCGGCGAATCTCCGAGCAGATCTCGGCGATGATCTGCCGCGCGACAGGGAGCAGGCGAGGCATCGAGAGCACGCCGTGCGGCACCCGGATGTAGTTGGTGTGACGCACCTCGTTTCCAGCCGCCCGTAACGCTCCGGCGTACGTGAAGCCGTCGTCGCGCAGCACGTCGTGGTCGGCGTTGACGACGAGCGCGGGAGGCAGGCCCGACAGGTCCGCGGCGCGCAACGGGTTGACCAGCGGGTTGTCGCGCTCCGCACCGGCGTACGCCGCGATCATCAGCTCTCCCGAGCCGACGTCGACGCCGCTATCGGCGAAGTCGCGCCATGACTGACCACTCAGCGTCGTGTCGATGAAGGGGTAGATCAACGTCTGGTGTGTGATCGCCGGGCCGTTGGTGTCCCGCACCTCGAGGCAGAGCACCGCGCTCAGGTTGCCGCCCGCGCTGTCACCCGCGACCGCGATCCTGCTCGGGTCGGTGCCGTCGATCGATCCCTCGGATATCCAGTTGAGCACGTCACGGCAGTCCTCGAGGCCGGCCGGAAACGGGTGCTCCGGAGCGAGGCGGTACTCGACCGCGGCGACGACAGCGCCGGTCTGCGCGGCCACCTCGCCGCAGATCCAGGCGCAGGCTTCGATTCCACCGACCATGAACCCGCCGCCGTGGATGTAGTAGACGATCGGCGCGTTCGCCGAAGCATTAGCGGGCCGGTAGGTGCGGACTCGGATCGGCCCGCCACGACCGCCGACCCGGTGTTCCGCCAACGCGACAGTTGGGTCGACCCGATAGGTCATCCACCAACCGGGGTGAGCAGCCTGCCGCACCGTGTGCGACTGCTTGGTGATCGTGTCGTGCATCGAAGCCGCGAGATGGAGTCGCTGCATCGCGCCGCCAACCGTGGCCAAAACCCGCATGTGCCGCGGGAGGCTGCGGCTGTCCGGATCGCCGTAGCTGCGCATCACGGCATCGTGAAGGTCTGATGGCCATAGCGGAAGCAGTGACAGCCGCCGTCCCAGTTGATCGGCTTGTAGACCATCGGCGCGTTGTTGCGCCGGGCGTCGGAGAAGACCGACTTCCCGGCGAGGTTGAGCGTGCTCTGGAAGTTGCCGAGGTGGGCGATCGCGTTGCTGATCGCCGTGCCGTCGGTGTTGCCGCCGTCGGCCCGGAGTGCGGCCTCATAGACGAAGACCGCCTCGCAGGCGCTGTACGCGTACCCGAAGTCCGCCGCAGCACGTGGCCTGACCTTCTGCGAGTGCAGGAGTGAAAGGCAGCGCCGCTGGGAGGCGTTCTGCTTCGGCGTGTACTGCGGGGGGATGTCCTGGCTCGGCAACCAGCCGAAGCCGCGGGTGTTCTGCATCTGGGGGATCGGCGACTCACCACCGGTGATCGCGAGCTGACCGAGCGAGGACACGATCCAACCCGGCTTGTAGCCCTGCGCCTGTGCTGCGACGGTGCCGAGATAGAGCACCGGGCCCTCCGATACCGAGACGAAGCTGATCCGGTCAACGCCCTTGCTGCGGAACTTCAGCAGCGTGTTGGTCAGGCCAGTGATCTCAGAGGTCGTGCCGGCGTTGTTGCCAGTGCCACAGCCCACGGTGGTAACCGCGGCGACGTCGATGTGGTGCGCCTTGAGGAACGGCAGCACCTCGGCGCTCCACGCCTGCTGCGTGCCGGGGCAGTCGTCCAACGCGATGCCGAGCTTGCTCTTCGGGCTGAGGAACCCGGTGTTGATCGCGCCCTGGAACTTCGCGATCGAGCGCTCGCCGATCGTCGGCACGTCGAGTGACCAGAACAGTGGGAACTGCGACAACACCGCGTTGCTCGGCACGTTGAAGCCGTCGTTGAGGTGCGGGATCCCCTGCTTGGCGAGGCACGACTCGAAGTCCGGCTCGTAGGTGAACTCGTAGCCGAGGACCGCGGCGACGTGATGATCCTGGGTAAACGTCGCGCACGCCGCTTGGAAGTCATTGTCCCAGTTGGTGCTACCCGTGTCAGTGCTCGCGAAGACAACCTTGAGCCGGCGCCCGTCGACGCCTCCCTTCTTGTTGATCGCGTTGATCAGCGCCTGGTCGACTCCGCGCTCCGTCACGGTGTTGCCGAGCGATGCGCCGTACTGCGAGGCGTTGCTCGTCCCGGTCAGCAGGAAGCCGACGGTGATCGGCCCGGTCTGTCCGGCCGCACGCGAGGACTGTGAGCCGGTCGGCGTGGTGTCGGTTGGGGCGTTGGCGCCTCCAGACGGTCCACTGGTCGGGAACGTCGGCTGTCCGGCTCCGTTCGCAGAGGTGGTCGGCAGCGGTGCCCCGTCGCCCGAACTCGACGGTGCGCCGGTTGCCGGCGTGGTACCGGTCACCCCGGGCTGGCCGAGGCCTGGGTTCACCGGACCGAGCGTCTCGGTCGCCGTTGGCTCGACCGTGCTGCCACAACCGGCCAGTACCGTCACAACCGCCGCCGCCGCGAGGGCGAAGACATACCTCGGCCTAGCCACCGGGGGCCTCCTATGACGGGCGCGCGAACACCGCGGATGCGCGATAGGAACAGTATGGTTAAACGTATAAGTAAGCAATGGCGGTATACCGGAATCGGGCGCTCCCACGACGGTTCACGGCGCTACCCCTAAGTACTGGTCGCGGAGCACGCGCTTGAGAACCTTCCCCGCTCCGGAAAGCGGGAGCGCGTCGACGAAGGTCACGCGGCGCGGGACCTTGTAGCCCGCGATCTGCTCTCGAGCGAAGGTGACGATGTCGTCCGCCGTCGCTTGCGCGCCGGGTTGCAGGACGACGATGGCGTGCACGATCTCGCCCCACTTGTCATCGGGCGCACCGATCACCGCACACGCTGCAACGGCCGGGTGCCGGCAGACGGCGTTCTCGACCTCGGCCGAGTAGATGTTCTCGCCACCCGAGATGACCATGTCCTTGATCCGGTCGACGACGAAGAGGTAACCGTCGGCATCGAGGTATCCGGCGTCACCGGTGTGCATCCCGTCGGGCTGCAGCGCAGCGGCGGTCTCTTCCGGCCGCCGCCAGTAACCGAGCATCACGTGCGGACCGGCGACGACGACCTCGCCGACCTCGCCGGTGTCGGCGGTGCTCCCGTCCTCGCGGATGATCGTGACCATCGCGTGCGGTGCCGCGCGGCCGGCCGAACGACGCCGCGAAGGTCGGTCCGGCGAGTCGACGTGGTCGTCGGCGGAGAGCAACGTGGCGACGGGCGAGAGCTCCGTCATGCCGTACGCCTGGCTGAAGCTGACGTTGGGAAACGCCTTCATCGCCCGGGCGAGCAGGTCGTCATCGATGGGCGAGGCTCCGTAGACAATTCGCTCGAGGCTGGTGACGTCGTACTCAGCAAGAGATGGATCGTCGGTGACCAGCTGGATCATCGTCGGCACGAGCAGCACATCGGTGACCTGATGTTGCGAAATCGCCTCCAGCACGAGCTGGACGTCGAAGTGCGAGATGACGACGTGGTGGCAACCCATCTGCAGCAGCGAGTACCACGCGGCCAGGTCTGCGAGATGGAACATCGGAGCGGCGTGAAGGAAGCGCGACCGCGGCGTGAGGAACGAGCCCGACGCCATCGAGCCGAGCGCCGACGTCAGCAGGTTGGCCGAGCTGAGCATCACGCCCTTGGGCAGGCCGGTCGTGCCGCCGGTGTAGAACAAGCCGACCATCTCGTGGTCGGAAGGCGCGCGGTCCTCGATCGGCTCGGCGCCCGCGATCAGCTCCTCCATCGAGAGCATGCCGGGCGGGGTCTCGGCATCGCCTAGGTGGACGAGCGTGTGCAACGAGTCGACGTCGCGGCGCAGCTGCTCACCCACTTGCGCGAAGAGGTCGTCGACGAACAAGACACCGGTTTCGGAGTCGGTCAATGCGAAGGCGATCTCCGGCGGCGCCCAGCGGATGTTCTGCGGGTTGACCACGGCGCCCGCCCACGCCGTGGCGAGCAGGACGTCGGAGTAGCGGTCAGAGTTCAGCGCGAGGATCGCGACCCGGTCGCCGTCCTGCACGCCGAGGTTCCGTAGCGCGCCGGCGAGGCGCGAGACCCGACCGTAGACCTGCGCAAATGTGTGCGTGCGGTCCCCGTACGTCGTCATCGGCGAGTCGGGAGCCTGCTGCACGGCTCGATGCAACGCGCGGGTCAGCGTCATGCGGTCCCTCTCATTGCGCGACGTGCACCTAGTCCTAGACGTGCTGTTGATTGACCTGGCATCGGAGCGCGGATGCCGTCCGTGAACAAGGTGAGGTACTCCTCGACGGCTTCGGCGAAGGTCACGCCGGCGGACCGCAGCACATCCGGGTCGAGCAGTCGCATCAGCCCTGCGTCGAAGGTCTCGGCGGTGAGCCGCGGGTGGATGGATCGAAACTCGCCGGTCTCCGTGCCTTTGACGAGCATGCGCTCGACGATGCTGCGGGCGTACCGGAAGTGCGAGGAGACCAGCAGGGCTGCGTCCGGCGAAGCCGCGACGTCCTCGGTGAAGCTGAGTGTCGCGCGATGCAGCTCGGTCAGACCTTTGGTGAGGTACGCGCGCACCTGGTCGAGCAGAGTCGCCTCGCGAGCAGAGGCCTCCCGAGCAATCCGCGCGAGGCGGCGCAGCACACGGTCGATCGCGATGAGGACCAGGCCCTCCTTGCTGTCCGCGATCTCATAAAGGGTGCGTCGCGAGCACCGCAGGCGTTCGGCCAGACCCCCGACGGTGAGATCACGGAAGCCTTCGGTCAGGACGATCGTCTCGAGACCCTCGAGGATCTCCAGGTGGCGCGGGCCGTAGCTCTTCCCTGCCATCAAGTCCGGTGGCGCTGGCGTGGCAGAGGCCCTGGACACCGTCGTCATGGGCGGTACTGTAAGGGCCACTCCGGTACCGCACAAGGGAGGCACGCGTGACGACGATGGCGTCCGAGACCGAGCACGGCCGGGTCGCGCCAGGCTTCGAGCCGGTACGCGATGCGCTCGTCCGATCGCCCCTCGTCGGCGCCGGCGGTGCCGCCTTTGCGGCGTACGCCGACGGTCAGCTCATCGTGGACGTACGGACCGGCACGGCCCAGCCCGGAAAGCCGTGGGCTCCTGACACGCTCGCGATTCTGATGTCGGTCACGAAGTCGTTCGTGGCGTTCTGCGTGCAGATTCTCGACGACCGTGGCGAGATCGACCTCGACGCGAAGGTCTCGCACTACTGGCCGGAGTTCGCCGCTGCGGGCAAGGACGAGATCACGGTGCGGCAGCTGCTGCGGCACACGGCCGGCGCGATCAAGGTGCCGTCGCAGCTGCGACTGATGCAGGCAGATGGCGACGGCTGGGACGACTACGAGGGGATCGCGGCGGCGCTCGCCGCAGAGCCGCCGGTCTGGAAGCCCGGAACCGAGCACGGGTACCACGCGCTCACCTTCGGGTGGCTGGTGGGCGAGGTCGTCCGGCGCGTGACGGGCGTGAGTCCGGGCGCGTTCTTCGGTAAGGAGGTCATCGACCCACTGGGCCTCGACATCCACCTCGGCCTCGACGACGCGGAGTTCGCCCGCCTCGCGGGTGTTCTCGACTTCGACACCGCAGAGCTCGGCTTTCCGCAGAAGCTCTTCATGCCGCGGCTGATGAGGTCGATGACCGACCCCGCGACGTACGCCGGCATGGCCTTCGGCGGCACCGGCGGACGATCGGTGATCTCGGATGTCGTCGCGTTGACCCAACACGGCGGAATCCTGCGCGCGGAGGTGATGGCGAGCAGTGGCTGCGCGACCGCGGCGGCGCTCGCGCGGTTCTTCTCGATCCTGGCGCTCGGTGGGGAGCTCGACGGGCATCGCGTGGTGTCGGAGGAGTCGGTGCGCAAGTGGAGCGTCCCGGAGATCACCGCCGGTGACCGCGTCGTCACCCAGTCACTGCCATCGTGGCTGGTGCAACTCGGCCGGATGGAGAAGATGACGACGGTCACCCGCACGCTCGGCTACCTCTACAACAACCCGCCTGCCAAAGGGACGCGCCTGCTCGGCCCGACGCCTTCGGCCTTCGGCGGGCTCGGAGCCGGCGGCCAGGTGGCGTTCGCCGACCCGGTACGCCGGGTCAGCGGCGGCTTCGTGCGCAACGCGCTCGCCCACAAGCCGGACCTCGGCAACGAGGTCATCCAGGCGTTCTACACGTGCCTCGACCAGCGTTAGCCGGCGAGGGTTGCAGCCGCGACGATGGCGCTGACTGCAAGTAGGAGAACCGACAGCGAGTAGTTGATGATGAACTGCGAGTTGTTCGCGGCTCTGCCGTTGGCCGGCACCACCCGGCGCAGCTCGACGTACGGGCCCATCTCGCGGCGGTACCACCCGGTGACGATGACATCCTGATCCGCGAACCTGCCCGCCCGGCATAGCGCGAAGAACGTCCTGCTGAACGGCAGCTGGTTGGTGTAGAGCACCGGCACATAGCCGCTCTCGTCCGCGACGACGATGTCGGCTGAGAACACGTAGCCGGGCATCCCTCGGCCGAGGACCCGGCCCTTGATGCTCACCGGGATCCCGGTCACCGGGCTGGCGTCCATCCGGCTCAGCAACGAGGTCACGCGGTCGACGGGGACGAAGCCGGTGACGGGCGTACGTTGCAGCGCCCGTGCCACGAGCAGCGCACCGGCAATGAGACCCAGGTCTGCGGCGAGCTTGGCGTTGTGGGCGCTGAACCCGACGATCGCGGCGGCGATCAGAGCGACGAACCCGAGGTAGCGCAGCGGGAGCTCCCACCAGAACCTGACCCGTGCCGCGGTTACCTCGGGGCCTCGCGCCCTTAGCAGGTCGGTGGCGTGCCAGCTGGTAGGGGCACCGGGCAGGCCGCTCGTCTCGAGCGCCGCGACCCGATGCACCACGAGCGGGTGGGTTGCCAGCTTCTCCGAGAACCGGCCCCACGGGTTGACGGCGTCCCACTTCATCGCGGCCAGCGCCACCTGCGGCGTCTGGCCCGACTCGATCGAGTCGACCAGCGCGCCGTCGACCCGGTCGTTCGCGATGCCGAGCGCACGGACAGCCTTCATGCGGTGTCCCTGGCGTTCGAGCGCCCGTGCCTCCTTGCGCCGCTTCTGCGCGGTGAGGTCGCGCACCTGTTGCGAGCGCGCCCGGTCGGCCTGACCGATGCCGTACGCGATCTTGACCAGTGCCGAGCACAACGCCTCGCCGTCGCCGGTGGCAACGCACGAGTGATGGTCGGCACCGAGCTCGCGGGCCCGGCTCAACGCGAGTACGGCGAGCTGGGACAGCAGGTAGCCGGCGTAGGCAACCCACCCGACGATCGCAGCCTGACCGCGCTGCGACCGGCCCATGACGTAGACGTAGTAGAGGACGATCGGGATGATCGCGGCGACGGTCATGACGATGAAATCGCGGTTCTTGACGTGACCGACCTCGTGGGCGACGACGGCGGCCAGCTCGCGGTCATCGAGTCGCTCGACGACCCCGCGCGACACCCAGATCCTCGCGTCCCGCTGGGTTCGGCCGAAGGCGAACGCGTTGGGGGTGCCGTCGTCAATCACGCCCAGCTTCACGAGCGGGACGCCGGCGTTGTGGCACTGCTGGGCGACGATCTGGCCGAGCCGCTGCCCGTCGGCGTAACCACTGCCATCCGGGAGCTTGTCGATGACGTACGCCGGCGTGAGCCACTCGATGATCGTCGGGCCGAACGCGTACTGCGCCAGCACGATCAGGATCGAGACGACGAACGGCACCACGGGCGAGACCGACGTGAAGATGACGACCAGCCCGCCGACGAGGACGAGCACCGAAGCCAGCGTGAACAGCGACAGCGCCGACCGGCGCCAGACGTACCCCATGGGACCCCTCCGAAGCACACGCCGTACCCCACGGCGGTCACCTCAAATGATCCGGCATCGCCGATCGTTTGTGAACCGCCAGCTGGACGGAGCTACATCAAGCGGGTTCACAAATCAGGTCATTCGATGCCAAAGCTGTTGACCTTCTCGACGTGGATCCGGACGAAGCCGTCCCCGAAGCCGTCACCGAGCTCGGCGCCACCGTCGGCGATCGCCTCAGCGCGACCGCGGATCTCGAGCATCCGCGGGGCCCAGGGATCGACCGTCTTCAGGTCGTCGACCACGATCGCTGCCCACGGGTTGGCCGCGACGTCGCGGTATTTCTTCGTCGTCGCAACGTGAAAGCCGCCGACATCGACCGCGTTGAGGTCGGTGTTGTAGCGGAACGACGTCGGTACGACGTGCGGCTTGCCGTCCGCGCCTGTCGTCGCGATGCGCCCGAGCCGCTGGCTCGCGAGGTAGTCGATCTGCGCAGTGGTGAGTTCAGCCATGACTGGCTCAACGACGTAACCCCACCTGTTAGTTCCACCGGTTGTCCACGGCCGGCGTCGGATTCCGGCTCGGATGTCGCTTGCCGCTGACACGATCGTCGGATGCAAGCCTCAGACGCCGTACTCGCCCGGATCCGCAAGCTGCTCGCGGTGGCCGAGCATCCGGCAACACCGCCCGCCGAGGCGGAGTCGGCAGCGCAGGCCGCCGAACGAATGATCATCAAGTACGCCATCGACGAGGCTCTGCTGGCCGCGCGCTCCGATGTCCGGAGCAAGCCGGAGGTTCGGATGATCGTGATCGAGGCGCCGTACGCATCTGCCAAGCGGGTGATCCTCAGCGCTGTCGCACGGGCACATGGCGTCCGGGTCATCAGCCACACGGGTCAGGCGGCCAGGGCGACGCTGGTCGGATTCGACAGCGACCTCCGTCTCGTAGACCTGCTGTTCACCAGCCTGTTGCTGCAGGCCGCGACCGGCATGCGCAGACAAGCCCGCAGCGACAAGGCATTCCGGCGGGCGTTCCTCATCGGGTTCGCGTACGAAGTTGGCGACCGCCTGCGGCAGGCCAGATCTGAGGCGGTCGCCGAGTCCGGCGGCGCGTCGACGGAACTCGCGCTGCGCAATCGGGACCACGAGGTCGCCGACGTGCTGCAGGAGCATTTTCCCCGGCTCGTCACCTCACGAATCTCCGTCTCCGACGGTGGGGGACTCGTCGCCGGCAGGCGCTCCGGCGCAACGGCCAACCTCACCTCGGGCGACCACCGGTTGTCAGGCGGGCGCGCTTCCATCGCCCGCAGCAGTTCGTGAACGGTTAGCTACCGCGGGCGGTATCCAGCAGTCACAGTCGTGGGCGGGTCGCTAACTTGTCCGCGTGGCTCTTGATCCGCGCACTCCTGCGATCGTCGGGGCGGCGCAGACGATCCAGCGACCTGATCCGTCGATCGACATCGCCGACCTGCGCGGCCCGTACGAGCTGATGGTCGACGCGGCTCGCGCGGCCGCCGATGACGCCGGGGCGCCGCAACTGCTCAACAAGGTCGACTGGATCGCCGTGGTCGGTGGCTTCTGGGGCTTCGTCAACCCGGCACAGGTCATCGGTGCGCGGATCGGATCGCCCGACGCCGGGACCTGTCTCACCGCGCTGAGCGGTACGTCGCCACAGGAGGCCGCGGCGCTCGCCGCCAGCCGCATCGCCGCGGGGGAGATCGACGTCGCGCTGATCGTCGGAGGCGAGGCGCGCGCGGCAGCCGTTCGCGTGCAACGTGCCGGCGAAGAGCCTCGCTGGTGTCGCGATCCCGGCACCACCCTGCCGGAGCGGATCGCGGACTTCCCGCAGGAGGTGCTGCAGGAAGCCGCCGATCTCGGCGGCCT